>DASXHS010000203.1:0-29253 GCA_036488345.1 Candidatus Udaeobacter sp.
TCCCAGCCCTCATCAATTCGCTGCAATGCAAAATCGACCACCATGATTCCGTTCTTCTTCACAATGCCGAGCAGCAGGAACAGGCCGATCACGCTGTAGAGCGACAACGTCGACCCAAAAAGCCAGAGCGTGGCGAGACCGCCGACAAGGGCGGGCACAATTGCCGGGAACAGAACCGTGATCGGATGGACGTAACTTTCATAAAGAATTCCGAGGATCACGTACATGACGAAGATAGCGCCGATCAAAAGCAGCGGCAGAGCACGGAACAATTGCCGGAACACGAGCGCTTCACCCTGGAAAGTCGATTGCACGCTCGGCAATTTCTCACGCACTTGCGCAAAGGAATCCTCAATGAATTTCGTCGCGTCGCCAATCGCTACGCCGGGCAACAGATTGAAGTTGATGCTGACGCTGGTGAACTGATCGAAGTGATTGACCGCCTGAGGTCCAAGCACCTGACTAGTCGAGGTTACCGCGCGCAGCGGAACGAGATCGGCAGCGATTCCTGTCGTCGTGGTAACGCCGCCACTCCCGGGACCGGATTGAGCTACAGCGTTCGCGCTGTTACCGCGAACGTAGAGATTGTTGAGGTCGCCAGGGGTTGCGCGCTCGTTGTCCTTCACTTCGAGGATTACCTGATATTGATCGTCAGGCTCCTTGATCAAATAGACATAGTTCTGCGAGTAAGCGTTTTTTAATATACTTTGAATTGCCGAGGTTGAAACGCCGTAGGTCGCTGCGCGCTCGCGATCGATGTTGACGGTGAGATTCGGCGTGCTGTTGTAGTAGTCGGAACGCACCGATGCGAATCCCTTGAACCCGCGCAACTTTGCCATCATCTCGTCGGCTGCCTTGTAAACATCCTCCGGAACGATTCCACTTAGAGTGTAGGCGTACTGGCCTTGGGTCTGATTGGTCGCGCCGACATTGATTTGCAAAACCGGACTCGGAGAGATAACCGCGGTTAATCCGGGAATGGTGCTGATCGACTTTTGCAGTCGCAGCAGACATTGCTCGATCGGATCGCGCTCCTCGCGCGGTTTGAAAATGCAAAAGACAATTCCCTGCGACAACGCGGTACGCGATCCGGTTCCAACGTTCGTGAAAAATTGCGCAATGCTTGGCTCCGCCTGGACTTTCTCGTTCACCTGTTTTTGAAACGCGCGCATCTGCTCGGGCGAGGCACCCTCCTGGGCAATGAAAACACCGCGAGCAAAACCGCTGTCTCCGACCGGTAGCAGGGTAAAAGGCAAGTGGGTGAAGAAAAAGAAAAGGCCGATAATGCAGCCGATCAAAATCGGAATTGTCAGCCAGGCGCGGTCGAGAAATTTGTCGAGAGCCCGGCCGTATGCGCCAATCACGCGCTGGATGAAATCGCCGGTCCATTTTTCCATTCGGGCGCGTTTGTGTCCGGCTCTCCGTTCACCCAGAATACGCGCGCACATTAAGGGTGTGAGGGTCAGCGAAACAAGACCGGAGGCGAGAATCGCCACAATGATCGTAATCGAAAATTCCTGAAAAATTCGCCCGAGCAGGCCCGGCAAAAAAACCAGCGGAATAAACACCGCGGCCAGCGAAAGTGTCATCGATAGAATCGTGAAGGAAATTTCCCCGGCGGTGTTATAGGAGGCTTGTAGAATTGATTCTCCGTGCTCGGCGCGGCGAATCACGTTTTCCAAAAAGACGATCGCGTCGTCGACCAAAAATCCGATGGCCAGAGTGAGCGCCATCAAAGTCAGGTTGTTGATGGAAAAGCCGAGCATGTATATCACGGCAAACGTAAGCAGCAACGAAAGCGGCAGGGCGACGGCCGGAATGAGCGTGTCGGTCGCGCGGCCGAGAAAAACGTAAATCACCATCACGACCAGCACGAATGCGATCATCAGGGTCGCCCGCACGTCGTGCACCGAATTCACGATTGTTTGCGAACGATCGAACACCGGCAGAAAATAAATCGATCCCGGCAGACTCGCGCGCAGCTCGGGAAAAAGAGCTTTCACTGAATTCGCAACTTCGACAGCATTCGCGCCCGCCTGCCGCGAAACCGCGAGGACAACGGTGGATCCGGCCGCGTTGAATCCGCGCACCCAGAAGAAGCGGGAAGTGCGCTCGTCCTGCACACTTTGTTTTACTTCGGCAATGTCGCGCAAGTAGACCGGCGAACGGTCGTTGTTCCGAGCGACGATCAAATTGCGATAACCTTCCGCCTTGTCGATCTGCCCGTTCGGCTGAAGGACAAACGTGCGATGGGGGCCATCGAATTGGCCTGCGCCCGAGTAAACAGTTCCCGCTTGAATCGCATTAGCGAGATCATCCATGGTCAATCCGCGGGCAGCGAGTGCGGCCGGATCAGCTTTGATTCGGATCGCGCCTTGAACGCCATAGATATTCACTTGCGAAACGCCGGGAAGAATCGACATGCGCTGGGCCACTACGGTGGATGCGTACTTATATAGATCGCCGTCGGTCATCGTGTCCGACATGAATCCGACCAGATAAACTGCCTGATCGTTTGGATTCGTTTTAGTAAAGGTGGGCGGACTCGGCAAATCGACCGGCAATTTACCGGTTGCGCGCTGGATCGCGGCCTGCACATCTGTGGCAGCGTCGGTAATGCTTTTACTGAGATTAAATTGCAACGTCAGCGAAGTGTTACTCTGCGTGCTTTGGCTGGTGATGATGTCGAGGCCGGGAATCTGGAGAAATTGTTTCTCAAGCGGTGTTGCGATGTTGTTCGCCATCGTCACCGGATCCGCGCCCGGATAAGCGCACGTAACCTGAATAATCGGATAATCGACCGCCGGAAGATCGTTTACCGCGAGCTTGTTGTAAGTCGCAATGCCCGCCACGATCACCGACAATGTCAACAAAATCGTCATCACCGGCCTGCGGATGAAAGGCCCGGAAAGTCCGGTGCCTTTAACGGGAACTAACTTTGGCGATTGTGGCGTGCTGGCATCGCCTAAACGATTGTGGTCTCGCGATTCGCGTTCGCCATTACCGGCACTGTCGTGTTCGTCCGCGTGGTCCATTGGCAAAATTACGGCGCGCTCTTGGCCGCGGCAGCATTGGCTTCGGTCGCAGTTTGCGAAGGATTGTACGGTTTCGGATCAACCTTTGACCCGGGCGCGAGCGCAAGCTGTCCACTCACAACAACGGTCTCGCCCGGCTGGAGACCGCTTTCCACAACGGTGAGATCTCCATCCTGCCGTTGTCCCGGTTTGACTGGACGAAGATCGACGGTGTTGTCCGGCTTGAGCACAAAAACAAACGGACCTCTTTGACTGATCTGAACTGCTTGAGAAGGAACCAGTTTCGCGTCCTTGATTGTGTCGAGAATGAAACGAACCCGCACAAACTCCGACGGCCACAACGCGCGATCGGGATTCGGTGTAACTGCGCGCGCTTTCACGGTGCCGGAGCCGGGCTGGACCGCAGTGTCGATGAAATACAAATCGCCAGCGCGGCGCGGAATACTTTGGTCGGGCGACCAGGTTTCCACTTTAATATTCGGTCCGCCGAGGTATTTCCGCACTAAACCGAGATCGGTTTCGGCAACGGTGAAGTCGGTATAAATGGGATCGAGTCCCTGAATTGTGAGCAGCACTGCGCCGCCGGTCCCGGCGATTCCGGTGACGACGTTGCCGACATCAACCTGTCGCAGTCCCGCCCGTCCGTTGATCGGCGACTTGATGTAGCAATAATCCAGGTTTACCTGAGCAGCTTCGGCCGCTCCCTTTGATTTTTGGGCGTTCGCGACAGCAATGTCGTAGTCTTGCTGCGCGATAACCTTTCTCGCACGCAAATCCTCTTGTCGCTTTAGCGTCGCCTGGTCTAGCGCGGCTTGCGCTTTTGCCTGGTCGAGAACGGCCTGATACGGACGCGGATCGATTGTAAAAAGGGGATCTCCTTTCTTCACGTCCGAGCCGTCTTGAAACTGGCGCTCGATGATCTTGCCGCTCACCTGCGCCTGCACCTGCACGGTCTCGTACGCTGCGCATGTGCCGATCTCCTCCAAGTAAATGGGCGCATCCTTTGTGATTACTTTCGCCACCAGCACCGGGCGCGCCAGTGGTTGAGCACCCTTAGCCTCGCTGGCCCTGTGGAGAAAGATGCGATAAGTAACAAACCCTGCCAGCAGGATGAACAGCAAATACGCCCATTTTGGAATTTTGTGATTCGCAGTGCGGGCTCGCTTCGTCTCAGGCTTGCTTGAGCGCTTGGGAATGCTGTAATCCATGACTCTTTGATCGCTTATCGGCGCATTAGCTTTCATTTGGACACCCTGCGAATCGCCCCTTTTCTTAGAATCGAATCCCCTCGTTTAGCCTGACCGTTGCGCCTCGCCAAGCGGCGCGCCACAGCCTTCTTGCCGCGGGCGTGCAGCTTGTCGCTTTTCTCTGCGCGATCTTTGATATGCGCCAGCACGTCCATGCACATTTGAAGATCAGGGGTGGAAATGTCTGCCAACAGTTCGTTCCGAAGTGTTTTGGCGCTCGAATTGATCTGGGCAATCACCCGCAGCGCTCGGCGGCCTAGCAGCACCATCTTACATCGCCGATCTAGTGCTGAATTGGTACGTGTAATCCAGTCTTCGCGCTCCAAGCGATGCAACAGGGTTACCACACTCGGCTCTTCGACACCGAGCCGGGCGGCAATCTCGGCCTGCGTGAGTGCGTCTCCGGCAAGGGACAAATGCATTAGGGTGCGCCATTTCGCCTGGCTCAAGCCCATTGGCTTCAGACGCTCGTCGAGCTTTTGCCGCCATGCACGCGCCGTGCCGTGAAGCAGCTGGCCAAATATTTCTGTGTTGTCGTCCGGGGACATAACTGTCAAGACCAAAAATTGGTTAGTATGCTAACCAATTCCAATCCTGGAGCCTGTCAATGCTCGTTCGCGAGCGCGACTTCAAACAGAACCATCTCCCGTTTGCTGTAATCTCGTACGCGCGCAATTGGCAGCGGGTGCACTGGCGCCCATTTTTGGGTCGCTAATGCTTTCGCTTCATTGTTATGTCGCACAACAAAGTAGTGCACGCTGTCTGGGAGGCTTTCCACATCGCTCACATATTGAACTGGTGCTTTCACGTAAAAAAATACCGGCTGATAATCAGGATTTACGGCGTAGAGGGTCTCCTTTGTGGGGACGAGCGCGTTAATTTCCGCCGCGGCTTTCTTTACCTGCTGCCTGTCTCTTAACACAATCGATGTAAGTGGATAGCCGATCGCACCAATCACAATTCCCAGCCCAACGAACGCGGCTACGACCTTGGTCCAAACGCGTTCGTCTTTCATCCAGCCTCGCGGCCATTGCAACGCGTTCCCGACGCAGATTATGCCCAATAGCCACGATGCTGGAACTATGGCGGGCATGCTGTACCGGGCGAGCCCGCCCGGGACAAGATTGACTGCCAAAAACGGTACTGCGGTTCCCCACGACAACGCGCGCGCAAGTCGCTGTTCGTTTTCCTCTTGCAGTCTTGAAAGTCGTGCAAACGGAAATAGAAGCACCCACGGGAGAAAGTAGATCAGGCCACGCGGTACGTTTTGGATCCAATCGAAGAATTTGAAATCAATGCCGCTCAGCCGTCCGGTGTACTGACCCGACCACTTGTCGATCGCAACCTGTGATGTCGCGGCGTGGACGAACGGAATTGCCCATGCCGCCGCGATTCCGATCATCACGATGAGCCCGATAAAATGTGCAGGATGAACAAGAACCCGCCACTCTTTCCAACACGCCAGAACGGCTATCACAATCCCGTAGAAAAACAGGAGGTGCGTCGGCCCTTTTGCAAGCAAACCAAGCCCGAGAAAAGCAGATGCCGGAAGCCACGTGAGCCACGGCGACTTTTTTTGAAGAAAGGAGCTGAGCCAAAGGATAATCGCCAGGCCGCACAGCGATACATACAACGCTTCGATCTCAATTAATCGGCCCTTTTCGATGATGCCGATATTCGTCAACCAGATCACGGCTGCGACGATTGATCCTCGTGACCCGAGGCTGGCGCGCGCGACGGTGACAAACGCAACCGCTACGGCAAGCACCGAAAGGGCCGACGGCAGCCGCGCCGTCCATTCGTTGCGCACGCCAAACAATTTGAAAGATGCCGCGACGAGCCAGTTCACCAGCGGTGGCTTGCGGTAATATGGGTTGCTGCCTACTTGCGGGACAATGTAGTTCCCCGTCTCAAGCATCCGAACAGCGGGCAAAATGCGACGGCCTTCTTCTCCCTTGATGGCAATCGAACCCAGCGCGGGCAGATAGATAATAGCCCACACGAGTGTCACCGTAGCGACGGCTCGAAGCGGCGACTTGGTTAAATCTTCAATGCTCAACTGTTGCTGGCGATTTATGCGAACCTGAGCGCCGGACGTCAAATCAAACCGATCCGCAGCTTGACGCGAACGCTTCGGAAACGTAACCTATAGCCCTAGTCCGCGCGCTGATGGAGTGGGAACTGGTGTCCCACTCTTTTTAGTCTGCGGGCTGCATGTTTTATATGAACGCCGAATTTATCGCCATGCTCGACTACCTGGAGCGGGAGCGCGGAATCAAGCGCGAAATCTTGCTCGAGGCAGTGTCCAATGCCCTACTTTCTGCCTCGAAAAAAAGCGTTGGGGCGTCCCGCGATTTACGCATCGACATCAACCGCAAAACCGGCGAAATCCGCGCGCTCGCAAATTTGGTCGTCGTTGATCAGGTGTCCAATCCGCAGGATGAAATCGAGGTCTCAAAGGCCCGTAAGATCAAACCGGACGCGAACGTGGGTGAGATTCTGGAAGTCGAAGTCACGCCGAAAAATTTCGGACGCATCGCGGCGCAGACCGCCAAGCAAGCGATGATGCAGCGGATTAGGCAGGCTGAGAAGGAAATGATTTATGAGGAGTTTAAGGATCGCGCGGGCGAAATCGTCAGTGGCACCGTGCGCCGATTCGACCGTTCCGACGTCATTCTCGACCTTGGGAAATTCGAAGCAGTCATGCCGCAGCGCGAGCGGGTCGCGGTGGAAGATTACAATGTTGGTGATCGCCTCCGCGCGTACGTCGTAGCAGTGGAAAACGGTATACGTGGCCCTGAGATAATTGTCTCACGCAGCCATCCGAATTTCGTACGGCGCCTGTTTGAATTGGAAGTAAGTGAGATTGCGGATGGGACAGTCGAGATTCGCGGCATCGCGCGCGAAGCTGGTTATCGCACCAAGATCGCTGTGTGGAGCGCGAATGAAAAAGTCGATCCAGTCGGCGCGTGCGTAGGTATGCGCGGTTCTCGCGTCAAGAATATTGTGCGCGAACTCAACAACGAAAAGGTGGATATCATCCGCTGGAGCTCAGATCCAAAGGATTACGTTCTGGAAGCGCTCAAGCCTGCGAAAATAAAAAATCTGGTTTTCGATACAGAGAAAAAGCATGTGCAAATCTCGGTGGACGAAGATCAGCTTTCGCTCGCCATCGGGAAAAAAGGACAAAACGCCCGGCTGACTTCGCGGCTCACCGGCTGGGAAATTAACATCGGCAAGGACACGTCGGCCACGACAGTCGTGGAACAAAAAGTGGCTCAAGCCGCCCAAACGCTTGCTGGCGCGCTGCCCATCACCGAACAACAGGCGCTGAGTCTGGTAAAATCCGGCTTTACTAATTTGGAAGGATTGGGCGATGCAGATGTGCAGGATTTGGTGGATATTCTCGCGGTGGACGAAGCAAAGGCGCGCGAAATCTACGATGCAGTGCACCGGCAGGAAGTTGTACACTAAAATGGCTCCGTTCGAGGACGCTTGAGCCATGAGCGAAATTTTAAAGGAAAAACAATGGCAACGAAGACGAGCAGCAAAACTGCAACGCGTAAGGCAGCCCCGAGCGCGACAGGACGCAAGATCACTGCTCCTGAGAAGCCAGTCGACGTAACGTCAAAGGCTAAGCTCGCAAAAAAGGGGTCAGCGACCCCGGCGGAGCCCGCCGACTCCGCGACGCAGCAGAGCCAACCGGAACACGCCGCACCGCAGCCGGAGACTGTCTCGCTGATCGATCGGAAACGGCCGGCAAAAAAATCTCAAGAGGGCGCGACAAAAACAAAGCGCACTGTTCTACCGCCGATTTCACGTATCCGCGCGTCGCTTGAGGCTACTTCCAAGCCGCCGCCTGCACACGTGCCTTCACAGGAACCGCCGTTACCTGAGCCGGCAGAGCAACCGCTTGCGGAAGTGACTTTGACTCCTGCAGACGAAGCCGGGCCGCAGCAGAAGGTTCTTCTGATCAAGCCTCCAATTGTTGTTAAACATTTCGCTAACGAGCTCCAACTAAAACCGCATCAGCTAATCGCGGAGCTGATGACGCATAATATTTTTGCTAACATCAATCAGACAATCGAGCCCGATATCGCTGCGAAGATTGCAGAACATCACGGGTTCCTTCTGGAGAAAGAGCGGCGAGAAAAAGGCGGCGGTGTTCACAAGGTGGAACAGCAAGTTGTCGCGCCGCCTCCTCCCGTCATTGAAAAGAAAGAGGAGCTCAAATCTCGCGCGCCGATCATCACTTTCATGGGGCACGTCGATCACGGCAAAACGAGTTTGTTAGACGCGATTCGAAAGACGCGCGTCGCGGCTGGCGAGGCCGGGGGGATTACGCAGCACATCGGCGCGTACAGCGTCGATCATAACGGCCACAAGATTACGTTTATCGATACTCCAGGCCACGCTGCGTTCACCGCTATGCGTGCGCGTGGCGCGAATGTTACCGATATCGTTGTGCTGGTGGTTGCGGCCGACGACGGCATCATGCCGCAAACCGTCGAAGCGATAAATCACGCCAAGGCCGCCCCGCATGTGAAAATCATGGTGGCTGCCAATAAGATAGATCTGCCAGGCGCGAACCTCGATCGTCTCAAGAAACAACTGCAAGAGCGGGGTCTAAGTCCGGAAGATTGGGGAGGAGAAACAATTATTTGCCCTGTCTCAGCAACCAAAGGCACCGGCATCGATCACCTGCTTGAGATGATGTCGCTCCAAGCAGAGGTCATGGAATTGAAAGCTTCGCCGACGGCCAGACCGCGCGGCACTGTTATCGAAGCACAAGTGGAAGCCGGCCGGGGGCCGACCGCCACCGTAATCGTGCAGATGGGCACATTAAAAATCGGCGATCCTTTCATCTGCGGCAACTATAGCGGAAAGGTAAAATCCCTCCTCGACGACCGTGGCAAACCCGTCAAGCAAGTCGGGCCTTCGACACCCGTTAAGGTTCTTGGGTTCATCGGGCTGCCGAACGCTGGCGACGAATTTCTAGTGATGGAATCCGAACGCGCCACGAAGCAACTGAGCGACGAGCGACTTGAGACAAAACGCACGAATAAGCTTTTTGCTCCGCAACGAGCTACGCTCGAGACTTTGCTCGACACCGCCGGAGGCAGAAAAGTCCTGCGGCTCGTTTTGAAAGCCGACACGCAAGGTTCCGTCGAAGCAATCGTCAACGCATTGAAACAGATCGAGACCAAAAAGGTCGATCTGGATATGATTCACTCAGCGGTCGGACCAATTTCGGAGTCCGATATTCTGTTGGCGAGTGCTTCGGACGCGGTGGTCGTCGGCTTTAATGTGAAGGTCGAGAGCATGGCGGTCCCGGCTGCAAAACGCGAAGGCGTGCAGGTCAAGCTTTACAGCATTATTTATGAGCTGCTCGATCAAATGAAAGACGCCATGGCCGGTCTGCTCGAACCGGAATTGCGCGAAACGGTCATTGGACATGCGGAGGTAAAACAGGTTTTCCAGTTGAGCAGAGGCATCGTCGCTGGTTGTCTCGTGACCGATGGCCGGATTGCTCGTGTGGCACGTGCTCGCATTCTCCGAAAGCGCCAACCAGTTTACGACGGCGGGGTTTCAACACTCCGCCGCTTCCAGGATGACGTGAAAGAAGTCCGGTCTGGGCTGGAATGCGGAATCAAGCTGGGCGACTTCAGCGAATATCAGGTGGGCGACGTGATCGAGGCCTATCAGCTCGAGCAAATCGCTCAGAAATTGTGACGCTAGTCATTCGGAGCGAAGTCGAGAAATCCCGTTGCAAATCGAAATCTGATTTCACGGAATCCTTCGACTCCGCTTCATCCCCTCAGGATGACAACAACTCATGAAACATCGGCAACTACGCGTAAACGAATTGGTGAAACGCGAGCTGAGCGCCACCATTACACGCGAAATTAATTTCGGCGGGGCACTGGTCAGCGTCAATGCTGTCGATGTCACCCCCGATCTTAAGAACGCGCACGTTTTCGTAAGCACTCTCGGCGCCGATAATGGCAAAGGTGTAATCGAGAAGCTGGAGGCGCATCGGGCGGCGTTGCAGGCGGAACTGTCCAAGCACGTCGTGTTGAAATACACGCCGCATCTCATTTTTCATCTCGACGAATCCATCAAACGCGGTGCGCGGGTGCTTGAAATTTTGGACGACCTCGGCAAACCCGACGGCCAAGACGAGTGAGTAACACGACGTTCGAAGAGATCGGCCGCGCCCTACGCGACCATCAACAGTTCATTGTGCTCAGCCATGTTCGCCCAGATGGCGATGCGCTTGGCAGCCAACTCGCGCTTGGCCTCTCGCTCCAGAAACTTGGTAAAAACGTCCGCATCTGGAACCAGGAAGGAATGCTCGAAAAATATTCGTTCCTTCCGGGCGCTGAATTGCTGACGAAACCACCCGCAGCAGCAGAGCACGTGGATGTTGCCATTGCGCTCGACACCGCAATTCAAAGCCGTTTGGGCACAACCCTGGCGGCCGTCGGGTCAGCGAAAATCTGGATCAACATCGATCATCATGTCAGTAACCCAGGCTACGGTGACCTGGTGATCATTGATCAAAGCGCGCCCGCGACGGGAGAAATCATTTTCAGACTTATCAAAAGTCAGGGCCTGCCCTTCGACCGAGATATTGCAGAAAATCTTTTCGTTGCGATCTCAACTGATACCGGGTCGTTTCAATATCCAAAAACCAGCGCGCGCACATTTGAAATTGCGGCGGGGTTGGTGAGCGACGGCGAACTCGACGTCGGAAAAATCAGTCAGCAACTGTATGAGAACTACCCTCGACGCCGACTCGAACTCTTGCGCGAGCTGTTGCGAACGATGCGGTTTAGTGAATGCGGCCAAATCGCATCGTTTGGCCTGAGTTTAAAAAATGCCGCAGAACTTGGTGTGATTCCCGAAGATAATGAAGGGTTAATCGATCATCTCCGCGCAGTTCACGGCGTCATCGTTGCTGTGTTTTTCGAAGAACTTTCTGACGGGAAGGTGCGCGTCAGCATGCGGTCCAAAGACGAACGCGTGGACGTCTGCACGATTTGCCAGAAATTTGGCGGCGGCGGTCATACACTGGCTGCCGGCGCGCGCGTGCGCGGAACGTTGGCGGAAATCGAAGAAAAAGTTCTGGAGGAAACTCGTGAAACCGTTAAGCGCGCCTGCATCTCCTGACGGGGTTCTCCTCGTAGATAAAGCCGAAGGGATGACGTCGCACGACGTTGTCGCGCTGGCGCGACGACAAATTGGAACGAAAAAGATTGGCCATTGCGGCACGCTCGATCCAATCGCCACAGGCCTGCTTCTCCTCACTGTGGGCCGCGGCACAAAGGTTCAAGATTTACTCATGAGCGAGGACAAAGAATACGTCGGCACGTTCGTGCTTGGCGTGTCGACCGATACACAGGACCGTGAAGGCGCAGTGATCCAGCAACGTCCGGTGCCTCCGCTGGATGAAAATCAAATCCGGGCCGCATTCGAAAAGTTCCGCGGCGATTTCTACCAGTTGCCGCCCATGGTTTCTGCAAAAAAACACGGAGGCGTGCCGTTGTATAAGCTGGCGCGCGAAGGAAAAGTCGTGGAGCGCGAGCCCCGCTTGGTGCACGTCTATCGCTACACAATCGACCGCATCGCATCCTCCGAAATCGATTTCAGCGTGCTATGTAGCAAAGGCTTTTACGTCCGTACGTATGCTCATGACATCGGCGAGGTGCTCGGTTGCGGCGCGCATTTGAAATCGCTTCGCCGAACGAAATCCGGCCGCTTCGACGTCGCCAATGCGATCACCGTCGACGAAATCAGAAACGCGAAGGCGGACGAAATTCTCGAACGAATGTTAAGTCTGCCGGAGGTTTCCAGAATGCGAGGAGCGTGAGGAGAATGACGAAATCCCAATGTCGAAGGTCAAAGGAAATCCGAATATCGAAGCCCGAATGATTTCACGCATACCGCGTCTTGCTTATTCGTGCTTCGTTATTGTTTCGTCATTCGTCATTCGTCATTCGTCATTCGCCTGATGGAAACGCTTCAATCCATCTCCGAATTATCCCGGTTACAAGGCCCGCTTTGTCTCGCCATCGGTGTCTTCGACGGGGTCCATCTGGGGCATCAGGCAGTGATTTCGACTTCTGCGGAACACGCCAGGGCGGTCAATGGAACGCCTGTGGTAGTCACTTTTGACCCGCACCCCGAAAAAATACTGCGACCTGACAAAGCGCCGCATTTGCTTACCGCTACACCGCACAAGATCGCTCTGATTCGCGCGCTTGGCGTGCGACATCTGCTGATCGTTTCGTTCGATAAACATTTTGCCGCCACCGAACCCGAGGATTTCGTGCAGCAATTGGTCCAGCATTCGAAACCGCTGCGTGAAATTTGCGTCGGGCACGAATGGTCGTTTGGAAGAAATCGTCGCGGCAATCTTCAGTTGCTTGAAAAGCTCGGTGCGCAGTTTGATTTCAATGTCGTGGGAATTCCGCCGGTGAGTGTTAACGGTGAACTCGTGAGCAGCACGACGATCCGGCGCGCGGTGGCAGATGGCGATTTAAAAAAAGCCGCGACGATGCTTGGCCGCGAATACACGATCCTGGGAACAGTTGTGCATGGCGATGATCTGGGAAAGAAGATGGGATTTCCGACCGCAAACCTGAGTGCGCACAGCGAGCAATTTCCGCCGAACGGCGTTTATTTCGCTGAAGCAAGCCTCGACGGTGTTGTCTATCCTGGTGTGGTGAATCTTGGTTATCGGCCGACGATGAGCAGCGGCAGATCGGATCGCGTTCTCGAAGTTTACCTCCTCGATTTCAATCACGACGTTTACGACAAAGATCTTGAGCTGCGCTTCCTCCGTTATCTCAGGCCGGAAAAGAAATTCGAGAACGTCGATGCGCTCGTCCGGCAAATCGAATGCGACGTGCAGCAGGCGCGTGAATTGGGCGGAGTGTAATTAAACTCGGCGCGTTAAAAACCCAGCCGAGTCAGATCGCGTACTTCAGGCGTTTTGCGGATGGCGAAGATGACTGCGAACGCGCCAACCACAAGGCCACAACCAAACGCGAAGACCAGCAACAACCAAATCGGGAAGTCCGCCATCTGCACCATGCCTTGGCGAACCAAGCTGCCGCCACCGGAAAGGAAGTAGGCCATTCCTGTTCCGATTAACGCCAGGCCAACGACAATCATTGCACGCAACCATTGCGGCTCCCGCCGCTCTGCCGGCAGCATGGCTATAATGCGCGCGGTAAATCCGTCATCATTAATGTAGGGCACGGCTTCGCGCAGTTGGCGGTCGAGCGTCTCGTCGTCGATCATTGGATTCACTTTATCAATTCGGCCCCCATGCCGCCAGTGTTCGTTTCAACTTCTCGCGGCCGCGCAGAACATTCGTTTTGACCGTTCCGAGGGGAATGTCAAGGACACGCGAAGCTTCATCATGCGACAGACCGTTTTGGCAGCAAAGCACGACTGCGGTGCGCTCGTGTAACGGAAGCAAACTAAGAGCGTGCATAAGATCGTGTCTCAAACCGGGATCGACAGTGTGTGGATCCTGTTCTGCCTGCCATTGTTCCTCATCCACGCCCACCAACTCCTTGCGACGGCGCGCGTCCTCGCGAAAGCAATTGTACGCGATTCGATAAAGCCATGTGGAGAACCGAGCTTCGCCGCGAAAGCTGCGAATGTTTTTGTACGCGCGTAGAAAAGCTTCCTGAGAGAGGTCATCGGCCAACGCGATGTCTGTGCGGGTGAGTTGCCGCAGCAGACCACGCACACTCGATTGATGCCGTCGCACGAGTTCGCCGAAGGCGTGCTGATCGTCATCGGCAAGAACTCGAGTAACGAGGTCCGCATCAGTGAGCTCCACGGCCGCAATATTACGGTGCCGGGGGCGGAGGCGGAATGTCCTTTTTGTGTTCCAATTTCCATACAATCAAATAACCAAGCCCGATCAGGAACGGAATCAGTCCGAACGACCACGCACCGCCTTCCCAGTCGTTGACGGCCGCAAGCCATATCATTAGGCCCAGGCCCACCATGGTCCATACGACCCCGCGCCTCGCATCCGAGCGCCGGCGTATGCCTCGGGTGGCAGGAGCCAGCAATTCTACGGGAACGGGCTGACCTTTTTCCACCATCATCCGGATGGTCCGCTGCCTCATCCGAGTCGAGATCATGGAAAATATGCCAATCATCACCACGATTGCCACGGGTGCGCCAAATATGGACAAAAACACAATCGCCACGATCGGGATGGCGATGAAGTCGCGCATTTTTTGAAGATCGGGGTCTTCATCCTTATCGCCGCTATCGATGATGATTCCATGCTTGTGCCCAAGCTTTTTCTCCAGCTTCCGGTGAATTTTGTCGGCGAGATCGGATGAAGCGGTATTAAACGTCGCACCAGGGGCTGCCGTTGGTGTTGATGCTGAAGTCGCTATCGAGGTTGCCCCTGTTGCGGCTGTTACTGCCGTCGCGGTCGGGCTAGCAATCGCACTTTCGGTCGGGGCCTGTGGAAACAAGCTGCCATACAACCCGAGCGAGCACATGCAGAGGAGGAATAGTTTTTTCATAGAGTGTTTGATCATAGGATGCAGCAAACGTCCGATTTGGATTCAACGATTTTGCGCTTCCCACGGCAATTAAAAGGTTGCGTGGCGCGGTTGGCTGGACATTATTGTCCCTCTCAAAACTGCGGGTGTAGCTCAGTTGGTAGAGCACCACCTTGCCAAGGTGGACGTCGCGAGTTCGAGCCTCGTCACCCGCTCCAGCCCCGAAAGCTTTCGGGGCTGGAGCGAGCGCGCAGCAGCCTTGGCGAAGGCGAGTCGCCCAAAGCCTAAAAACTATAGGATCCTCCCTGTGTATCTGTGGCACAAAAGAGCCGAACCGCATTGGGTTAAAGCGCACGAAAGCCTCCTTCAGGCGCGCGATTGCGGCCAGGTCGTGATCGTAAGCAGACCCGCCTGTAAGCGTCTCGAACTGGAAATTGTATGCTGCTCACGGAGCGATTCGTCTGCGTTGCTCAAGGAATTTGGCGGCCGAATTGAGGCTTTGCCGCGCGACTGGCTGGAGCGATTTACTCGTACCGATTCGAAGCCAATCAACATCGGGAAACAATTGATCATTTCGAGTGGGGGAGGGACCTTGGCGTCCCGACTGCCGCGGCACAAAGGCCGCTCCCACATTATCATTCCGGCTTCGTTGGCATTTGGAACCGGCGAGCATGCCACGACGGCAATGTCGCTTCGTTTTTTAGAACAACTAACCCGTCGCTGGAAGCAAGGCTGGTCGCTCGCCGATCTTGGGACTGGCAGCGGAATTCTTACTTTGGCGGCAAAATGTCTCGGTGCCGGCCGGGTCATTGGTATCGATAACGATCCCGCGGCGATTTCCGTCGCCAAATCAAACGCCCGATTGAACAAAATTCGCGGTGCCAGTTTTCAATTAGGCGATGTGCACAAGTGGAGCCGCGCACAAAAAACCGATGTGATTACGGCAAATCTATACAGCGATTTACTTATCGAAATCCTGCCGAAATTACCCGGCGGTGCGTGGCTGATTCTCTCAGGCATTTTGCGCAGCCAACAAGACGAATTGGTTCGTGGACTGCAGCGAAACCGCATTGACGTGATCAGCATTAAGCACCGCGGCAAATGGATTGCCATCCTGGCAAAGCGGAACAAACGCAATGCGACCCCAGAATCTCGACCCGGCAAATTTTTGCGGCGGTGATAGACCGCCGCTACAGTAAAACCGATGCAATCAGAACAGCTTGCTTATGTCATTGTCACACCCTATTCAATGCGGAAATCGCGCACCGGCGGCATCGTTGGCCGGTTGATTTCCCGCACCGGGCTCGATTTGGTTGGAGGCCGAATGTTCGCTCCGGGCGCGGAACTAACCAGGCGCTACGCCGACACGATTGTGACGGAAACTGACCCGAGCCACCGCGCCACCCAGCAATTGATTCGCGAATACGTATTGGAAAATTTTACCGGGGAGAAGAACGGTCAACATGCGCGTGTTTTGTTCCTGATCTTCCGCGGGCCGGACGCTGCGGAAAAGATTCATAACGTCGTGGGCCACATCCTGCACGAGCGCACCAGCGGCGAAACGATTCGCGACACCTATGGTGATTACATCACTGATGATTCGGAGAATGTCGTTTACTTCGAACCAGGAGTGGTCACTGAATTCGAACCGGGTGCAGTCGAGCGCGATTTAAGACTGTGGGCAAAATTTTCTGATTCGGATGGTGGAATCGTGGATCACGCCGTGCCGTTTCCGGCGGGTACGCAAATCGAAAAAACGCTCGTCCTTATTAAGCCCGACAATTTCCGATTCCCGAATTTGCGACCAGGCGGCGTGATCGAAGTATTTTCACGCACCGGCCTCTCGATCATCGGCTTCAAAGTGCACCAGATGAGCGTGAGTCAGGCGCAGGAGTTTTACGGGCCTGTGCTGCCGGTCCTTGAGAAAAAGCTCGGTTCACAAAGCGGTCGCCAAAACTGGGAGAGCATCATCGAGTTTATGGCTGGGAAAAAGCCCAGCGATTGTCATCAAGATGAACGCGACGCGCCTGGAACGGAGAAATCGATCGCCATTGTTTACCAGGGAGTGGACGCGGTACGCAAAATTCGCGACGTCCTTGGGCCCACTGACCCGGCAAAAGCGCCTCCCGGTTCGATTCGAAAGGAGTTCGGACAAACGATCATGGTCAACGCCGCGCATGCATCGGATTCCGTAGAAAACGCGAAACGCGAAATGGCGATCATCCGAGTCGAAGAAAATAATTTCAAACCTCTGATTGAAAACTTCTACCGTCGCCAATAGTATGCGCTCCCATTTGTGGAAATCATTGCCATGGAAATTTCTGAACGCGCCGCACAACTGACTCCGTCGTTGACTCTGTCAATCGATAGCAAGGCGAAAGCTATGAAAGCTGAAGGCCTCGACGTCTGCGGCTTCGGTGCAGGCGAACCGGATTTCGATACGCCAGAGCACATAAAAAGGGCCGCAATCGAGGCTTTGGAAGCCGGTTTTACGAAATACACGCCAAACGCCGGCATCCCGGAACTGCGGCAGGCGATCGCAGACAAATTTGCAGCCGACAACGGGTTGAATTATCGCGCCGGTCAAGTCGTGGTGAGTAACGGCGCGAAACACGCATGCTACAACGCAATCCTCGCGACCTGTCAGCCCGGCGACGAAGTCATAATCCCGGCACCCTATTGGGTCAGCTACCCCGACATGGTGCGATTGGTCGGCGCCGAGCCGGTGATCGTGCCCACCAGCGAACGCAATGCCTGGAAAATGCGTTCGGAAGATTTTGAAAATGCTATGACGCCGCGCACGAAAATGTTGATCATGAACAGCCCTGGCAATCCAACGGGGTCTGTTTACACGCGCGAAGAATTGGAGGCGATTGTCAACGTTGCTGCTGAAGAAGACATTTATGTTTTGTCCGACGAGATTTACGAGAAGCTCGTTTACGACGACGTCAAACATGTGAGCATCGCGTCCCTGTCAAAGGAAGCGTACGATCTCACAATCACCGTCAACGGATTTAGTAAAGCCTACGCAATGACAGGTTGGCGACTCGGTTATCTCGCCGCACCTGATGCGGTCGTCAGAGCCGTCGATTCAATCCAGAGCCATACCAGTTCGAACCCGTCGTCGTTTTCTCAATACGGAGCGCTTGCCGCGCTCAAAGGCGATCAACAACCGCTCTCCGATATGCGCGAGGAATTCGATATGCGTCGTAATTACATGTTCGACCGCCTTTCGAAGATCTCCAACATCACTGCGGTGAAGCCGCAGGGCGCGTTTTATATCCTGGTAAATATCAGCCAGCTTGGACTCACGTCTCAGAACTTCGCTGACCGTTTGCTGAGCAAAGCCAACGTTGCCGTCGTGCCAGGTGCTGCCTTTGGCGACGATCGTACCGTTCGGTTCAGTTATGCGACGAGTCTTGACGTGATCAAAAAAGGTCTGGACCGCTTCCAGGACTTTTGCCGGACATTGTAATCGTCAATCCAGAGCGAAGCGGAGCGTAGTCGAGGAAGTCCGCGGCCTAACATCGAAGTATTGCATCGGGATTCCTCGACTTCGCTCGGAATGACGCTGTAAATCGTCCGCAATGCCCGGCCATTTCGCCCTCATTCTACACGCGCATCTTCCGTTTGTTCGTCATCCTGAGCACGAGCATTTCCTCGAGGAAGAGTGGTTGTTTGAGGCAATCACCGAAGCGTACATCCCGTTGCTGCGCATGATGCAACGACTCGTCGACGATCTTGTGCCGTTCAAACTCACGATGTCGATTACGCCGACGCTCTGCGCAATGCTTCAGGACCAGCTGCTATGCGAGCGTTACGTCCGACATCTGGACCTTTTGATCGACTTGGCCGCGCGAGAACGAACGCGAAATCGTAAACATTCGCAACTCTTCGAGCTGGCTGAATTTTACATTGATTTGTTTTCAGAAACTCGCCGCCTATATGTCGATGAATGGAAATGCGATCTCCTCTCAGTCATCCGTGAGCTGCGGGAAACGGGCGCGCTCGAAATCATCGCGAGCGCGGCAACACATGGCTTGTTACCGATCCTTCAGCAGCAATCGCCGCGTGCAGCCCGCGCGCAGGCTTTAATCGGACGCGACGTGTATGTCGAACTTTTCGGCGGAGAACCCGCCGGATTCTGGTTACCCGAGTGCGCCTACGCTCCCGATTTGGAATCGATTCTCCAGCAAGCGAATCTCCGCTGGTTCGTTGTCGACGCTCACGGATTGCTTTTTGGAACGCCGCATCCGTGCTGCTCCATTTACGCTCCCTGTTATACGCCAGCAGGCCCAGTTGCGTTCGCACGTGATCCCGCTGCGAGCCGCCGAGTCTGGAGTGCGCACGAAGGCTATCCCGGCGATCCAGCTTACCGGGAATTTTATCGCGACATCGGGTTCGATCTGCCCATGGAACATTTGGGATCGATCGCGCGCGGAACCAGAAAATTTTCAGGCGTGAAATACCATCGGATTACCGGACGCGGCGATGAGAAACAGCTGTATGACCGAACGGCGGCAGAAAATGCGGCAGCACAACATGCAGTTCACTATCTAAAACAAATTCATGAGCAGATTTGCGAAATCAGCGAAGTCGGTTTTGACCCAATCATTGTCGCTCCGTTCGATGCGGAATTGTTTGGGCACTGGTGGTTCGAAGGACCAATTTTCCTGGAACAATTCATTCGTCACGCAGCAATCGAACGAGATTTCGGGCTGACAACGCCGAGTGAATATCTGGCCGCGCATCCGACGCAGCAAATCGTTGAACCCGCTCCTTCTACCTGGGGCGAGAACGGCTATCTCGCTATGTGGCTCGATCCGAGTAACGCCTGGATTTATCCGAAACTCAATGCGGCAGCGCAAACGATGATCGACCTCGCAAAACAGGCTTCTGCTGTTGTAGGGCAACCGCATCGGTTGCCAGGCGAAAGATCGGCAGGCGGAGCGCCTGCCCTACAACTCACCGACCGTGTTTTGAAACAACTAGCCCGCGAGCTTTTGCTGGCGCAATCAAGTGACTGGGCATTTCTAATGAAAACCGGCACTGCGCGCGAATACGCCACGCAACGCACGATCGATCATCTTGCTCGCTTCAACCGTCTGCACGATCAGTTTGTCACAAATGATCTCGATGAAGAATTTCTGCGCGACTGCGAATGGCGGGATAACATTTTTCCGAACGTGAACTGGCGATATTATGCTTAAGTCGCGAATCGCCGATCGCCGTTTCCAGATTCTCACTTTGGTCTTTTGCGTTGCTTGTGTCGCAATCACCGCAGCACAGGAATCGCCTACTCCCGCTCCTTCGTCGACGCCGAGCGAATCTCCTTCTCCTTCGAGTTCGCCAGAACAATCTGTGCCGCCCTCGGCAACGCCTGAACAAACACCTTCACCCTCGACTGCCAGAAGCGTCCGAATCAGTTTCATTCCTCCGCCAATAGAGGGCACGATCAGCCTGGGAATTTACGATCAAGCGGGCAAATTGGTGCGCGTCCTGCATCAGAACGCGCAATTGAACGATTTCACGATCGGACCTGATGCGCTCGTGACACGATGGGATGGAAAGGATGATGGAAATCAGGATTTGTCCTCTGGACGGTATCACGCGCGCGGTTACGCAGTCGGTCCGTTAAAACGCGAAGATCTGGGCGCGACTTCGGCTTCAACGGAAACCGAACCGAACGTGGTAAAGGTCCGACTCATCCGCAATCCTTTGCGGAAAGATAAAAGGCCGATTGCCGAACTCGGTATTGGATTTAATAGCGAGGGGAGTTACCTGAAAACCAGCGACGGCTTGCCGTTGTTCAAAGTCAGTGACACACCGAATGTGACGCGAGTTGGTATCGCAGCCAAAGGTGAGAACGCCGTCGATGTCTGGCAGGATGACGGCACGAAGGCGCATCAATACCGGATCTCGAGTGTTGATCAAATGATGGCGTTCGACTGCGGTGATTTCGAATTGAAATGAGGCGTTTTTATTAACTCCTCGCTTTAGCGAGGTATTAAACGCACTTATGACCAGAAGAACCGCTTTAGCGGTTTCCCAAGCTGAACCAAAACCGCTGGAGCAGTTCTAAGACTTTGCACTGGCCCGTATCACCCAGCTAAAGTGGGGTGTTAATGAGATTCTGTAGCGGCGTCGCGGCCCCTACAACACTTCTGGTCACGATGCGAAATCTCTGTTACTTAAGCGCGCAATGGCCGCTCCCGAGCTTCAGCAAACAGTTGGCAAGACTGCCGGTTTTACCGGCACCGCGCTGCACACCGGTGAAAAAGCTACGCTTAAGCTGCATCCCGCGCCGGTGGATCACGGAATTAAATTCAAGCGCAACGATTTGCAGGATGAACCGACGATCGACGCCAAAATCGAGAATCTGAAGACGGTCGAACGCGCCACCACAATTGGCGAGGGCTCGGTGCGAGTCCACACAGTCGAGCACGTATTGGCCGCGCTCTCGGCAATGGGCGTAGACAACGCCATTGTGGAAATGGACGCAAACGAGCCGCCAATCGGAGACGGAAGCGCGCAACCGTATGTCGATCTCATCAAGAAAGCCGGTGTAACAGTTCAAGAGGAGCCGCGCAAATTTTTCGACGTGCGCGAACCGATGCACGTGGAAACGAAAACAGGTGCGCTGCTCGTTTTACTGCCGGACGACAAATTTCGCATTTCGTGCACACAGGCAGGGCCAAACAACAAATTTACGCAGTTCTTATCCATAGAGGTTACGCCGGCAGCTTTCGAGCGCGACATCGCTCCGGCACGCACATTTGTTTACTACGAGGACGTTGAGCCGCTCATGGATAAAAATCTGATCAAAGGCGGCAGCCTCGAAAACGCGATCGTCGTGCGAGGGGAGACGGTCTTAAGCAAGGAACCATTGCGTTTCTCGGACGAATTCGTACGGCACAAAATCCTCGATATTATCGGCGATCTCGCGCTAGTCGGTCGCCGTATCCGGGGTCACGTGGTGGCGGTGAAGCCCGGACATTCCGCGAATGCGGAATTGGCTCGCGCGCTTGCTCGCGAGCATACGCGGAGAAGTGCGATGAGCGCACCGCGTGCGGTCCCAATAGGCGATTCCGGTCTGGACACTGGCGAAGTGATGAAGATCCTTCCGCACCGCTATCCTTTTTTGATGGTTGACCGGGTCATCGGCTTCGAGGGCGACAACAAAATTACGGCCATAAAATCCATCACGATTAACGAGCCATTTTTTCAGGGGCATTTTCCCGGCCATCCAGTCATGCCTGGAGTAATGCAAGTAGAAGCGATGGCGCAGGTGGCCAGTATTCTTTTGTTCAAATTGACGAAGACTTCGAGTCGTGTCGGTTATTTCATGAGCGCGGACGAGGTGAAATTTCGCAAGCCGGTATTTCCAGGCGACACGATTTTCATTCACGCCGAGCTGACCAGAGCGCGTGGCAATCGCATGGCGAAAACGAAATGCTACTGCGTAGTGAATGACGCAGTCGTCTCCGAAGGAGAGTTGATGTTCACGTTCCTCGATAAATGAGGAAAATGACGAAGCACGAATGACAAATGACGAACAAATGGCGAATGACAAAAATGCTTCGCCGGACACATTTCATCTTCAAGTTTCGTCATTGATTCGTCATTCGTTATTTGTCATTCGACATTATGTCCGGCGTGCAGATTCACCCAACGGCGATTATTGATCCCGGAGCGGAAATCGGTGCGGGCACAAACGTGGGTCCGTACTGCGTAATTGGTCCTGACGTCGTGCTGGGGCCAAATTGTTGGCTGCAACATCATGTCACACTTTGCGGGCCGATGAAGGCTGGCGCGAAGAACAAGTTCTACGCCTACTGCTCGATTGGCCAGCAAACACAAGATTTGAAGTATTGCGGCGAACCGACGCACTTGGAAATCGGCGACGAAAACACGTTTCGTGAATTCGTCACCGTGAACCGCAGCACAACCAGCGAAGGCAAAACGCGGATTGGCAACTCCGGGAATTTTCTCGCGTATAGTCATATCGGACACGATTGCACTGTTGGCGACCACGTCGTTTTTTCCAATAACGGCACACTGGCCGGCCATGTTCAGGTGGGAGACCACGCCGTAATGGGTGGGCTCACCGCCGTGCACCAATTTTGTCGGATCGGACGATTCGCCATCACCGGCGGTTGTTCGAAAATTGTGCAGGACATTCCACCGTTCATGATCGCGGACGGCAACCCGGCCGAGATTCGCGGCGTTAATCTCATCGGTTTGGAACGGAAGAACTACCCGCCTGAAAGCGTCAAGCTAATCAAAGAAGCGTTTCGACTGATTTATCGCTCTAAATACAACCGCCGGCAGGCAATCGAAGCCATGCAGAAAGAACTGCCCCAGGCAGAAGAGATCACCGAACTCATCCAATTCATCGAAAAGAGCGAACGCGGAATCACTAGGTGAGATTTGTAACTGCGGATTGCGCCGAAGAAACAGATGCAAAACTTTCAACTCTTGTCTTTTCCGGGGCCGCCCGGGCAAATCTGATCGGATCAGACAGATGTTAGCTCCCGCTTAATTCCCAGATCTGTCACAGGCGAAACCGGCTTGGAATGGATTGATCCGACACGTCTTCACGCCGCCGCTAACTGGTTTCGCAAACATGGCGACAAACAATGGTCGTTCACCGATTGCGTCAGTTTCGCTGTTATGCACGAGCTCCGGATTCGCGAAGCTTTTACGACAGATCATCACTTCCGGCAGGCTGGCTTTACTCCTCTCCTTAAAGCCTAGGGACAACGCGAGGATTGCCGGGAAAATTCCAGGAGATTCCTCACCCGGATCTCTCGCGCACGCGCTCGAAAAGCTTTCGAGTTGAAAGTAAATCGCTGAAGGTTTGAAATCTGAAAGCTGACCTCTCAACTCTCAACCTCCTCGATGTCCGCCATTCTCACACTATTGCGAATTAGAAATCTCGCGCTCGTGGAAGAACTCGAGTGGCAGTTGGGACCGGGATTTGTCGCGGTCACGGGAGAAACAGGCGCCGGGAAATCAATCATCATTGGCGCGCTGCAACTTTTGCTCGGTGAGCGCGCCGACAAATCGCTGATTCGCACTGGTGCTGATGTTTGTACGGTCGAAGCAGTCTTCAGTGGCGCGGAATTGCAAAAGCTCAATCCGAAGCTTGCCGACGCGGGCGTAGAGCCGTGCGAAGATGATTTGATTCTTAAGCGGACACTGTCCTCGACCGGAACTAATCGGCAGTTCATAAACGGGTCGCCAACGACATTGTCGGTGTTGAAAAATCTTGGCGATGAACTCGTGGATCTTCATGGTCCTCACGATCACCAGTCGTTGCTCTCGCCGGAGAGGCAATTGAGCTTGCTCGATTCCTTCGCGCGCGCCGAACAACAACTCGAGGAATATCGAAAGCTTTATCGGCAATTGCAGACGTTGGTCGCCGAACATTCCGCGCTCAACACGGCGGAAACCGCGCGCCAACAGGAGCTGGATTTGCTTCGGCACCAAATCACCGAGATCACATCGGCGAATCTCATCGCGGGCGAAGAAGAAGAAATCGAAAAGCGCTACAAACTTGCCAGCAACAGCAAACGATTGATCGAGCTCGCCAGCGGAATCGCGAACAGACTTTCCGAGGCAGACGATTCCCTTCTCGCCCAGCTCGCGGAAACGCAGCGGCTGCTTCGGGAATTGGAAAAGATCGACATCTCGATCGCGCAATTCTCGTCGGCGCATGCCGCTGCTGTGGTCGAGCTTTCCGAAATCGCGCGCACTCTTTCGGCTTACGCCGAGAAATTCGATCTCGACTCGGAACAACTCGCCGCGCTTGAACAAAGGGTTTCGCTGTTTGAAACGTTGAAGCGCAAATACGGCGGTTCAATTGCCGACGTGATCGCCTTCGGTGAACGCGCGACCGAGCGGATGGGGAAGATTGAAGGGCGAGACGCAGAGTTGGAGCGACTAACGAAAGACATCGAAGATGTTCGCACGCAAATGAACCGCGCGGGTGAAGCGCTGCGCGGGTCGCGCCGAAAGGTTGCGCCTAAACTTTCCGAAAATATTCGCCGCCATCTGCTCGACCTCGGGTTCCGCCAATCGGAGTTCGAAGCAAGACTAACCGCTCTCGAAGAGGCGCACTCGAACGGACTCGATTCGGTAGAGTTGCTGTTCTCACCAAATCCGGGTGAATCGTTGAAACCGCTTCGCGCGATCGCGTCGAGCGGCGAAATTTCACGACTGATGCTGGCGATCAAATCCGCGCTGGCTGCGCATGACGCAATTCCGTTACTCGTGTTCGACGAGATCGACACGAACGTCGGCGGCGAAATCGCGAACGCCGTTGGTGCCAAGATGCAAACGCTGGGGCGCGATCATCAGGTGATTTGCATCACGCATTTGCCGCAAGTCGCCGCAACTGCTTCGTCGCATTTTGTCGTGACGAAAGACGTGACGCGTGGCCGCACGTTTTCGAATCTGCATCAAGTCACGGGCAAAACGCGCCAGGAAGAAATCGCGCGAATGCTTGGCGGCAAAAGCGACTCAGCGCTTAAACTCGCGGCGAGTTTACTCAAAGACTCTGGACATCACGCGAGGTAGGGGTGGTTCACCCGAACCGTCCGGGCGATTGAGGTCAATCGCCCCTACCTGAATTCATTGCCAACTACTTCATCACCGGACCGAGTGGCAGGATGACCTTACCATACAGTTCGTTGAGCACCTGCGCGAGACCGGCGTAGATCGCCGAGAACCCGCAGAAAATTCCTTCGTAGCCGGTGAATTGTTTGAAACCAGGACCTGCGTTAATGAAATCGCCAATCGCGAGAAGAAAGAAAAGAATCGTCAGCGAACCGAAAACGACTTGCCCGGCGACATGCAAACGGAAGGTGCCAATGAACATCACTGCGGTGAACAGCCCCCACATGAAAAGATAAGCTGCCATCGCAGTGTCGCTGGGGGCCGTGGCCCATCCTAACTTCGGCAGAAGAATCAACGCCACGAGCGAGAACCAGAACAAGCCGTACGAAAGAAAAGCTGTGGTGGCGAAAGTGTTGCCTTTCCGCCATTCCATAATCCCAGCAACAATTTGGGCCGCGCCGCCATAGCACATCCCCATCGCCAGGATCATGCTATTGAGTTCGTAAAACCCAGCGTTGTGAAGGTTTAGCAACACGGTAGTCATGCCGAAGCCGAGCAGCCCCAAGGGCGCCGGATTCGCTGTCGTATCCTTGAGCTGCGTGGTCGATTCGTTCATGGCAATAGCAGTGTGCCTAAGGAAAGTGTGACAAGGCAAGGAGGAATGGCTCCAACACGCTAAATCATTGACGCTTCGCACGATTTCGCTTGTCGGCGCACCTCCGATGAAATTATTGTCATCGTCTCATATATGATTCGGCGCGATTATCTGGTTGTTGGTGCGGGCATCGGAGGAGCGAGTGCATGCGAAGGCGTTCGTAAATACGACAAGCGCGGTTCCGTCACGCTGGTCGGCGCGGAAGCATTCCCGCCTTACAAGCGCTGGATTATTTCGAAGAGCTTTTTGCGAGAAAAGGAAACGAATCTGAAGAAACTCCAGGAGGTCGATGAACGCTGGTTCGATGCGCACAAGATCGAAGCACGTTTAGGCACGGTGGTCACGCAATTCAACATCGAGCGGCGCCTGGCTGTGCTGGCCAATGGTGAAACCATCGAATTTACGAAAGCCTGTCTGGCGATGGGCAGCCGGCCAGTGCGGCCCGCCATGGCGGGGACAAGTCTTGGCAATGTGATTTATTTGCGAACGACGCGTGACGCGCTCGCATTGCGCGAAATGGCCAACTTGGAAAAAACGATCATGGTCGTCGGAGGTGGTTTGCTGGCATGCGAGTCAGCCGCAAGCCTGCGCATGATGAAAATGAAAGTCGGCTTGATGCATCGCGACGGTTACTTGTTGAATCGCTATGTCGACCCTGAGACCGGCTCGTGGTTAACTGATTACTTTGCAAAACACGGCGTCGTGCTCTCTATGGGAGAAGCCCTCAACGGTTTCGAAGGCAAAACCGTCCTGCGCAACATTCAAACCAAGAGCGGTAATCGTTTCCCGGTTGGTCTTGCCGTCGTTGCATGCGGCGCAGAACCGAATCTCGATCTTGTACGCAACACTCCATTGGCGGGGCCACACGGAGCGCCGGTCACCGAATATCTCGAGACCGAGGAAAAAGGAATTTACGCGATCGGCGATCTCGCCTTTTATCCTGACAGAGTCATGGGCGGCATGCGGCGTCAGACCCACTGGGAAAACGCGCGGGAACAAGGTCTGGTTGCGGGGGCTAATATGACGGGCAAGAAGCGCATCCGTTACGAGCAAGTCCCTTATTTTTGGACGGAGATGTTCGATTTGCGGATGGATTTCGTGGGCGATTTCACGCTGCCGCCTACGCGCGTGAACCTTGACGGAACGTACCCGAAGAAAAAATTCATCGCCCGATTTTATCAAGGCGAAAAGCTCCGCGGGATTCTTCTTTGCCAGCAAACGCAACGCGAAGTTGATGCCGCCAAAAGCCAGTTGCGGCAGGCCCAGGGCAAATAAAAAACCCTCGCGACCTATAAGGCCGTCATCATGTCATTCTGAGTGACGCAAAGAATCTCGGATCAGCTCTGGACCGATGGTCTTCGCGGAAATAGCCAGAGATGTTTCGTTCCGCTCAACATGAAAACATCATGTATGAGATGACTTAATACACGTCGGCTGGAACTTGAAACGCCGGATTACTCACGCGCACGAGCTTCCAATCCCACGGCTTTCCTGAGACATGGTGCCACTCCAGCTCGAAAGGCGTGGGTAATCTGTTTACGCGTTCATCCAAGAACTGCATCACGCCATCGTCGCTGCTATAGACATTGATTTTGCCAATCCAGATCGCACGCGGCGTTTCAACTCGCACCGCAGCGTCGGGCGCAGTAATGCTTGAGCCGCGCACCCATCGAAAACCTTCCCGCATGCGCTCAAGAAGCCGCGCGCGATCCTGGTCCCATTGGTCGCGATAGTCTTCGCCAATGAAATCAGCAACAGTTTCCCAATTTCTGCCGTCGATTGCGTGAAAGAAATGTTCTGTGTGAAGGCGGACCTGTTGCTCGGGTCGCCAAAGCCAGAGCAGATAAAGGCCAATGCACAGCCCAACGGTCAACACGCCAATGATTACTCCACGAAGCGTAATCGTCACAGACGCTGCAACGATACAACATCAGGATCGAATTCACGCCGGATTCGCTTACCTGACGCGAAAAGCTGTCAATTGCGATTTGATCTTGCCCAATGTGCTTTCCTCCGCCGAGAGAGCTGCAGCTTGCTCTTTAGCCACTGTTTTCGCCGCGCTTGCGGCACTGGAGAAGGACTCTTTCAGTTCAGGCGACTGGCGAACCAACTCATTCGCCTGCGCGCTCTTTAACCACGTTTGCACGCGTTCGGTTTCTTCGGCGAAAGTCTCGACGCGCTCCTTCACGATAACCCGTAAGCTCGACACCGCATCCCGGGCTTATTGCAATAGCGCCTCCGTTAGGCCGCGTGACGGCGTAAATGACTCATCGCCATCAAGGGTGAATTCGCCAGGAACAACGATTGGAGTTCCTTCCTTTAATTCCCGGATCTGATTAAGCTGCGGATTTAGGCGGAGCAACGCCGCTTCCATTTCGGCATTTGTTGTCTTCCTTGTTTTTTTGACGGTTCAGCGAGCAAGCGTTTTGCTAGCGTCTTGACCGTTTTCTCTCGTTTTAGTTCAGCGATGTTCATAGTGCCTCCTCCAAACTGCGTTCGAGACTCTCGTTAGGTTCCAATTACGTTGAGTGGTTGCCACGGTCCGCCGAGTGCCGCGCCGTTAATGATGATCGGTCCGCCGACGATGTTGCCAAGTACGGTCAAGGCTTTTGCGTTCCCGAGTTTGACGTCGAGCGACCTCGCGTCCCGGCCGCACTCGATACGATTCTCCGCAGCGATCAGCGCCTCCGCTGTCACGTCCACCACGGCTTCTACTTTTTCTGCCACTGTCGGCGAATTCGGGCTGCCTCGCGCATGAAGTCCGGGTTCCGGATTATTTTCGTAGGGTTTTCAGGCGCTGAATCACTTCGCACGAACAGCGAAAGGCAATCGATCAACCGTCTCCCACGCCAGTTCACCAGCTCCTGACTCAGGCATTGCAGCCCGTTTCGCGCCGAGATCGCGCGAAATAACTCTGCGGTCATGCCGGGGTTTCGATGATGCGCCCAATCGAGAATCTTCGTCTTGATCAACGGCTTCGCGAGCGCCTCCGGAAGACGTTCGCGCGGCGAATTGACGTATTCACCAAAGTTCGAATGATGAATGAAACCTTTGCCGCCAATTTTCAGCTTGGTTCCAAGTTGACGCAGGTACTCTTCGACGACGTCCCCGTCCGGATGCACAAACGAATCGAAACTGAAAACAAAATCCAC
>DASXHS010000222.1:0-6539 GCA_036488345.1 Candidatus Udaeobacter sp.
CATGGCGGAAGCGATGCGCGAACGCGCGACCCCGCTGCATTCGCGGCACGAGCGCTTCATCGACACGGCAGGAACGGGTTCGAGTGCGGCCAAGCGATTCAACGTTTCAACAGCTGCAGCGTTCGTCATCGCGGGTGCCGGCTTGCCTGTGGCGAAGCACGGTGCACGCGCTGCCTCCTCGACGTCGGGAAGCGCCGACGTTCTCGAAGCGCTGGGTGTCAATACTGCCGCCTCTCCGGAAATCCTGGAACGCTGCCTGAATGATCACGGAATTTGTTTTATTTTTGCACCACTTTTCCATCGTGCGACCGCTCGTGTTGCGCAGGTGCGCCGGAATTTAGGCGTGCATACCACGTTCAATTTGCTGGGTCCCCTAACGAATCCAGCGCGTGCACCCTTTCAACTCGTGGGCGTGTGGGATCATTCGCTCGTTGAACGGGTCGCATCTGCGCTCGCTCTTCTGGGCGTGAAACAAGCGTGGGTCGTTCACGGCGCCGACGGACTGGATGAAGTAACAATCACGAGCGAGACATTTGTCGCAGCATGCTCGGCGCGCACTGGCGTGAAGACGTTCACGATTTCTCCCGAGGACTTCGGGCTGCAGCGCCGATCCATTGATCGGCGCTGCGAAGGTCCGGCTGAAAATGCGCTAGTGACCCGCGCAATTTTGGGCGGGGAAAATGGCGATTTTGCCGTGGCTCGCGATCTGGTCGTCATAAACGCTGCTGCCGCGTTGTATCTCGCTGGCGTATCGAAGGATTTTCAAGACGCAATGGCAATTGCGCGTGAAAGCATCAATAGCGGAAAGGCAGCATCGAAACTCGAAGCGCTGATTCGCGAAACAAATCGGAGCTGTTGATGGCCACTATTCTCTCTGAAATTCTTGATCGAAAACGGGAAGTCGTAGCGCGACTTCGAGCCGATCCGGCGGCGCAAGATCTTCGCGACCGCGCATTGGCGATCCGGGCGAACGCGAAGCCGCACCGACTGTTGCAAGTGCTCGTGCAATCGGCCCGAGGGCGGGCCGTCTCCAAATCGCGCGCCACCTGGAGCCGGCCCGCCCTCGGGCCGATTCCGGCGCGGCTAAAAATCATCGCAGAATTTAAACGCCGGTCGCCATCGGCCGGAACGATCCGCGGCGATCTGTCCGCGACCGACGTCGCCGCTCGTTACGAGCGCGGTGGCGCCTGTGCCATCTCGGTCCTGACGGACGAACCGTACTTTGGTGGTTCGATTCTTGATCTTGGCGCGATTCGCGCCAGCACGGCCCTACCGCTCTTACGCAAAGATTTTATCATCGACGAAATCCAGATCTACGAAGCGGCTGCTGTCGGTGCGGATGCTGTCTTGTTGATCGCGGCAGCTCTTGACGACGCTGCATTAGCAAGACTGCGCGCAACCGCGGAGGACGAATTCGGTCTCGACGCCGTGGTCGAAGTGCACACGTCGGAAGAATTGCATCGCGCGGTGATGACGGGCGCAAGAATCATCGGAGTCAACAATCGCGATCTCCGGACGTTTCGAACTTCATTGAAAACGAGCGAGCGTTTGATCGCCGAAGCTCCTCGAGATCGAATCATGATCTCGGAGAGTGGATTGAAAGACGCGGACGATTTGCGTCATCTTCAAACCCTCGGGTTTCGCGGTTTTCTCATCGGCGAAGCGCTGATGCGCGCGGCCGATCCCGAAGCGGCGTTGCGCGAGTTGATTGCCGCTGTTGAGGGTGACAAATGACTGGGGAACCGACAAATCGAAACGACAAAATTGTAGGGCGTTTCTGTGAAACGCCATGCGGTCTGACACAGACGCTCTACAATTTAGAACCCACACTAATGAAAGGTAGGGGCGGCACTCCCGTGCCGCCTGCCTCAGCGGCATCTAAGATCCAAGAACGGCGGTCACGGAGTGACACGGCCTACCAAATGCCCACTGGTTCATGGTTTTCATCATGACCCCGACACAAATCAAAATCTGCGGTGTTACAAACGCGACTGATGCACGCGCGTGCGTCGAACTCGGCGCGGACATGATTGGGTTCAACTTTTATCCTGCGAGCCCGCGCTACATCCAGCCGACTATCGTTCGCCGAATTGTGGACGCGCTTCCAGCGCGAACTTGCGCCGTCGCCGTTTTCGTCGATGAGGATCCAGCAGAAATTCGCAAGCTCGCTAAAACTGCCGGCGTTCGATGCGTTCAATTGCATGGACATACAACGCCTGAATCGTGCAGCGAACTGGCTCGAGAATTTCGCGTAATTCGCGCGCTCTCAACCGATACGCGATTCGAGCCAGAACACACAGCAGCGTTTCCAGAATGCGATGTACTAATCGATGCGTACCACCCAGAGCTCAGAGGCGGCACGGGTCAGACGTGCGATTGGTCCGCTGCGCGCGCTGCGATGCGCCACACGCGGTTCCTGATTCTCTCCGGTGGTTTGAACGCGGAAAATGTTGGCAGCGCGATCAAAGCGGTCACGCCAAACGCTGTGGATGTTTGTAGCGGTGTTGAGAGTGCACCGGGGGTGAAAGCTCATCGCGCGCTAGAACAATTCATCAGCGCTGTGCGAACAGCGGAACGTTCGGTCTGCGCGACATCGACTCACAAGGCACCCGCACAATGTCATCCCGAGCGAAGCGAAGGATCTCGGATCATGCCGCAATGAAGCTCATTGCAGGAAGCCAGAGATGTTTCGCTTCCCTCAACATGACACAGCATTTATGATCACAACAAGCGAACCCGACGAACACGGCCATTGGGGTAAGTTCGGTGGCCGCTACGTTCCGGAAACATTGGTTGCGCCGCTCGAGGAGCTGACGACTGAGTTCATGCGGGCTCGAGGCGATGCGAATTTTTGGCGCGAACTCAACTTGCTGCTTCGCGAGTACGCCGGCCGACCAACACCACTGTTCCACGCGCAGCGACTAACTGCGCATGCCGGTGGTGCACAAATTTATCTGAAGCGCGAAGACCTTTTGCACACCGGCGCGCACAAGATCAATAACGCCTTGGGCCAGGCGATGCTGGCGCGCCGGATGGGCAAACATCGCGTTATTGCCGAGACCGGGGCGGGACAGCACGGGGTCGCGACGGCAACGGTCTGCGCATTGTTTGGATTGCGGTGTGTGATCTACATGGGCGCAGAGGATGTCCACAGACAAGCGTTGAACGTTTTTCGAATGCGATTGCTGGGTGCCGAAGTAAGAACCGTCAACGCGGGCACACGCACTTTGAAGGACGCTATCAACGAGGCGCTGCGGGATTGGGTGACGAACGTCCACGACACTTACTATCTGTTGGGCAGCGCGCTTGGACCGCATCCGTATCCGGTGATGGTGCGCGATTTTCAGAGCGTCATCGGCCGCGAAGCGCGCGAACAAATTTTGTCCATGACAGGGAAATTGCCGCGCGCTCTGGTTGCATGCGTCGGCGGCGGCTCAAATGCGATCGGATTGTTCCATCCGTTTATCGCAGACGAAGGAGTGCGATTGATAGGTGTAGAGGCTGGAGGCTGCGGCAGTTCGTTAGGCAAACATGCTGCTAGGTTTCACAGCGGGAAAACAAGCGGCGGCGGGCGAGTCGGCGTTCTTCAAGGCACGATGTCTTACGTGCTTCAGGACACGAACGGTCAGATCGCCACGACGCATTCCATCTCGGCCGGCCTGGACTACTCGGCAATCGGCCCTGAGCACGCGTTCCTTCACGACAGCGGGCGCGCCGAATATACTCAGGCGAGCGATGCAGAAGCGCTCGAAGGCCTTCGACTCTGCGCAAAACTGGAAGGCATCATTCCTGCGCTCGAAACAGCCCACGGCGTCATGCCTTCCATTCGTGTCGCTCGCGAGTTGCTACGAGATGACGCAATCATCGTCAATCTCTCGGGTCGCGGCGACAAAGACGTTCAGCTTGTAGCGGAGTTAGAAGGCGAATGAGCCGAATTCGAGAAAAATTCGGCGAACTGAAGCGCTCAGGACGCGGTGGTTTCATCCCATTCGTCACCGCAGGTGACCCTGACCTTGGAACTACTGAGCGCTTGCTGATTGAGCTCGCGAATGCGGGAGCAGACATCATCGAGTTGGGCGTCCCGTTCAGCGATCCGGTCGCGGATGGGGAAGTGATTCAGCGCGCGTCTGAACGAGCGTTGCGAAGCGGCGTGACCGTGCACGACGCGCTCACCTGCGCGAAGAACGTCAGGCAGCACATCGACGTACCCATCGTCCTCTTCAGTTATTTCAATCCGCTCCTACAATTCGGCCCGGAACCATTTGCTCCAGCAGCGAAAGAGGCTGGGATCGACGCTGTGCTCGTAACAGATCTCATTCCCGAGGAAGCAGAGTCGTGGACTCAGAACCTGCTTCAACATCGACTCGATCCGATCTTTCTGGTTGCGCCAACCACTTCGGACAAACGTCTTGCGCGAATAGCACAGCAAGCGCACGGATTCATCTACGCAGTTTCGCGCGCTGGCGTGACAGGCGCGCGCGATCAAATGACACGCGACGCTGAAGCTTTGGTGAAACGTGTTCGATCGGTCAGTGATCTGCCGGTCGCGGTTGGATTTGGTATCTCGACCGCGGAACAGGTGCGCGCCGTGTGGCGTTTTGCAGATGCTGCTGTTGTCGGCAGCGCCATCGTGAAGCAAATCGAGAAGCTCGGAGATTCACCCGATCTCGCGAAGCACATCGGTGGGTTTGCGCGATCCCTCGTTGCAGAGACGTAATCATTTGTTTTTGAAAAGCGTGAGACTCAATAGTTAATCCTCTTTCATCCTGGCGTAGGCGCGGTGGAGAAAGTCCGAGGCGGTTACGCTTACCAAAATCCCAGCGAAAAACCGTGTCACACGCGGAGCGAAAACGAAACCCATCGCAAGCGCCGTGGCGCACCAGGGCGCCATGCAATATGGGCAAGAAACCAAATGACCGATCCCGCGTTGGAATCCACGGCCGCGTGGCTCTTCTTCCACTTCGCCCGCGCCGGCACTGCGGATTTAGCACACAAACGGAGCGCGCAGTATCCCGGTGATTCTGTCCTTGGCGACGATGCGGCTCAGCTTGTGCGTGGCTATTCCAAGCAACGCCAGATCAAGCAAACCAAATTTTCTGGGCAGACGGTTGTGTTGAATGGCAACCCCTGTCAGGACGGCCGCACTGCTCAGAAAAAAGCCGAGTAACGTCGCGTATTCCGCGAGCAATTGTTCCTCGCACTCCTCTTTTTCCGCCGTCTTCGCGCCCGTGGAACACGCGCGTAGGGTCGCTTTAACTCGCAACTGGCTCGCGTAGCTTCCAGCACATGTCAGATGCTTATGATGCGATTGTCGTTGGCTCGGGACCGAATGGTCTCGCGGCGGCGATCATGCTGGCGCGCGCGGGATGTTCCGTTGTTGTTTACGAAGCAAAGGCGACAATCGGCGGCGGCGCGCGTTGCGCCGAACTCACTCTGCCTGGCTTTCTGCATGATGTCTGTTCGGCAGTTCACCCACTTGCAGCTGGCTCGCCATTTTTCAAAACGCTGCCGCTGGAACGCTTCGGGCTTGAATGGATCGAGCTCGCGATTCCACTGGCGCATCCGCTTGATAACGGCTCCGCTGCCTGTCTCTGCAAAGACATCGATGTTACGGCGGAACAATTGCAAGAGGATTCAGGCGCATATCGGCGCCTGATGAAACCGCTGGCGCGGAACTGGGAAAACCTATCGATTGAATTCCTGCAGCCAATGTTGCATTGGCCAAAGCATCCGGTGACGCTCGCGCACTTTGGAATTCTGGGGCTTTGCCCGGCAACGGTATTGGCGAAGTTTGTCTTCAAAGGCGAACGGGCGCGCGCGCTTTTCGCAGGTAACGCCGCGCATTCGTTTCTGCCATTGGACGCGCCGGTTTCGTCAGCATTTGCCTTGGTGCTTGCGCTTGCGGGACACGCGGTGGGTTGGCCGATCCCACGCGGCGGCTCACAGCAGATTTCGAACGCGCTGGCCGCTTATCTGCGTGAGCTTGGCGGGACTATCGAGGTGAATCATCGAATCGAGAATCTTCGCGACCTGCCGAAATCGCGCGCGATTCTTCTCGATGTTTCGGTCTGGGAATTTTTGCGAATCGCCGGTCGAGAAATGCCATCGGGCTATCGCCGCAGACTGGAGTCATTTCGACACGCGCCTGGAATTTTCAAAATCGATTATGCGCTGAGTGCGCCGATCCCTTGGAAAGCGGAAGCCTGCCGTCGCGCAGGAACAATTCATCTCGGCGGCAGCATGGACGAAATTGCGACGGCGGAATGCGAGGTTGCGCGCGGAAAAATTCCCGAGCGCCCGTTTGTGCTGGCTGCGCAACAAAGTTTGTTCGACGAAACGCGAGCGCCACGTGGTCAGCACACGCTCTGGGCGTATTGCCATGTTCCGTTCAACTGCGGCACGGATATGTCGGATCAAATCGAATCGCAAATCGAACGATTCGCGCCCGGGTTTCGGGATTGCATCCTAGCCCGCCACAAAATGGGTGCCGCTGATCTTGGCCGATCAAATCCCAATCTGGCCGGAGGCGACATCAGTGG
>DASXHS010000077.1:0-33894 GCA_036488345.1 Candidatus Udaeobacter sp.
GTCGTTGCAGGCTTGGGGATAATGACGTGGCGGCAAGCCGCGACGTACACCGATATTGAAACGCTTTGGCGCACCACCCTCGCAAAAAATCCAGAATGCTGGATGGCCCACACGAATCTCGGTCTTGTTCTTCTCCAGAAAGGCGAGATCGACGACAGCATTGCTCAATATCGTTCCGCCTTGCAAATGCAGCCCGACTCGTGGGATGCCGAGTACAATCTTGGCACGGCGCTTTTGGGAAAAGCTCAGGTGGACGAGGCGATCCTTCATTGTGAAAGGGCGGTGCGCATGCGACCAACGGATCCGGATGCTCAGGTTGCTTTGGGTAACGCACTTTTTCAAAAGGGCCGGGTTGACGAAGCAATCGCTCATTATCAAGAGGCAATAACGGTACACCCCGAGCACTTTCTCGCTCGTTACACTCTTGGTCATGCGTTGCTGGAGAAGGGCGACCTCGACAGTGCCATAGAAGTTTGCCGCAGTGCACTCTTGCTTCGCCCTTCGGATGTGGATTGTCAGACGACGCTCGCGATCGCTCTCGAGGAAAAAGGCAACCCTGTTGAAGCAATCCAGCATTACCAAAAAGCGCTGGAACTTGCGCCGCGCGCCATCCCCACGCTTACCAATCTAGCGTGGCTGCTGGCAACATCCCCCGATGCGTCACTGCGGAATGGTCCGAAAGCTATTGAGCTTGCGAAACAAGCCGATCGACTGGTCGGGGGCACGAACACTCTTGTGTTGCGTACCCTCGCGGCCGCGTATGCGGAAAACGGCGAATTCGCGAACGCGATTAGAACTGCCCGGTCTGCAATGCAACTCGCGCGGATGCACGGCGAGGAAGCTGTGATGACGGATCTCGATCAACAGATCGCGTTGTATCAACTCGGAATGTCGTACCGCGAAACGGTGAAATAGTGCCAAGGTGCGGGAATTATTACAAAATTACGTCTGCTGAACGAGTAACGATTGAGCGATTCAGCGATTTAAGGTTTAGGGCGGCGAGGTCGACGCTGTCACAACTCGTCACGCATGATTCTGAAAATGGCTGTACTCTCGACCACACCTTGCAGCGCATCTGTTCCGGGGCCGCTACCAAATGCAACGACATCTTCAACCGTGACCAGCGCCGATTTTGTGTAAATCGTCGCCGGCTCAGGCTGTTCCTGTGGCGGCTCTTTGGTTTCGACCGGGTCCTGGTTCACCGGTAGTTTCGCCGCGCCGTATGACTTCATTCCCTGCGGCCCCGTTGCCCAAGTGATCCATGGTTGACCAGCTGAATTGAAACCCAGCAGCGCGATTCCACTATCTTTCCGAAAAGGAAACCCATTCAAGCTCATCCCGCCAATGGCCGCATCACCGCATACAATGATTGTAGATTTTGGCCCACCATAACTTCGGGCGACGCCGACCGCGCGGTCCAGCTCGAGCGTTTGCGTCAGAGTTCGCTCCCCATTGTTTTGTTCAGCCGCCTTTCGCATCAAGCCCGCATCGACCACGAGTAAATAGCCCCCGGCGTTGTACTGCAGCAGCTGGATGGCTCGCCTCACCATATCCGAAAGGCTCGGCTGCTGGCCTCGCTCTTCCACCTGATTTGCGTACGCGAGATCGTTGTTGCTGAAGAGGCCGAAAACTTTCGACCGGCGCCAGGCTGGAACAGCTTCCAAATCCGTGCGTGTCCGGACGATGTCGAATCCATTGCCGCGAAGCTCCAGCAATAGATCGCGCGTGTCTTGTCTGTCACCGCCTTTTGTGGTTGGAACAAATTGGGCCGCACCGCCTCCCATTGCGACGTCAAAGTTTCCGCGATCCACAAACTCGGCTGCGGTCTTCTCTGGGTCGCTGGCGTCTCCCGTGTGTGCGAAGAACGCTGCGTTTGTGGGGTCGGTGAGCTTTGCGTCCGTGACTAAGCCTGTGGCTCGTCCGTATTCGCGAGCCAGCTCAATGATGCTCTTGACCGGTTTACCCTCGCCGTTAATCGCGATCGCGCGATTGGTTACACGCTCACCGGTCGCGATCGCGGTCGCGGCAGCCGCCTGATCGGGCGCGGCGAAATCCTTCGAGTAATTCATGACCAGCGCGGCGTACGGCATGGAGTCGACATTTAAACGCGTCCCCGCGCCGCCGGCATAGGTGCGAGTAGGCGCCAGCCTTGCAGGCGAGAGCCCTTCTCCGACAAACAAGATGATACCGAAGGGCTTTCGGATGACCCAGTGTTGAAAATAAATGACACCCACTCCCGCGAAGGCGAGCAGACAGACGAACGCCAGCAACTGGTTGCGCCACTTCATTTTCGCTTAGTGTAGCGTAAGCGTCCTCGCTTGCGCGGCGAAAATCGAAAGCCGGAGGCATGCGCCACCTTCTCTTTCAAAGAACTGCTTGTCGACGTTCTCGTTCATCAGCAAAGTGCGGGAACATGGCTGGCCCAGTGATGCTCATCATTCGCGACGGCTGGGGCATTAATCCCGGCGGTCCTGAGAAGCGTAAAGAGAACGGGAACGCGACACTGCTCGCATCCACGCCGTTTCACGATGATTTGTATCGCGACTATCCCTGGTCGCGATTGAGCGCGAGTGGTATGGACGTCGGGTTACCAGAAGGACAGATGGGGAACTCGGAAGTTGGCCACCTTAATCTTGGAGCTGGCAGGATCGTTTATCAGGACCTCACCCGGATTAACAAGGCCATCGCCGATGGCGTATTGGAGGGCAATCGTGTTTTGCAGGACGCCATTGCCAGAGCACGCGGACATCGATTGCATCTCCTCGGGTTAGTTTCCGACGGCGGCGTGCACAGCCATTACTCGCACATGATCGCGCTGGCGAACGCCGCGCACGCAGCAGCGGTCAGAGAAATTTTCGTGCATGCGTTTACCGATGGACGAGACACGTCGCCCACTGGCGGTGCGGGTTTTTTAAGGACGTGTGAAAAGGAACTTGAGAAGAGCGGCGCTAAAATCATCACCGTGGTGGGGCGCTATTACGCGATGGATCGCGACCGCCGCTGGGACCGCACGAAAAAAGCATGGGACGCAATCGTCCTTGGTCGCGGTGAATTTTGCGAATCATCACCCGCTGCCGCTGTGGAGCGACAATACTCGCTTGGCAAGACCGACGAATTCATGCTTCCGCTCGTCTTCGCGTTCCCGAACGAACAGCGTATCCGCGACGGCGACACGATTTTGTTTTTTAACTTTCGCGCCGACCGTGCGCGCCAGCTCTCACAAGCGTTCTTGCTAAAAGACTTCGACGGGTTCGATCGCGAAGTGTGGCCGCAAATTCATTTCATCTCACTCACGCAATATGATGTTCGATATTCTTCGCCGTTCATCTTTGCGCCCGTAGAACTCAAACACATTTTAGGGGAGATCGTTAGCGCTGCGGGCAAACGGCAATTGCGCATCGCCGAGACGGAGAAGTACGCGCACGTGACTTACTTTTTTAACGGCGGAATCGAAAAGTCCTTTTCTGGTGAAGACCGCAAACTCATTCCTTCGCCCAAAGTCGCCACTTACGATCTGAAGCCCGAGATGAGCGCGTTCGAAGTCACCGACGAACTACTCGCACACATGGCGGACTACGATTTGATCATTCTAAACTTTGCCAATCCCGACATGGTCGGTCACACGGGAGTCGTCGAGGCAGGGATCAAAGCGGTGGAGACGGTCGACGCATGCTGCGCCAGCATCATTCCAAAACTTTTAGAACTCGACGGGAAAGCGTTGGTTACCGCCGACCACGGCAATTGCGAGCAAATGCGCAACCCTGACGGCTCGCCGCACACCTCACATACCAGCTACCTTGTGCACCTCATTTATGTGGCCAACGACGCCGCGAAGTTTCGCTGCCAGGACGGCATTCTGGCTGATATCGCGCCGACTCTTTTATTTTTGCTCGGCTTGCCGCAGCCGAAAGAAATGACTGGGCACAATTTGCTCGTGCCAGTCTAGCGGGAGTTCTCGATTCACGCTCCGCGTTCCCGCCACGGCGATTCGCTGCAAAACGTGAAGCCGATTAGCCGCTGTAGCGTCGTTCCAGGTTGGGTTGCGGACGAGTATCACTTTGTCATTTGACTCGACCAGAGCGCCCCACCCGATCGGCACTTCCGATTCGCGAAATAATTGTTCGGGCAGCACGATAAAAAACAAGTTCGCGCAGCGGTAACGAATTAGTTTCTCGAACTTTGTGCAATCGTAGAGCCGACTTTGCAGCGTCCGTAACTCACGAAGGAGGCGTGCGTATCCGCGGTGGCCGATCGCGCTGAAGTTCTCGGAATCAAACTCCGGGAAAAGCGAATCGCCATTGTGCAGGTTTGGATAATGCGTTCGGAGACGGGCTTCGAGAAGCTGGCGACGATTACAGATTGCTTCGAGTCTCTGGCGTGCCGACTCGCTGCGACAGTTGTCTCGGCGCAAATCGCACAGCGCCTGTTTGCATTCGAAGATCGCTGTTGATCCAATTTGCTTGGGGACAGACCGATAGCCGGCCACGTCGGCGCGATATCGGCAGCAGGGCAAAGTCACTTCCATCGCGCACGCGGAAAATCCGTGCGTCTGCGCCCAAATAAATGCGAACTGCTTGAGCCTCGCGTGTTGTGTTGTTTCGCCGCGGCGGCTTGTTACTCTCGCAGCCATGTCGCGAGTTCACGTGCCCAGTAGGTAACGATGATGTCCGCGCCGGCGCGCTTAAGCGCAGTCATGATCTCGAGAACGGCGGCGCGCTCATCGAAAATCCCTTTCTCGGCCGCAGCTTTGACCATGGCGTACTCGCCACTGACGTGATAGACGGCAGTTGGTTTTCCGAAGCGTTCACGCACGCGCCACAAAATGTCGAGATAAGGCAGGGCAGGTTTCACCAGCACAATGTCCGCCCCTTCCTCAACGTCCAGCGCCGCTTCGCGCAACGCTTCGTTTGCGTTCGCGAAGTCCATTTGATACGAACGGCGGTCGCCGAACTGCGGGGGGCTTTCGGCTGCCTCGCGAAACGGTCCGTAAAACACCGACGCAAATTTCGCCGCGTAACTCATGATGCCTGTTTGATCGAATCCGCTCGCATCGAGCGCCTCGCGAATCGCGCCGATCCGGCCGTCCATCATGTCGCTCGGCGCTACAACATCCGCGCCCGCGGCGGCGTGAGAGAGCGCCGTTTTCACTAAAAGTTCGATGCTTTCGTCGTTCAGAACATGAAAATGATCGCCGTCCATTCGGGTGACACCGCAGTGGCCGTGGCTCATGTATTCGCAAAGGCAAACGTCAGTGATCGCGATCAATTCCGGACATTTCGATTTGATCGTTCGGAGCGCTTCTTGAATCACTCCGTTTTCTGCATAAGCGGCGCTTGCTTGGTCATCTTTGCGCGCGGGAATTCCGAATACCAGGATGGCTTGGAGCCCGAGATCCTGAGCCCGGCGCGCTTCATCGACAACCTCTTTCACCGGCAACTGAAAAACGCCCGGCATACTGGTAACAGGCCGGCGTCGGTCCAATTTTTCGCTCACGAAAAGCGGCAAAATAAAATCGTGGACGGTCAAATGCGTCTCACGAACGAGGTTTCGCAGGGCAGGGGAACGCCGCAGGCGACGCGGTCGATGTACCAATCTTCTCACAGGGCGAGGCTACCCGCGCGGCGCGATTGTCGCAAGCCGACCGTGCTACCAAGCGCGTGGCGGATGCTTGACGGCGCGGAGCGTTGGGTGTCTGCATCTTAGCCGTGGTGCGTCATTCCGATTATTTATTGATCGATATCAGCAATTCGTATGCAAAACTTGCCTTCGCATCGAGAGACCGAGTCTCCAATCCTGCGCGGATGCCCACCTCGGAGGTTTCGAGCAGCATGGTCGCGGAATTTTTGAGACGGCGACAGGTAAATAAAGTGGTTGTCTCATCAGTGGTGCCGACAAAAAACTCTGCGATCTCGAAGGCTGCGCGCAACAAAGCGCAAGTACTCTGGCTCGATTGGAAACTGAGGCTGGGTGTCACAATCGAATATCCCAAGCCGCAATCGATTGGCGCGGATCGCCTGGCGAACGCTGCCGCCGTGGCCGACCTTTACGGTTGTCCGTCCATCGTCGTGGACTTCGGCACAGCTGTGACGTTCGACGTGGTTTCTGCCCGCCGCAGGTACATTGGTGGCGTGATTGCGCCGGGACTGGAAGCGATGACAAATTTTCTTTTTCAACGGACGGCGCTACTCCCGAGGCTGTCACTGAAAGAGCCGCACCGTGCCGTTGGTAAATCGACCGTTGAGGCAATGCGGTCCGGCGCCGTTTTCGGTTACCGTGGATTGGTTCGGGAGATTCTGGCGCGAATTAAAGCGGAGCAGTTTTCGCGTAAAAAAGTTACCGTCGTCGCGACTGGTGGCTATGCGGGCCTTGTTGCCAGCCAGCTGCCCGAGGTCGCGGTGGTTCATCCGCACCTGACTCTCGAAGGATTACGTATCGTAGGAAACTTGAATTGATTTCGCAGACCAAGGAGCGACGCTTTCCCAGCCGTCGTTCGTGCGAAAATGTTTTTCCGAACCGAACCGAAAATCTTCGCGCCGAACACAATTTCGACTTGTCAGGGCTGCCAATCAGGGCTTGAATCGGTGGTTCATGAAAATCTGGAAGATCGCTGCCATCGCAGCGCTGGGACTTACGGCCTTTGCGGCGGATAATGTTGCCCCGACCAAAGCGGAGTTGGAAGAGATGTACAACACCGCGTACCGCGCGTTCGACGCGGGCAAATTTCCCGAGGCGCTAAAACAACTCGACGCCATCGACGCGCGCCAGCCCGATCTTGCTGCGTCGAAAAACCTGCGTGGCGTCATCCTCATGCGGCAGGGCAATTACGATCAGGCTGAAGCCGCATTGAACGAGGCGGCACGGATTGATCCTAAGTTTTGGAATGCGCGCTTTAATATGGCGGAAATCCCATTTCTCAAAAAAGACTGGGTAGAGGCGAGAAAGCGCTTCGAGCAATTGCTCTCCACCGGAGGGTCCGATCTGGCGAAGGAAGCTTCGCAGCTGATCCAATACAAAATTCTGCTGACTTATCTAATGGAGGGCAAAAGCAACATGGTCGATTCCATTCTGGCCAAGCTGGAGCTTTCGCCCGATACACCCGCTGTTGATTATGTAAAGGCAGCTGTCGCGCTCCAACAGAAGAACGAAACGGAAGCGAAGGATTGGATCACGGCGGCGGAAAAGAACTACTCCCCGCAGCTAAACAAGCTTTTCGTGGAATCGCTGTACGAAATCGGTTGGATGGAAAAACCATCTGGCCAACGGCGAGCTTCGCTACCGCTGATGACGGCAGCCGAACGCACGGAAAAGACGAAGGCGTTTGCCCGGTCGAAATTTGAGCAATCGCAACAGGCGTTCCGGCAGCGTGATTTTGTCACGGCGCTGAAGCTGGTGGACGAAGCGGATAAGGTAGATCCCAATCAGCCCGCGACCCTGAATTTACGAGGCGAAATTCTCATGCAGCAAGGGCAATTCGACAATGCCGAGGCCGCCTTCAAAAAGGCAGCAAAGTTGGATCCCAAACTTCGCGATGCGCAATACAATCTCGCGCAAATTCCATTCAAAAAGAAAGAGTACGCAAAAGCGCGCGACCGGTTCGAGACGTTGTCTAAACGCATACCCGGCGGCGACAAAAACCAGGCGGCCGCGCTGCTCAAGTTCAAAATTTACATGACCTTTTTGATGGAGGGCAAAGAGAGCCGGGCGCATTCGATGATGGAGGAATTCCAATTCACGGGCGATACTCCCGCGCTCTATTACGCGCAAGCAGCATGGGAGTACAAGCACAATAATGCGCAAAAGGCCGAGGATTGGACGAACTCCGCCAACAAGATTTACTCGCCGGCGCTCAACAGCGTTTTTGCGGATGCTTTCTATGATGTCGGGTGGTTGCAACGACCAGAAGGGACAACTGCGCCTGCGGTCGCGTTTGATACGAGCAATGTCGCCGCTGCGCAGACGGATGGTGGCCCCGCAGTAGAGCCGAGTCCTATTCCTGACAAAGGTCCTGCCGCAAACAAACAGGGAGAAACGCTTGCCCTCACGCAGTCGGCAAGTGCTCCGGACGGCGCAATGGAACTTGCCGGCGCGGGAGCGACCGCTAACCAGACCAGTGCGACCGGGCCTGCGCCCGAGACGAATTCGCCCGCGGAGCCGTCTGTGGCGCAATCCCCTTCGACTACCAGCGAATCAGCAGCTGCATCTCAGCCTGCCGCTCCTGAGACGACAAGCGCTTCGACAGTCTCAAGCGATCAAAATCAAACCGAACAACAACCTCCGGCGTCTGAGACGGCGAGCGCTTCGACTGTTGCCAGTAGCCAAAGTCAGGCCGAGCAAAACCCTGTCGCGCAAGCAAGTCCTCCCGAACAAGCAAGCACTGGGACAGCGCCGACCAAAGCCTCGTCGGCAACCCTTGCTGGCGCGTCGAACCGCAGACTATGGATTGTTGGCGGACTACTCTTGGCGGCCGTGGTGCTGATAGCCGTTGCTATAATCCCGGCGGTTCGCCGGGGATACAAGTTCTCGGTCCCGGGTTCCTCGCAGCCGGAATCGGTCGCCGACACTGCGGTTCTTAAAGCGAGAACAGCGCCCGCCCACACGATTGGTGTTCAAGGCAACGGCTTCGCTGGCGGACCACGTCAGGTCTCACTGGAACTTAAAGCATGGAATTCTCCGGTCCGGCCCAGCGCTTTGGCGTTGTCGAAAGCTGGCGGTGCTTTTAATCGGTTGAAAGACTCGAAGTCGAAGCCTTCACGTCTTCCTGCTCCCATTGAGCCGCGACCTGAGGAATCAGCCCCATCAGCCCCAGTGGCGGAGCCATTCTTTGAATCCGTAGGGCCGGTGGAGCCCGATGTAGAGCCGCCACGTGAGGAATCGGCTCCATCGCCAGAGCAATTTTTCGAATCGGTTGGCCCAGTAGTGACAGCTGTTGAGCCGCAGGAACCTGAGAAATCAGCTCCGGTTGCCGAGCGATTCTTTGAGTCGGTCGGACCAGTGATCGAACAAGCACCGGAGGCCGTGTCAGCAGTCGCCCCGCAGGAAACTGCACTCGATGGTTCGGAACCAGGGACAGAGTTTGCCCCACCCTCGACGACAACGCCGCAATCAGTGGAGAATGAAATTCCGGAGGTTCCGGAGGAGCCAGTGTTCGGCACCCAAGAGGCCAACGAATTTTCCGAGTATCCGAGGGAAGAAGTTGTGGCCGGTTATGAGCAACCGAACGAGGTCTTCGGCAGCGGAGCTGAGTATGCGTGGCCGGCTGCGGAAGCCGCAGCGGAGTTAACAGCTGTGCCTATCGAGAACGATCAACCGCACGAAACGATTTTTGCCGCGCGCGAAGCTTTTGTTGAGCAGGAGGATTTTGTTCAACCTGACGCTTTTTCTGAACGCGAGTCCTTTACAGAGCGTGAAGCTCCAGTAAGTGAAGTTATTGCCGAAGAGGCATCTGATTTCCAGCCTCCACCTGTTGTTCCCGCCCGGCCAGTTTTTTCTCAACCAACCATACCTGCAACCATGCCAGAAACTACTCAAACACCACCTGCTCCGATAGCCAAAGCCCCGGCACCGCCTGTGCCCAAACCGCAACCGCAACCGCAGGCGCCGGCACCGGCAGCCGGGATGCAAACCTCTGTGCAGCTTACTTTCTCGTTCGAGATAGCAGCGATGCAGTTAACGCCGAGCTTCAAAATGGGAGTGTTGAAAGTCCGTCCCATATCGAAGCTCGTCACGATGCGATTGCCTTCGCCTCAGCGCACGCAATCGCCGTTGAATCTGCAGGTTGCGTTCGAAGTACTCAAAATCCAGCCCGCCGCGGGCGCGCTCGGTACCGTTCGCGTCGTTCCGTCTCAGCAACAGCGGCCTGCCATGGGGGGTATGCCTTCGTTTGCAGTTGCCGGATTGCAGGTCGTGCCGAATTCTGAAACGGCGCCGGTTCAACTCACCCCGTCGTCGCAGGGGCGCGCATCTGTGTTCATTACCGTGCCGTTCCAGATCAACACACTTGAGTTTTCTCCTACGCTCGAAATTGGATCGGTTACGCTGAATTCAAATTCAAAGCAGGTCGTCGTCCAGTTGCCGGGCACCGGGCCTGGTCCGGTCGAAGGCGCGCCAATGTTCGAGATCGCTAATCTCGAGCTGAACGAGGGCGGCGAGATCGTGATGATGCAACTGAATTTGCTTAGCGGGCTGAAGCGCGCGTAACAAACACGAAGTTCGACCAGTTTGGGCGGCCAATCAGCGCCAGTTTAGCAAGCGCAATTGCTTCGGAAGAAACTCGCCATTTTTCCGGATCAATTCTCCGTCGAAATAAATTTCGCCGCCACCGTAATCGGGACGCTGAATGTTGACCATGTCCCAGTGAACCTGGCTTCGGTTTCCGTTGTCGGCTTCCTCGTACGCTTGCCCTGGAGTGAAATGGAATGAGCCGGCGATTTTTTCGTCGAACAAGATGTCGCGCATCGGCTGGAACACTCTCGGATTAAAGCCAAGCGAAAATTCGCCGATGTAACGGGCGCCCGTATCTGAATCGAGAATTTTGTTGAGTTTTTCGGTCTCGTTGCTTGCCGCCTCGACGATTTTACCTCGTTTGAAACTAAGCTGGATACCGTCGAAAGCAGTGCCTTGATAAATACTCGGCGCGTTAAAGGTGAGTTGGCCTTCCACCGATTCTTTCACCGGAGCCGTGAAAACTTCGCCATCGGGGATGTTGCGATCGCCACCGCAGATAATGGCTGGAATTCCCTTGATACTAAAATTTAGGTCCGTGCCGGGACCCTTGATTTGGACGCGGTCCGTTTTTTCCATCAGCCCCTTAAGGGCCTTCATACCGGGCTGAAGTTTGCGGTAATCGAGTGTGCAAACATCGAAAAAGAAGTCTTCGAATGCTTCCGTGCTCATTCCTGCAAGCTGAGCCATCGAGGGTGTCGGCCACCTTAACACGACCCATTTCGTCCGTTTCACGCGTTGATCCTGGACGGGGCGCATCTTTTTGCCGATCAACTGCATCTTTTCCGGCGGTACGTCCGCCAGCTCTGTGATGTTGTGACTGCCGCGCATCGCAATGTATGCGTTCATTTTCTTCATGCGGGCCAGCTCATGGCTTGCCATGATGTTTAGCTGTCGATCGGAGGCCTCGAGCGCAAGCGCGCGATTCACTCGCGCGTGATATACCTGCGCAAACGGAACGCCTCCTGCATCCCGTGCTGCTCGTATGAGCGCGGCCGTCATTTCATCGGGAATGTCGAATGCTTCGATCAGGACCGTCTCGTTGCGTTTTAGCCGAATGGAGTATTCAACCAAGAGCTTTGCGAGTTTATCAAATCGCTCGTCGTGCATAGGCGCTTATCATTCCATCAGCCGGGCGCGATGCAACTGTAGCCGCTTCCCTGCGGGAAATGTGCGCTGCGGTTATTTCACATGCGACGCGCGTCGCTCACAGAGCAACGGTTACAGTAAGTTTCGCGGCGAATGCGCCATCAAAACCGTCGCGGAAAGGAAGCGCATCTTTTTCCGTTTCCAGCGCCAGGGCCGGCAGTTCGGCAACGAGTCGACGAACGACCTGTTCGTTTTCTTCGCGCTCAAGGCTGCATGTGCTGTAAACCAGTATGCCGCCGGGTTTCAGCAAGCGGAGTACAACGCGCGAGATAACCAGCTGTTCGTTGGACATTTGGCTGAAATCCTCAGGTCGCAGTCGCCATCTCACGTCAAGCCGTCGGCGCATGACGCCGGTATTTGTGCATGGTGCATCTAAAAGGATTCGATCAAAGGGCGCGGCTGATGAAATTTCTTCTGGAGGATTATTGCGCGTCCAATCGTGGCGGACAGCACGAACGATGGTCGCGCCGAGCCGGCCAACATTATCCTTCAGAATTTGGAGTCGTTCATGGTCGCGGTCACAGGCAACGATCACTCCCCGGTTTTGCATGAGCTGTGCGAGATAGGCTGTTTTACCTCCCGGTGCCGCACACGCGTCGAGGATTGTTTCTCCTGGCTTCGGATCGAGAAGCTGACACGCGATTGCTGTACTGGGATCCTGAATGTAGCAATGGCCAGAATCGAGAGCGGCCGTTTGGAAAGTATTGAATTCTACAAAATCTGGGTTGCCAAGTAACGGTCGTGAGTCTGGGTAGAGCTGTCGAAAGGTTTCAGAATCCGTCTTTATTCGATTGATTCGGCCATAAATAGGCGCAGGCCGATTGTTCCACTTGCAAAGTTCCCCGGTGAACTCGTTACCAAAGCGTTGTTGCCACCGTTCAACCAGAAATTGCGGATGAGATGCTCGAACGGACAATGGCTGTGCGTCGGCCTCTGTAAGCAGCTCGCTTCGCTGCCTGATCGCGGCACGTAAGACGGCATTGATAATCGGTCGCTGCTTTTGCGAGGCTATGGCAACGGTCTCGTGCACGGCTGCGTGCTCCGGCGTTTTAAGTAGGAAAACTTGATACAAGCCGAGCCGCAGGATGTCGCGGACGTTGGTCTCGATGTGCGAAGCGCGCAGACAACCGATCCAAAAATCGAGCAGCGTTAAATTCCGCAGAACGCCATAGAACAGTTCCAAGGCAAACGCACGATCGGACGGAGTGAGATCCGCATTGGCAAGGAGCCGTGAGATGATGGAATCCGCGAAGCGTTTTTCTTTTCGCCAAAGCCGCAAGGCCGCGAGCGCAGTTTGGCGAGCAGAACGCCGCGCCATATTCGCTACTGCGGCCTCACGCTCGCGCGTCCAACAGAGTAATAATGGAATCCGAATTGCCGCATCGTTTCAGGATCTAACAGATTTCGTCCGTCGAAGACGATCGGCGTCCGCATTTTGTCTTTCAGCTCTGCAAGGTCCACGTTCACAAATTCATTCCAGTCCGTCGCGATGATCAGTGCTTCGGCATCGGTGACGGCTTCCAAAGCGGACGAAGCAAATTCCGCATCGGCGATCGCTTTGATGGTACGCGCCTTCATTCCTTTCGGATCGTACGCGACCACATGCGCTCCTTCGCGCAAAAGCTGTTCGACCACCTCAATTGCTACCGATGAGCGGACATCATCGGTATCCGGCTTGAATGTCAGACCCCAGACCGCGATGCGCTTTTCGCGCAGTACCCAGAGCGTCTCGCGGATCGTCTTGAGGAAACGCGCCTTTTGACCCTCGTTTATCCGTTGCACCTCTTTAAGCAGAGTGAATGGCCTTCCAAGCTGCTCACTGATGGCGATGAACGCCGCGATGTCTTTCGGGAAACAGGAGCCACCATACCCGATTCCAGCGTTCAGGAAGTCGCGTCCGATGCGATGATCCATCCCAATCCCGTCGGCCACTTTTTCCACATCGGCTCCGCTCGCTTCGCAAATCGCGGACACCGCGTTGATGTATGAAATTTTCAGGGCCAGGAATGAGTTCGCGCAATGTTTAATAAGCTCAGCGCTGCTGATGTCGGTTACGAGGATCGGTGCCATGAAAGGCTCATACACCTTTTTCATCAAATCGATCGCATGTTCGCTTTGTGCTCCGATCACGATCCGATCCGGATGCATGAGATCGGCCACTGCACAGCCTTCGCGCAAAAACTCCGGATTACTGACTACGTCGAATTTTGCGCTGTGGCGGTTATATCGTTTTATGGATTCCGCCACCTTTTCCCCTGTCTTCACAGGCACCGTGCTCTTGTCGACGATCACTCGATAATCGGTCAACACGCCCGCGATCTCCCTTGCAACTTTCTCCACAAAGCTGAGATCGACATCGCCGTCCGGCAGCGGCGGAGTTGGGACTGCGATGAAAATGACTTGTGAGCGCTCGACAGCTTCCTGGATATTACCGGTGAAATGTAGTCGCTGCGCCGAGACGTTGCGGTGAACTATTTCTTCCAGTCCCGGTTCATAGATCGGTATCTCGCCGGCTTTGAGTTGTTTCACTTTTTCGGAGTCGTTATCGACGCAAATGACATGATGGCCGACGTCAGCGAAACAGGCGCCCGTTACCAAGCCGACGTATCCAGAGCCGATAATTGATATATCCATGAGTCAGGAACGGTGTCGGCGAATCAGCCCCAGCACAAGTAGCGGAATTCAGCCAGCGGTTTCGCCGGAATCGCCACTTTTGGATCAGTTGCCCGACGAGTAAGGATCGAAGTTTAAATCGAAACCAAATTTCGGGAACGCCTTGAGTGTTACGGTGAACAGGAGACCGTACTCTTTCACTCCTGAGTTATCGCGTATTACTCCGCCGAACGAGGCCACCCAGCTCGTTAGGTCCCGGTAAATCGCGTAGCGCTGTTCCTGGAGAGTATCGGTGGCGCCTTCGTACTGCTCTTGAATGGCGAAGCCCCAGTTGTCGTTAACGCGAAGGTATCCGCCTACCAAAAACAAGCTGCTATTGTCAAAAAACGGGTTCCCATTCAGATACCGATGCCCGAGATTCACTTGCAGATTCGCCAGTGGTTGGATTGTTGCATAAGTGTCGACTTCCGTGAAACCTTTAGCGAAAGCGGGCAGCTGAGAATTTACAGAAAAGGACATCCACGGCACGGGATTAAACCGCAGATTGTTGAACAAATTTGAGTAGTCCGTACGATCGTACGGATCCTCGAAGTTTCTATCAACGAATGTATCCAATTCAAGCCAGGTAACCGTTGAATCGTCCCGCCGGGTTTCCAACTTGTTGCGGACACCCATGCGCAAGACCGTCCAATCTGCAATCGAATCAATCGGGGTGAACTGTGGAAAATCGATTGCCCGAAGCTGCGTCGAAGGCTCAAATCGATCGAACTGCAAAACCGACAGGGGATTTGGTCCGTCTTCTTTCACGTAGGAAAAGTCGGTAAATGGTTGAATCACATGCATCAATCCGTCTAAACCGAAAGTGCGGCTTTGCACATCCTCCCATTTTCGAGAGATCTTGAACGAAGCTTCCGCGCCCGTATCGAAGACGCTTCGAAATGTGTCCCCAGCAAACTTGATGGGATTGGTTGTTGATGGTGGCGGCAGGATAGTGTTGGGCACCAGCGGGCTTGATGGCGGAACAAATATTGTTGATCCGAGATCCCACGTCTTGCCGTAGTAGGTGCCTCGATATCCAACCCGTGGCATAAACGACAGCCACCCAAAATATGTGTTGGGATAAATCAGTTGATGGAACGTGTCGAAACGCTCCGTGCCGTAATTCTTGATACCTGAGTCCTCAGGGAATTGTAGCCGCAAATTGGCGAAGCCGGTTTCGCCTTCGTAAAATATCGGTCCGCCAAACAGCGCGTGCCGTTTGATGTCTAGGGCCACTTCCGGCTGACGTTCCGTTGTAGTGAAGAAATCGTTTGCCTGAAAACGCTCGATCCCAGTCAGGGTGAAAACCGGATTTATTTTTGTCAGCGCTACCACATTGTCTGGAACAGGATCAATCCGAAATTCTCCCTGGAAGAAGTCCTGCATCACGTACTGGTCACTCAGCTTTGTGATGTTGGCCATGCCGTAGATGGAGTCGGTGAAATCCGTATGGTCCTCGAGGCCAAGCCGGTATCGCGATTCAGATACACCCACTCGCGGTATGTCGGTTTGATTGATATCCGGATTTTGGTCGTTGATGTAAAAAGTCTTTATCCGCGCCACGCTGGTTTTGTCTTTCCCATATTCAATTGTCGGCTCAAAGCCAATGGCTGGTCCGCGCCTGCCGAAATAATCCAGCCGGAGCCGGGTTTGAATATTGTCTGTGATTGGGAACGTGACCTGTGTCAAAAGCGATGGTCCCCAGGTGCTGTAAAACGCGGGCGAGACGGCAAAACTAAACGCGTTGTCGAGCGACTGGTAGAGATACGGAAACCAAAACACCGGCACCTTTCCGACGTATGCAGTGACGTCCAGAAGGATTACGCGATCCTTATCGTAAAGCCGAATCTTACGGGCGTGCAGGCGAAAATCGGGCCTCGACGAATCGTGCGTCGTGAAAATGCCGCCCTTGATAAGATAGGCGTTGTCCCCCTCAAGCGAGGTCACATCGTTACCGGCCAGAAAGTAAGGTTGTGACTCCGTTCGTCCGGTGATCGCCCGGATCTTTTTCGTCTCAGTGTTGTAAATCCCGCTATCGGCGTTGTACAGGCTTACATCACGATAAATTCGGACGTGACCCCTCAACTCCACGTCGTGAGTGGAGGGATTGTATTGTGCGTAGTCTGCGTAGATGTCCGTGTTCCCGATGTGAATCACGACATTATCCCGAGCGGTCGCCAGGCCGTGTTCATATGTGGTTTGCCCGGTTGAAGTAATTTCAATTGGGCCATTCTCCGGAGTTTTGATTTCTCCGTGTATACAACCGGCAGTCGCAAGCAGGCCGGCCAGTAAGAAAACCAGCGATCGCATGGCGACCCACCGTACTGCACCAAAGTCCCCCTGCAAAGCCAAAACCGCTCAACCGATGAGATAAACAGCCGCCACCGCCCTAAGGACTGGCCGGCGCCGAAAGCTCCCCCGAATATTTGTCATGCGCGAGAAGCGCAGCCTAGATATAAGCGGTTTTATCATCCCGCGATCCGACAGTTCGCCTATGTTTGCCCCGACTTTAAGGAGCTGAAAGCTCAAAGCGCAACATGGCTACTGACGGAAACCCCGAAAAGGCTCAGCGCGTGTTCGTTCTCGCGGACACGCACAATCATCTGCCGGAGAGCGTGAGGGAGATGGCCCAAGACGCTGATGAGATCTGGCATCTTGGCGATGTTTGCGCGGAAGCGATTCTTGATGAGCTGCGGGCGATTGGACCCAGAGTGATCGTTGTGCGTGGAAACTGCGACAGTAATTTCGGGTGGCCGTTGATCCGCGATCTTGTGCGAGGCGGGTTGAAATTCCGACTGCAACACATCCCACCGGATCATCCGCTGGAGGATGTCGATGTTCTCCTCCACGGGCACACGCACGTCCCGCGCAACGAAAGATGCGGTCGCGTTCTGTTTCTCAATCCCGGCTGCGTAACCCGGCCTAACCGCGGCGCGCCTCCAAGTGTGGCCTGGGTTCAAATCGAAGACGGAAAAATCACTTGGAGGCTCGTGCCGCTTCGCTGACGTGCATCCCAGGGAGCGACGGCTCCCTAGCCGTTGAGGGAATAGCGACGGTTTGGAAACCGTCGTTCCCTACACTTGCGATTCAGTCTTGATTAAACGACTCCGTCTCGCTTTTCTTCACGAAGATGACTTCGGCTCTCGATCAAATCTTCGTGCAGGGAAAGCGATGGCTGCTTTCCTGGATTGCCGCCGCGCCGGATTGGATCATCCAAATCACGTCCAGTCTGCTCAACATTGTTACATTGCTCGCCGTGTTTCTCACGCTCTTCGCGCTTATGTCGGTGCTCGAACGGAAAATTTTAGCGCGAATGCAAAATCGTTACGGGCCGAACCGCGTCGGGCCGTTCGGTCTTTTCCAACCGGTCGCAGATGGAATCAAAATGTTAATCAAAGAAGACATCGTTCCGGCGCGTGCAGACAAGGTCGTCCATTTTCTCGCTCCAATCGTGCTTGCCGCAGTGGCCATCCTCACGCTTGGTGTGATTCCGTACGGGCGAAACATGACCGTGTTCACAATTGATGGCGGCATACTCTTTTTCTTCGCGGTGGGATCGGCTACGGAACTCGCGGTGTTCATGGCTGGCTGGGCCAGTAACAACAAATTTTCGATGCTCGGCGCCATGCGCGCGATCGCCCAGATGTTCAGTTACGAATTGCCGCTGATCATCACGGTGCTCCCAGTTGTAATGATCGTCGGTTCGCTTATGCCAGACAGCATTGTTTTCGCGCAAGGCGAATACACATTAGGCATCGTGCCTCATTGGTTTGTTTTCACGCCGTGGGGCGCCGCTGCGTTTATTTTATTTTTCGTGTCCGGCCTGGTCGAGTCGAACCGCACACCATTTGATGTCCCCGAGGGTGAATCGGAAATCGTTGCCGGACACATGACCGAATATTCAGGATTTAAGTACGCCACGTTTTTCTTGGCGGAATATCTCGGGATGTTCGCCGTCAGCGGGCTGGCGGTGACATTGTTTCTGGGCGGCTGGCATGCGCCTGTGCGCCTTCTTGAATTTGTTCCATCTTACGTCTGGTTTTTCGGGAAACTGAGCGTGCTCCTCTTCGTTTATATCTGGCTGCGGGCAACGCTCCCGCGCATGCGCGTGGATCAAATGATGAATGTCGCTTGGAAGTTCATGTTGCCGATGGCGTTCACGTGCGTCATTGCTGCAGCCGTCTGGCATTACGCAGGGCGGGGTATGCGCGGCTGGCTGTGGTCGCTGTTTGTAATCGTGGTTGTTTATAGCGCGCTATCGATACTGTTGGACACGCGAAGAAAATTCGCTCGGCGTGTTTACCGTTTCGCTGAATGAACGGTGCGGCATTCATTGTGATTTCTGTCTTCACGCTCGCCGCGGCGCTGGCGGCTGCGACGTTGCCAAACCTCATGCACGCCGCCTTCTGCTTGGTGCTTGCGTTGCTCGGGCTCGCATCCTTCTTTTTCCTACTGGGCGCAGAATTCGTAGGACTTGCCCTGGTGTTCATTTATATCGGCGCAGTGGCGGTGTTGATCGTTTTCACGATTCTTCTGACGCGCCGAGATTCGAAGGAACATTATGGTTTCAATTGGAGCGGTGTTCTCATCGCGGTTGCTGTTTTCGCGGGTTTGACATGGGCGGTTCTAAAAACGCAATCGCTTTCGCTCGTCCCACCGCACATTCGGGCACTCACGGTTAAGCAAATCGGCCACGCGTTAATGACGGGTTATGTGTGGCCGTTGCAATGCGTCGGGCTTCTCCTGACCGCCGCTCTAATAGGTGCGCTTGTGCTTGTGATGGAGGAAAAAAAGTGAGGGCGGAGTCGCGCATCCGGGGAGCGCAGGGTTGCACCGTGCGGGTTTCCGCATTCTGCGGAAACGAACTTCCTCGACGTGTAGTGTGTTTACGGTGTGACGATCAAAGTTCGCGATCGCCTGAACGCGATCGCCAGCACGCCAGAGGCGTGCGCTCCCTAGATGCCACCGCATCATGACACCCACACTTCAACTCTTCCTCATCGTTTCGGCAGCCTTATTTTCCATCGGACTGCTTGCGGCGCTGAGCCGGCGTCACGCAATTTTTATCCTAATCGGTATCGAGATGATGCTCGCTGCGGCGAATTTGAATTTTATCGCATTCTGGCGTTTCGCTCCGCCTCCGCATCCGCCAACCGGAGTGATGATCGCAATCTTTTCCATCGCGATTTCCGCCGCCGAGGCCGCTGTCGGCCTTGCCATGGTTATTGCCGTTTACCGGCATTTCCGAACAACGAACGTCGATCAATACGACCAGCTTAAAGGATGAATCCAGGGATCGTGAGTAATCTCTGGTTATTGCCGGCGGTGCCGTTTGCGGCAGCGGTCGCGATTTTGAGCTCGGGAAAGTCTCGGCGCAAAAACGCGGTCCTACTCGCAATCGGTGGCCAAATCGTTGTGCTGGCGCTCTCGATCGTGGCGTTCCTTCCGACCCTGCAAACGCACGGCTTCCGAGCAGTCCAGAATTTTACATGGTTCACGTTCGGCGAACAAACCCTGCGACTCGGATTTGTTCTCGATCCGCTTGCGGCAGCTATGCTGATAATGATCTCACTGGTAGCTCTGTGCATTTTTGTGTTCAGCGTCGGCTACATGGCTGACGACAAGAATTTCACCCGTTTCTTCGCGTATCTGTCGTTCTTTTCCGGCGCGATGCTTGGCGTGGTTATCGCGAACAGTTTGCTGCTGCTCTTCATGTTTTGGGAACTAGTAGGGCTTGCATCGTATTTACTGATCGGCTTCTGGATCGAGCGACCGAGCGCTGCAGCGGCAGCAAAGAAAGCATTTATCACCACGCGCATCGGTGACATGGGATTTTTTCTCGGAATGCTGTGGCTCTACAATCGCAGTGGCACACTGCTTTTTTACGATGGCGGCCACGGATGTCTTGAAAGCGCCGGTCTCGCTGTGCTCGGAGCAAGCGCTACGTACATCGCGCTTCTGATTTTTTGCGGCGCAGTTGGCAAGTCTGGGCAATTCCCGCTGCACGTCTGGTTGCCCGACGCTATGGAGGGTCCAACTCCGGTCAGCGCGCTGATCCATGCGGCCACAATGGTCGCCGCGGGTGTGTTTCTCGTCGCACGCGTTTATCCGCTCTTTTCGTTAGGCGCGATCAACGGCGTGACGTCCTCGCTAACTGTCGTTGTCTGGATTGGAGTAACTACGGCGCTCATGGCTGCTCTCATCGCGATCGCGCAGGCCGACATCAAACGCATCCTCGCTTACTCAACCGTGTCCCAGCTCGGTTTGATGATGGTTTCGTTAGGCGTCGGTGGCGTGGCAGCTGGAATCATGCATTTAGTCGCGCACGGTTTTTTCAAAGCTCTTCTATTTCTCGGCTCTGGCTCCGTGATTCACGGATGTCATGGCGAGCAGGACATTCGCCAAATGGGCGGCCTGCGACACATGATGCCGGTGACATTTGGAACGTACGCCATCGGTATGATGGCGTTGAGTGGCGTGCCTCTCTTTTTTTCCGGCGGCTGGACCAAGGAGGAAATTCTTCACGCCACCGCGCATTGGCCGCTATCGCATGCTCCGTACTATCTGATGCTGACCGGGGTTGTTCTCACGGCGCTCTATATGACCCGGCAAATGATTTACGTTTTTTTTGGGAATCGCCGGAGCGCTGCTGAGCACGCGCACGAGAGTCCGCGTGTGATGACGATGCCGCTCATTGTGCTGGCGATTGGCACAATTTTTCTGAGCGTCGTTCTCACCACCGCCTGGCCATGGCTGCATGGTTATCTCACGGGTGAACCGGTTCACTTCGACATTGCGCACCTGATCGAGCCCATGCTTTTCATTTCACTCGTCCTCGTTGGCGCCGGAATCGCGCTGGGCATCTGGTTCTATCGCAAAGCTGGGGCGCAGGATCGAGATCGACCCGCAGAGGTTGATCCACTCGAGTACGCGCAACCGGCGTTGTTCCGGTTCCTCGCAAACAAGATGTGGATCGATGAGCTGTATGCGCGAACGATTATCGCGTTCGCCTGGGCCAGCGCGCGTTTGTCCGACTGGATGGATCGTTTTTTCTGGGATGGTTTAGTGCGCGGCTTCGCCGCAATCGGCCAACTCTTTGGAATATTTACAGCCGATGTGGACGAGCGCGGCATCAATGCCGGAGTGGATGTAACGACCTTTGGCGCTCGCGGTTTGGGCCGCCTGTTGTCCGGCGCGCACTCTGGACAAATTCAAATTTACCTGGGCGTCGTGGCTGTTGGGATGTTGGCGCTTCTTCTTCTCTACGCATGGTTGGCTTAGTCACAGCGATTATTTTGATTCCGCTGCTCGGCTCAGTGGCGGTGTGCACATGGCCGCCCGCTTCGGCCGAGGCTACGGCGGGCAGGCCGCGCAGTGCTCGCCCGATTGCGCTGATGTTTAATATCATCTCTGCCGGATGCGCTCTGGCGTTGTGGCGAAACTTCGATGCCAGCGCGACTGGACTGCAGTTCGTGGAGCGTCATGCCTGGATTCCCGCTATCAACGCCGAATATCTGGTGGGGGTGGATGGCCTGAGCCTCTTGCTCGTATTGCTCACTTCCCTGATCATTCCGTTCGCCTTTCTTGCACAACCGCCTCCCGATCGAAGCCGCGCGTTCTACGCGACCATGCTGGTAATGCAGGCTGCGCTCTACGGCACTTTCACTGCACAGAATTTTGTTCTCTGGTTCCTGTTCTACGAAATGAGTCTGATCCCGGGTTTCCTGCTGATCAAAATCTGGGGTGGTGAAAATCGCGATCGCGCCGCGACCAAGTTTTTCCTCTACACGTTTCTAGGAAGCGTAGCCATGTTGCTTTCGTTCCTCGGGATTTATCTAGCGAAAGGCACGTTCGACTTCGCGACTCTCGCCAGTCTTGGAAAGAACGGGCTGCTCACGGGAAACATCGCCTGGGTCGCCTTTGCTGGAATTTTTGTTGGCCTTGCGGTGAAGGTGCCGCTGTTTCCATTTCACACGTGGCTGCCGGACGCCTATCAAACGGCTCCGACAGGCGTGTCGATGGTGCTCACGGGTTTGTTATCGAAAATGGGCGTCTACGGTTTCGTTCGCCTGTTGCTTCCGTTGTTTCCTAACGAAATCAAAGTCATCGGTCCGTGGCTGCTCGCACTGGTGGTTTGTTCGATCGTTTTCGCTCCGCTGGCCGCATGGGCGCAGCGCGATTTGAAACGAATGATCGCCTATCTTTCGATCAACCATCTCGGCTACTGCTTGCTGGGTCTTTTTGCGCTCGTCGCGTCACCGACTGTTGCTGCGACGATCGACACGCAGGCGGCACTGAGTGGCGTGTTCATGCAAATCTTCAATCACGGGATTACCGCGGCGGCGCTCTTCTACTTTGTGGGCTTGCTCGAGCAACGACGCGGTCTGCGTGGCATCGACGATTTCGGTGGCCTGATGCAGCGGACACCGCTGCTTTGCGGTTGGATGAGTGTTGCCATGTTTTCGTCGCTCGGTTTGCCGGGGTTGAACGGATTTGTTGGCGAGTTTCTGATTTTCAAAGCCTCATTCGCGATGGCAGCCGCATTCACAGCCATTGCTGTGGTCGGTCTTCTAATCACAGCGATTGTTTTCATGCGAGCGATGCAATCGCTGTTTAGCGGACCGCTTGCAGAAAATTGCAGCGCATTTCCTGATCTTTTGCGAAGAGAAAAACTTGTCGTGGTTCCTGTGACACTGCTCATGTTCGCCATCGGCATCGTGCCGCAATTCATGTTCAACATTTTCAATACGACCGTCGTTCAAATGGCGCGGCTGCTTAGCTGAGATTCACCGACAATGAGCAAAGAGATCGTTCCAATCGAGCGGATCGCGGAATCGATTCGCTGGATTCGCGGACAGAAGGTGCTGCTCGATTTCGACTTGGCTGCGCTCTACGGCGTGCAGACGAAAAACCTGAACAAAGCAGTCAAACGCAACGCAGAACGTTTCCCGGCCGACTTCATGTTTCAACTTACGCCAGAAGAGCTTCGCAGTTTGAGGTTCCAATTTGGAACCTCAAAAGCTCGAGGAGGTCTGCGCTACCGTCCCTACGCTTTCACGGAGGAGGGGGTTGCTATGCTGTCGAGCATCCTCAAGAGCGATCGCGCGATCAGAGTAAATGTGGCCATTATGCGCACGTTTGTGAGACTGCGCCAAACACTCGAAAGCAATCGCGAGTTAGCACAAAAGTTTTCGGAACTCGAACGGCGTGTCGGGGTGCAGGATGACGAGATCGCGGCGATTCTGGAAGCAATCCGGCAGTTAATGGCTCCTTCGGAAAAGCCTCGGCGTGAAATAGGATTTCATGTGCGCGAGCGGGCTGGGCGTTACCGGGCGCCGACACGCGCATGATCGCCTGGACGATTTACCTCACGTTTGCCGGCGCAGTTCTGTCGCTGCTTTTGCCGCGCGAGTGTGCTCGCTGGATCGCGCTGCTGACAACAATCGCAGGTTTAGCGCTCGGTATGATCGTGTTCGTCGGGACGCCGATTCCGGATCTAGCGCATTTTAAAACGATCGTGCGCGTCCCGTGGGTCCCGGCGCTTGGGATGAATTACCACCTCGCGCTCGATGGCGTCAGTCTGACGATGATTCTTGTCACCGGTATTTCAGCGGTAAGCACCGTGCTGTTTTCGTGGGATGTGGAGAAACGGCAGAACGAATTTTTTTTCTGGCTTCTGCTGGTGGTGGCCGGGTGCTACGGCGTGTTCCTAAGCGCGGATCTGTTTTTGCTGTTCTTGTTCTACGAGTTGGTGATTGTGCCGAAATATTTTCTCATCGCCATCTTCGGCTCGACGAACAGGGAATACGGCGCCATGAAGCTCACCTTGTATTCCTTCTTCGGCGGGATGTTCGTGTTCGTTGGAATACTGGTCGCTTACGTCAGTGGGGGGTCGCTGGATCTGAATCAGCTGTCGCAGTTCGAATTTTCACCGCACCTGCAATCGTGGGCGTTTCCGGTGTTATTTCTCGGCTTTGCTGTGCTGGCGGGCATCTGGCCGCTGCACACGTGGGCGCCGACTGGTCATGCCGCCGCTCCGACTGCGGGTTCGATGTTGCTCGCGGGAATTGTGATGAAGCTTGGCTCTTACGCCGGTCTGCGCGTCGCGATGAATCTTTTCCCGCAGGGATTTCAAATGTGGAGCAAATGGATCGCTGTGCTGGCAGTAATCGGAATCGTGTATGCCGCGGCAGTGGCGCTTCGCCAACGTGATCTGAAATTTGTTATCGGGTATTCGAGCGTTAGCCACATGGGCTTTGTGCTGCTCGGTTTTGCTACGGTCAACGCACTCGGCGTTTCCGGCGCAGTGCTGCAAATGTTCTCGCATGGCGTTATCGCGGCCCTCTTGTTCGCCGTCGCCGGACGCATGATCTACCGGCGCACGCATACGCGCGAACTCGATGCGCTTTCTGAAATGAATCTGAGCCACGCAATGCCCTTCGCAGCTTTCACTTTCGTGGTCGCCGCGGCTGCCTCAATGGGCATCCCGGGTTTCAGTGGATTCGCGGCTGAGATCACGATTCTTATTGGCGCATGGAAAACTTACCCGATTGCCGTGTGGATCGCGGGAGTTGGGATAGTTCTTGTGGCTGCGTTCACATTGCGCGCGCTAAAGAAATCGTTCTTCGGTGAGAAAGGGGTTCAAGGCGACGTTACAACCGTAAGTCGGGAAGAGTTCAACCCGATCACGATCCCTGAGAAAATCGGCGCCTGCATGCTGATGCTCACCACACTCGCCGTCGGTGTTTACCCGAAACCCTTGCTCGATCGCATAATGCCCGCTGTCGAAACCATGAGGTTTTTGAAATGAAACGCGCGCGTCATCTTCAACGCTCCAACGCTTCAATCCTTTAGCGATGCATTATCTCGAGCTTCTCAAACTTGCATCGCCTGAAGCGGTCGTAGTTCTGACCGCGCTTGTAGTGCTTTCGGTCAGTCTCGTTGCGAAACGCGCGGCGGGGGCCTGCGCGTTTGTTGCAGCGCTGGGAATTGTGATTGCAATTGTGGCAGTCACGTTTTTGCCGGGCAACGAGACGCTGTATGGCGGAATGCTGGTGATCTCGCCGCTGACGTCACTGTTCAAAATCATTTGCCTCGCGCTCGCATTTTTCACCATACTTCTGACGCAGGGAGAAAAGGCGCCGCGCCATCCTGGCGAATATCTGGCGCTGGTTCTCCTGGCAACCGTCGGCCTGATGGTGCTCGTCGGGAGTGAAGAACTGCTGATGATTTTCATCGGCCTCGAGTTGCTCGGACTTTCGCTTTATGTCCTGGCCGCATTCGATAAAACCGACGCGCGCTCAGCGGAAGCCGGTCTGAAATATTTTCTGTTCGGTAGCACATCGAGCGCGTTCACACTTTTCGGGATCAGCCTGATTTACGGGATGTCGGGTGCAACCGGTCTCGCCGCGATTTCAACCAAGTTGGCAACAACTTCAGTTGAGCCGCTGCTTGCGGTTGGAATCGTTATGACACTCGTCGGCTTCGCATTCAAAATCGCCGCCGCGCCGTTCCATCTATGGGCGCCTGACGCGTATCAAGGCGCTCCTGTTCCGAGCGCGGCGTTCATTGCTTCGGGTTCGAAGGTCGCGTCGTTTGTTGTGCTGGGAAAAATCGTGCTCATAGGCTTTGCGCCGGTGCACGGCAACGCCGGATGGCACGCGATGGAGGCCGGTTGGTCGCCTGTGCTTGCGGCACTAGCGGCGTTATCGATCGTAATTGGGAATCTCGTCGCGCTCGCGCAATCGAACGTACGCAGACTGCTTGCCTACTCAGCAGTCGCACACGCGGGTTACACAATGATTGGATTCGTCGCCGGCGACCGCGAAGGCTTTTCCGCAGCCTTGTTCTACACGACGGTTTATGCGATCACGCTTGTTGGCGCGTTTGGCGTTGTCGGCGTTGTGAGGCGCGAAACCGGCGGCGACAATTTTTCTAATTTTCGCGGACTGTCGTCACAATCTCCGTTGCTCGCTGGATGCATGGCAGTCTTTATGTTGTCCCTCGCAGGCATTCCGCCGTTGGCGGGATTTTTCGGAAAATTCTATTTGTTCAGTGCCGCATTACACGCTGGCGCAAATCAGCCGCTTCTTTGGCTTGTCGCGCTTGGACTCGTTGGCAGTTTCGTCTCTCTCTATTATTACCTTCTCGTATTGAAGGCGATTTTTGTGGATGTGTCGCCCGTTGCGTTAGCGGAACCGAGGGAGCGCATGCGGGCCGTTTCTTTGCAGGAAAGCACAGTTGCTCTGCTTGCCGCAGCAGTTGTTTTACTCGGGGTGATGCCGAACGTTTTGGCAGCGCGCATTCTGGCCGCGATTCCGTAAGAAATTTAATCAAAATGCAATTAACGCTTGACCCGTGCACGGTAAGTTTTGCATCAAAAGTGATCGTCTCGATTCCAAACTTGGTAATGTGAAGATGGGCAGCATCAGCGAGTTCATTGAGCGCCATTTCCGGCATTTTAACGCGGCGGTGCTGAAAGACGCAGCCGATGCCTTTATTGCGCATCTCGATCGAGGCGGAAAGATGATGATCACTCTGGCGGGCGCCATGAGCACCGCCGAACTGGGCGTTTCGCTCGCCGAAATGATTCGCCGTGGCAAAGTGCACGCCATCACCTGCACGGGTGCGAACATGGAGGAAGACCTGTTCAATCTCGTCGCGCGCAGCAAATACGAACGCATTCCCAACTATCGCGAGCTAAGTCCGCAACAAGAGCAGGAGCTGCTGCGGCGACATCTCAATCGCGTCACTGACACTTGCATTCCGGAAGAAGAAGCTATGCGCCGCATTGAACGAGTGGTGCTCGATGAATGGGCGGCCGCTTCGAAAAACGATCAGAGAAAGTTTCCCCACGAGTTCCTTTACAAAATCTTGCGTGAGTGCCGCCTTAAACAGTTTTACGAGATCGATCCTGTCGACAGCTGGATGGTCGCCGCCGCGAACAATGACCTTCCGTTGTTTGTGCCGGGCTGGGAAGATTCGACCTTGGGAAATATTTATGCGGCGCGCTGCATCACTGGGGCGGTAGGCAATGTGCAGGCGGTCCGCTCGGGCATCGAATACATGATCGAACTTGCGGCGTGGTATCGCCGGGTTTCAAAGGATTCATCCATCGGTTTCTTCCAAATTGGCGGCGGCATTGCAGGCGATTTCCCGATTTGCGTTGTGCCGATGTTGAATCAGGACGTGGTCAGCACGCCGGTGCCCGAGTGGGGGTATTTTTGCCAAATCAGCGATTCCACCACCAGTTTCGGCTCATACTCCGGCGCGGTGCCGAATGAGAAAATCACATGGGGAAAACTGAACGTCGACACTCCGCGGTTCGTCATCGAATCTGACGCGACAATCGTTGCGCCGTTAGTTTTCGCGAGGATTTTAGGTTGGTGATTCCACAGCGCGTCTGCGCATTACCAGCCTTCCGTCATCGATTCCATGGCGTGAGGCAAGGTTTGAACCGAGGATATTTGAATGCTTTACGTGGTGGCGACGCCGATCGGTAATCTGGGCGACATCACCTTGCGGGCTCTTGAGGTCCTAAAGGATGTTGACGTTGTGGCGGCAGAAGACACGCGGTATTCCGGCTTACTGCTAAAACATTTCGAGATCAAAAAGCCTTTTGTCAGCTACCACGAACATAATGAAGCGGCGCGCACGGCTGAGTTGGTCGAGCGCCTTGGTCGAGGCGAAAACATTGCATTGATTACAGACGCCGGCACGCCTGGTCTTTCCGATCCTGGGCTGCGCCTTATTCGCGCATGCATTAATCGCGAAGTGCCGTTTACGATCATCCCCGGACCATCGTCGATTCTGATGGCTCTTCTCGGTTCCGGATTTTCGAACGAGAAATTCTCGTTCCGTGGATTTCTTCCGGTGAAAAGCGGCCGACGCGAACGCGAATTGCGGATAGCAGCAGAACGCGAGGAGACGACACTTTTTTTTGAATCTCCTTACCGGCTTCTTAAAACGCTTCACGCCTGCCGTACGATCATTCCCGACCGGCAGCTCTGTGTCGCACGTGAGTTGACAAAGAAATTCGAAGAGTTCCGGCGCGGCACTGCTGAGGAACTGCTTGCACATTACGAGGCACATCCGGCGAAAGGCGAAATCGTGCTAGTTGTCTCTGGACCGTAGTTGGATCGCAGGCGTATTCAACGAGCCTCCAAAACTCACCGGTCCACAGCATGGGCAAACGCACAAAACTTCGGTGCGAATAAACCACCGCGATCGTCGTCCAATCCTGCCGCTGAGACCAGCTGGGAAATCTATGCAATCGGACATTGCTTTTTCGGGAAGCGTCACAAATCCTTGGCGTTCTACTGACTCGCTCACCGCTGAATTGCTATCGGGATCGTGGAGGCACCTCGGAGACGTTGGCTTGGCGACGCGACTTTCGCGAGCGGACTAGCCAGCTTCTGCGATTACGAATTAATGAACCACCTGGCACGGTTTGTAACGCCATTGCTCGCTGGGTGCGTTATCACCGTCTTGCAGGTGGTAATGGCGGTGGCTCTGCTTGCTCCGGAAAGGCCGATCGCTGAGCGCTACTCCGCGTTAGTTCAACACGACAGTTATTGGTTCATGAACATTATCGATCGCGGATATCAGACCATTATCCCGCCTATCGATCACAAAGTGATGGAAATCTCGAATGTCGCGTTTTTCCCGGCATACCCGGCGATTGCCGCGTTGCTCCGAAATGCATTCAATATCAACACCAGCACGGCGCTTTTGATCACCGCTCAGCTCGCTGCGTGGGGTTTTTGGACTTATTTCTTCCTCTTCTGCAGGCGATGGAAAGTTGCGGCTTCGCGTCAGATTTGCGGGACACTCCTCATTCTGGCGAACCCGGCCGCGTTTTTCCTCATCGCAGCTTACTCGGAATCACTCTTCTTAATGGCGCTCCTTGGCTTCATCTATTGGAGCACCGCGGAGGGTCGCACGGCAAGAGTACTGGCGGCTATGCACGGAATGGTTATGTCCGCGACGCGAATTGTCGGGATTGTGTGCGCTGCGTTTCCTTCGGTGCGTTCGGCTTTTCAGACGGGATGGCGCGATTTGCTCACGCCAGGCAAATGGCTTCGAGAGAACCGGGCAGCTGTCGGGTTAACGTTTGTGGCGGCCTGCGGCGGGATCGTTTTTTTCGCTTTATGCCAAGTGCGCTGGGGTCATTGGGACGTTTACATGCTCACACAAACGGCTGGCTGGGGGATCGTGCCCGATTATCTTGCAGTGGTTAGGCCCGAAAGTTATCGCTGGCTTGTGCCGGCACTAAATAATCCCACTGAAATGAGCCAGTTATCGATGACACTCGGCGCAATGCTATTCGTTGCCATGGCGGTTTGCGAATTGGTTCCAGCGATTCGGCGTCGCACCGGTTTGCCGGCACGCGCGGGGATCTATTTTTGCGCTGTCACGATCTATTACCTTTCAGTCAGCGGCGTCGCCTGCGTCGACATGGAGAGTATGATGCGTTACGAATTCAGCGCGTATGCCTTGATCGTGCTGGCGCTTTTGAATTTTTTGCGTCAATTTCGCATGCCGCCACTGTGGGTGCGCGCTTTTGCGACAACGGCAGTAGCGTTGGTCAGCGCTGCGGGGTTGTGCCTGCAGGGCTGGTACGTCTGGAATTTTACGCGGGGCCACTGGGTCGCGTAGCAAAACATGAAGTCAAAGGTCGTCATCATCGGTGCAGGTCCGGCGGGTCTAACGGCCGGCTATCTGCTTTCGAAAAACGGTGTTGATGTCCTCATTCTGGAAGCCGATCCAGTTTACGTAGGCGGCATTTCGCGCACAGCGACTTACAAGGGCTTTCATTTCGATATCGGCGGTCATCGCTTCTTCTCAAAATCCACAGCGGTCGAAGACTTGTGGACCGAGATTTTGCCGAACGACATGCTCACGCGCCCGCGCTCATCGCGCATTTTTTACGGCGGCAAATTTTTCTCTTATCCGCTCAAGCCAATTGAAGCGTTGTTGAAGCTCGGCGTCTTCAAATCGATTTTGTGCGTTCTTTCCTGGCTGAAAGCGCGTCTGTTTCCGATCCAGAATCCACGAAATTTCGAAGAATGGGTTAGCAATCAATTCGGCAAGCGATTGTTCAACACGTTCTTTAAGAGCTACACCGAAAAAGTCTGGGGGATGAGCTGCAAGGAAATTTCCGCCGACTGGGCAGCGCAACGCATCAAAGGCCTGTCGTTAGGCAGCGCAATCAAGAACGCGCTTATTCCGCAGCGTTACAACGGCGACCGGAGCAAAGTCATCAAGACGCTGATTAATTCTTTCCGTTATCCGCGGCGAGGTCCGGGAATGATGTGGGAGGCGTGTGCCGAAAAGATGACAGCGCTGGGCGGGAAATTGGAGATGGGCTGCAGGGTGATGCGCTGTTCTTACGACAATTTGTCGGCCCAATGGAAGGTGGAATACAAAAACGGCAACGGAGATCGCCAAATGATCGAAGCCGAACATGTCATTTCGTCCGCGCCGATGCGGGAGCTGATCTGCGGTTTGTCACCGGCTGTGAGTGAACGAACCAAGCGCGCCGCTGAGAGCCTCAAGTATCGCGATTTCCTCACTGTCATGCTGATTTTGAAAGATCGAGAGATGTTCGATGACAACTGGATCTACATTCACGACCCAAGCGTTAAAGTCGGCCGTGTTCAGAATTTTCGATCATGGTCGCCCGAAATGGTGCCCGAGACGGACAAGGTTTGTTACGGTCTAGAGTATTTCTGTTTCGAACACGATGGTCTTTGGGACTCTATCGACAAAGACTTGATCGAGCTCGCAAAGCGCGAGCTGATTCAAATCGGGTTGGCGAAGGAAGGCGATTTCGTTGATGGCTGCGTCGTTCGCCAGAAAAAAGCGTATCCGGTTTATGATGACGACTACGCGCGGCACGTCGCCACCATTCGTCAGGAGCTGGACACGCGGTACCCGAACCTGCATTTGGTTGGCCGTAACGGAATGCACAAATACAACAACCAGGACCACGCCATGATGACAGCGATGTTGTGTGCGGAAAATATTCTGGCTGAAACAAAGCTTTACGATCTGTGGCAGGTGAACAGCGACGCCGAATATCACGAAGGCGGTTCCGCTGCAGCCGAGAAAACGAACGGTAGCGCGCTTCGCCTTGTTCCTGCTCGAGTCGGCACCCCGGAGCTAGCGCCGGAAGCATAGCGCGAGAGCTACGCCTTTTCGAACTCTTCCACGGGCGGGCAGGAGCAGAACAGATTCCTATCGCCGTAGACGTTGTCGATGCGAGCAACTACGGGCCAGAATTTGTGGTCGCACGTCCACGGCGCGGGGAAAGCTGCTTGTTCGCGCGAGTAGGGGCGGTCCCATTTGTCGGACGCGATTTGTCGCGCGGTGTGCGGTGCGTTCTTGAGCAAATTGTTTTGCCAATCCTGTTTTCCGTCGGCGATTGCTTGCATCTCCGCGCGAATGGAGATCATCGCGTCGCAAAAACGATCAAGCTCGTGTTTCGGTTCGCTCTCGGTCGGCTCGATCATCATCGTCCCTCCAACCGGCCACGAAACGGTTGGCGCGTGAAAGCCGTAGTCCATCAAACGTTTTGCGACATCTTCGACTTCAATACCTGCGCTTCTCCACTGGCGGAGATCGACAATGCATTCGTGCGCGACGAGGCCATGCTTGCCTTTGAAAAGAACAGGAAAGTACGGATCGAGCCGTTTAGCGATGTAATTAGCGTTGAGAATCGCCACCTCGCTCGCGCGTTTCAACCCGGCGGGGCCCATCATGCAAATGTACATCCACGTGATCGTCAGAATGCTGGCACTGCCCCAGGGTGCCGCCGCGACCGGACCCACACCATTGTCGATTGCAGATTGCAGATTGCCGATTGAAAAACGTGCCGGCAGAAATTTAGCCAGATGTTTGGCCACACCGATTGGTCCCACGCCCGGGCCGCCGCCGCCGTGTGGGATGCAAAACGTCTTGTGCAAATTCAGATGACAAACGTCGGCTCCGTAATCGCCGGGGCGACAAAGACCGACCTGCGCATTCAAGTTTGCGCCATCCATGTAAACCTGGCCGCCATGCGCATGAACGATGTCGCAAATTTCGCGAATCGTTGGCTCGAACACGCCGTGCGTTGATGGGTAAGTCACCATGAGCGCCGCGAGATCGCGCGCGTGTTCCTCGGCTTTCGCGCGAAGGTCTGCAAGGTCAATGTCTCCATCTTTTAAGCAGGCGACGGACACAACCTTAAATCCTGCCATTATCGCGCTGGCGGGATTCGTGCCGTGTGCCGAGGTCGGAATGATGCAAACGTTGCGATGCTCTTCGCCGCGCGATGCATGATATTCGCGGATGGCCAGCAAGCCTGCGAATTCGCCCTGCGATCCGGCATTCGGTTGCAATGAAACCGCAGCGAAGCCGGTGATTTCTGCCAGCCAGTCTTCCAGTTGCTGGAAAATTTCCATGTAGCCTGCCGCCTGGTCGGTTGGAGCGAACGGATGCAATTTGGAAATCTCGGGCCACGAGATCGGGAACATTTCCGCGGTGGCATTGAGTTTCATCGTGCATGAGCCGAGCGGAATCATCGACGTCGTTAGCGATAGATCGCGTGATTCCAGTTTTTTCAAATAGCGCAGCATCTCGGTTTCAGTGTCATGCGTGTTGAAAATCGGATGCGTGAGATACTCGGAAGTGCGGATGGCGGATTCCGGAATGCGAATTTGCGGGTCGCCAAGATTGTCATCATCAAAATCGCGGACGTTCGTGCCGCGGAAGATGGACATCAGCAATTCAATGTCCCGTGGCGTTGTCGCTTCATCGAAAGAAATGCCCACCGCGCGTGGTCCAAGCCCGCGAAGATTGCAACCCGCTTTGGCGGCGTGCTCCAAAGTGACTTCGCTCGATTCCACTTCGACCCGAAGCGTGTCGAAAAAATTTTCGTGCGTGACTGTGCACCCAAGGGCACGCAGACCATCCGCAAGTCGACTCGTTAGCCGGTGAACACGCTCCGCGATCGCGCGCAATCCTTTGGGACCGTGATAGACCGCATACATCGACGCGATGACGGCCAGGAGAACCTCTGCTGTACAGATGTTACTGGTCGCTTTGTCGCGGCGGATGTGTTGCTCGCGCGTTTGCAAGGCGAGGCGATACGCAGATCGACCTTCAGCGTCGCGTGAAACGCCCACTAGTCGGCCGGCCATGTGACGTTTAAATTCGTCGCGCGTGGCGAAGTAAGCCGCGTGCGGCCCGCCGAATCCCAGCGGCACACCAAAGCGCTGCGTATTGCCGACGGCAACATCGGCGCCGAATTCGCCCGGCGATTTGAGTAATGTCAGCGCAAGAATGTCTGCCGCGACTACCACGATCGCACCGGCATCGTGCGCCTTTCGGACAAACTCTGCGTAATCGTAGATCGCGCCGTCGGTCGCGGGATATTGAACAAGCGCGCCGAAAACTGTGCTGTCGAATTTAAACTGCGAGTAATCGCCGATCTTGATCTCGATCCCGAGCGGCTTCGCGCGGGTTTGAACCACGGCAATCGTTTGGGGATGACAATTATCAGCAACAAAGAACGTCTTCCGATTTGGAACTACCGCGTGACAAAGCGCCATCGCTTCAGCAGCAGCCGTTGCTTCGTCCAGCATGGAAGCGTTTGCGATGTCGAGGGCAGTCAAATCTATGATCATTTGCTGGAAGTTCAGCAGCGCTTCGAGCCGCCCTTGCGCGATTTCCGCCTGGTAAGGCGTATAAGCGGTGTACCAGCCAGGGTTTTCAAGAATGTTTCGCTGAATGACAGGCGGCGTGATGCAGTCGTAGTAGCCAGCCCCGATGAACGAGCGCACCATTTTGTTTTTCTGTGCAATCGCTCGTAGCTCAGCCAGCGCTTCG
>DASXHS010000105.1:0-3263 GCA_036488345.1 Candidatus Udaeobacter sp.
CTCGATCGCCGCGATGACTGGCACACGTATGTTGGCTATGTTTTCCAAAACCTGAACGCCTTCGTCGTGAATCTGGCTCCAGACGCCGGGATCGGCGACATCGCCGAAGGACGACCATTCGACGCTCGTGATGAAGTCGCCACCTGCCCCCGTCAGGATAACGATCTTGTTCGCTCGATCCTGCGAAATCCTGTAGAAGGCCTCGACAAACTCCGTGTGAGTTTGTGCGGTCATAATGCACGGGCCACCGTTGGTGTGGAGTTGAACAATCAGAACACCGTTGGCGTCTCGTGTTAGCTTTACGTAATGATATGCAGTGAAGTAGTCAGTTTGACGTGGTTGCATGGGAATCTCCTCTTGTTTGATTGACGAAATAACGATTAACTTCATACGAGTTCTACTCCTTTTCTCGAGTTGCCTTTTTGCCCGATCTTATTTTGCGCTGGGACTTGAAAATTGAAATCAGCTGAGCGAGTCGACGTTCGTAGTAGTCGCAGGTAGGACAGTTGCCGTCGGCTTCGATCCATTCCGGGTGCTGCGCAAGCAGGTCTTTGTGCAGCTGCCTCTGCAACTCGCGATAGGTTCGAACAGATTGTTTCGCTTCAGGGCGCGAGCCCGAGCTTTGTTCTCTGTGTGATCCGTTATCCGTTTTCATTTTTGACTTGTCCGCCGATTTTATCGCTCCTTTCTTGCAATCGCGGAAATCGTATGATTTGCTTGTAGTAATCGGATTTCGCGATAAGCATCCATCATGGAGCTTCGACATCTTCGGTACTTCGTCGGTGTAGCCCATCACTTGAACTACAGCGAAGCCTCGCGCCGCCTGCACGTTGCCCAGCCTGCGATCAGCCAAACCATACTCGACTTAGAAGATGAGCTTGGCATCAAGCTCCTCCACCGGACGAAGCGAACAGTTCAACTTACCACTGCGGGAGCCGTCTTCCTTCGTGAAGCGGAGCAAATCTTGCGTCATGCGACTGAAGCAGCGCAGATCGCGCGGCGCGCCGCAGGCGGGGAGACCGGCAGTTTGGGCATAGGATTTTTCGGCACTGCCTCCAGTCCGTTCCTGCCTTCCCTTGTACAGTCCTATCGCCAGAAATTTCCTAACGTTCAACTACAGCTCTATGAAATGACTCCCGACCAGCAGCTCGCCGGTTTCGACGACGGCCGGATCGACCTGGGGTTCTCGAGAAAACTTCCGCCGGACCGCCGTGCTGAATTCGAAGGAGAAAACGTCTATATCGACGAACTCGGGATTGCACTGTCCTCTATTCATCGATTGGCGAGGCAAAAAGTCGTGCATTTAAAGAGTCTCGCGGCGGAGCCCTTTGTCCAATTCCATCGCAAAGGTGCGCGAAGTTTGTTTGACGAAGTCATTGCTGTTTGCTGCCGAGCCGGCTTCTCGCCGCGGATCGTAAATGAACCGGACTTTATGGCAACGGTCCTTACTCTGGTAGAGAGCGGGCTTTGCGTCTCAATCGTGCCTCGTTGCGTCGCCAGCCTGAAACGGCCAGTCGTTATTCGTTCAATCATCCCAAGATCGGCTCGGATTCCTCTGTGCGTTGCCTGGCGCAAGTCTTCCGATAATCCCGCCGTGCTTGCATTCCTGGAAGTTCTGAGAGCGTCGCGACCCAAGATCAGAAAGCAGATGGAAAAAATGATCCACCAATCGAACGAAGCCGCCTAACGAATCCTCGGAGCCTACGGGATCCGCAGTCCGACAGCTTCGAGCCCTGAATCTACACCATCGTGTAGGTGATAATGGCAGCCACTTTCCCGGAGCCATCTTCTTGTTCCGGAACCTCCAACACGGCCTTGATTACGTACGGTGCTTCTTTGGTCACCCACCAGGTCATGCGGCCGTAAAGTTTGGTCGGCGTCTCGACGACCCATGTCTCCACTTTCTTCCCCGGGCCGGCCTCGACGACTTCACGTCCTTTCACTCGAACCGGCACCCAATCAATCGCCATTTTACTGGTATCGAAAGTTGGAATCTCGGCAGCGTACCCGTTCGCCAACGGAAGAGTTGAGATAAGCACTCCGTACATCCCGCCATAAAAATCGAAAACGGGTTGGTCGAGTTTAACGGTGGCTTCCTCCGGTTTCGATCCGGTTGAGTCGGTATGACGATAACTCACGGTCTCGTGTCGAAATTCCACATGCCGCACATTGCCGTTGTCGCTGCGCGAATAATCGAACGACAACGGCTCCATTGTTTTGGGGTCGAAGATACTGACAAAGCGCAGCTCGATTTTTTTCTTATCGTATTTGGCGATTTGCGTTCTCTTCATCGCCGGTCGGCCATCGGCGGTCACATTCTCGAGCGCATCGCTCCATGTCCCAACCGCTGCGGAAGGACCGTCCGGTTTTCGTTGCGTCATCTTCCACAGATTTGTGCACGGTTTCAGATTCGCGCCCGTTACTGTGCTATCGCCGACGTTTACCTTCGAGACTTGCACCTCAGCTTTATCTTTCGGTTGCGCAAACGCGCATTCCGCAAATCCGACGACCAGGAGAATCGCAACCAAGAGAGTATTCCGTTCAATTATCCTCATAGTTTAATCCTCGACCATGCCGACTCTCGATCTTCCGCCCGAACAGTTCAACTGGCGAGCTTGAAGATGGTGCCCACGAGATTCTCGCTTTCATCATCCGCTCCGACCCGCAGGTGTGATTCGCGTTTACGATGACGCTGGCAACGTGATTGAAATACACGAGCACAAGAGTGAATTCAAGGAGTCGTGAGCCCCTCAGGGGCTTCCTAATTTCTTATTCGGACATCACGGGCTACGCCCCTTGGGAAAGTCGCCATCATTCATGACGACAGCGGGTTGATGCGACTCGCATCAAGTCGTAGCGTGAGGCTAGTTTTAATGCTGGAAAGGAGCGAGCAAATGCCAAAATATCTGATTCAGGGATCGTATTCGCAAGAAGGGTTAAAGGGAATGCTCAAAGAGGGCGGGTCGAAGCGCCGCGAGGCTGCCGAGCAAATAATCAAAGGAACAGGTGGACGACTAGAAGCTTATTACTATGCCTTTGGGAGCGACGACTTCGTGATCATTGCGGATCTGCCGAGCAACGTGGACGCAGCAGCCTTGTCGTTCGCCGTTAATGCCAGCGGAGCCGTGCAGTCGCGAATGACAGCACTGATCACGCCAGAGGAGGCTGACGAAGCCACGGAGAAGATGAAGGCGGTCAAGTATCGCGCACCCGGACAATAAGAGCTGCGCGGCCAGTTCGACTTCGCGAGCCGAAACTACTTT
>DASXHS010000138.1:0-9346 GCA_036488345.1 Candidatus Udaeobacter sp.
GGCTCGCGGTCACGGCGGCAATTGACGAGCCGACCGTTGCTTCGCTTGGCTTAGTCTGACAGATCGCAGTTTGAAAATCGACAGCGGAGACCCAGCCCATGCTGAATCAGGCTTTCTTGAGATTGTTGGCGATGATTTCCCAATACTTCATTCGATGCCTTGCGGCAGCATCACCGGGTACATCTACGGCTGACCCTCATTTGCTCTATCTGTCAACATTTGCAAACGGATCGTAATAAAGTTGACCGTATCGCGGCGGCACGATCATGTTTGAGTTCATGCGGCCCCGGGCTGCTGCCGCTTTCGCTCCCTCGTATTTTTTCATGTTTGTCGCGTACCGGGCTGCTTTCTCTTCCGGCGTCTGCGCTTCTTCCCTAGCTGCGGCCTGTAACTGAAGATGCCTGTCTGACATTTCGACTGTCAACCCATTGACGCCGCCCACGCCGACGATGTGTGGCCCGTTTGCGGTGTTTTGCTGGGAAACTCCTTCCGCTGACTGCACTTGCCGGGAGACTTCAAGTGCATCGCGGTCTCGTTGTGGTATAGGCTCCGTCCGAGCCCGTTGCGAGGCAAAAAGCCTCGATCAGGGAAGGATTCGAAATCTCGGATCGACAAAAATCTAGAAGAACTTCGCATAAGGGAGATCTCAAGATCTGTACATTGCCGCACAATGTCGAACAACACTGACATCAGTAAATCTGTTGTGACTTTTGTTGTGACTCGGCCAGTTTTTGAGTCAATTTTGGGCCATCTTACCTATGAAAAGAGGCGGGGGCGGGAATCGAATCCGCGAATCGATTGCGACCTGAAGACTCGCTCCTGACCAATTCCCGAACTCTCGAGCGGCTCTTGAGCTCAAAATAAGGGCGACATAACGGCGACAAACCGACGAAAAGTGGCGTGCCTGGAGGGATTCGAACCCCCAACCTTCTGATCCGAAGTCAGAAGCTCTATCCGGTTGAGCTACAGGCACTGGTGAAAAGGTGAATTCCCTATTTCACACCGGTGCCCGCACTCGTCAAAAACTCAGCGACAGGCCAGCATAGCCGGAACGACGTGGCGCGGGCTCAATCCCATTGGCAAATACGCGATCGTAATAGATCTCGTCGGTGAGATTGGTGATGCCCGCGATCAAGCGCAGATTCTTCGTGATATACCAATCCCCTGTAAGATTAAAACCCTTGTAGGCCGGAATGTGCGCTTTCGGGATCTGCGCGTTGCCAATATCTGTGTCCTGCCAGAATTGCCGCGAGACGTAGACAGCCGAGAATGTAATGTCAAAACAAAGATCTTTTCTGAACTGGAGTCCGCCTTTCAGTAGAAAGTCTGGCGCGAATGCCGGGTCATTGCCGACGAGCGTTTTGTCGGTGCCAGGTATGAGGAGGGCGCTTTCAGTATATGTTGCATCGAGGAATTGAACATTGCTGAAAGCGATCAATTTGAGCGGGTGATAATCCGCCATCGATACACCGGGTACAGGTGGGGATTTGGCGTCGACGACCGCTTTGCCGGGCTCGGCTTGCACCTCGACGATCGGCGGGTGTTGGAAGGGAGCCAGGAAATCATAGTAAAGCTCACCCTCTAAACCACGATTACGCGTGCTGCCTGTGTTTAGGATGATGAAATCAGTGTTACTGATATTCTGGGTCTCAGTTCTGTTATCGAATAACATCCAAAACAAGCCGACATCGTACCAGAATCCCTTATAAGGCGTACCGTGCACGCCTAATTCAAAGTCCAGCGAATGGAACGGATCTGGTATGTCCTCACCGAAAGCGATCGTGCGGGAGGTTCCTGCGATATCGAAGTATCTTGTTGGTCGCCAGCCGGAAGAAGCACTGAAATAAGTTTCGTTGCGGTGACCAAAATCGTTACCCATTCCAAATCCCCACAGTGGCACCCAATGGTCGGCGCTGATGCTTGCGGGCCCGGTGGGAGGATTGGTCGCTAGCCAGGGCGCGAACGTCGAATCGACTTCGACGTCTTCATGGTCGAGGCGAAACGAGCCAACCATGATGAAATTTCCCGATGCGAACAAGATCCTCGATGAATATCGACTGATAATTGGACGTCCTGGATTGATCGAGAGGGATGATGTCCGAAGTGGTCCCGCGTGACGCGGTTAGAAAATCCGGGCCGCTGTTTGCTTCGTTTAACGTGTATCGCTGAAACGGCGCATCGCCATGATAAACAACGGTGCCAAACGTCAGGGCACTGCCTCTAAAAATACTGTCGTCCCCCATAACTTGCGGAAGCGTATGTCGGCCCCGCCGTTGTTGAATTCCTCGTAACTGAAAAGAGTACTTGAGGGAAATGGATGCGGCGCTCCTGGATTGAAGTTTGCTGCTGCGCGCGTCGATCTCCTAATGTGTGAACCATCCTTTGGCCTGCAAAAGCCAGCCATTTCCAAAGTCGCGTTCGTATCGGAGAATGGTCGTGTACCGATCAACCCAGTCCTCATTGTATGGAGTGAATGAAAAGTTTTGGTCATGAAGAAACTGCTTATAGGTAATCCTTCCCGGATCTCCACCGTCAAAGCGACTCGAGTAGAAATCGAGTGCCAACAACTGGTGCTCGTCAGGCCTCCAACCCACGTAGAGATCCGTTTGCCACAGATTGTACCAGCTGTTATCACGTTGCCCGTCTGATCGCACGTACCCACCATCAAGACGAAATTCCAACGGACCCATAGCCTCCTGAATCACATTGAAAGTGGAATAATATCCATAAGCGCCACCGATCTGTTCGGTATAGAAATTCCATGGCGAACCCGGCGCGGGATATTTGGTTATAAAATTCACGACCGGCGCTGGCTCCGGCCCGAAAAGCAAGCTGCTGCCACCACGTATAAATTCAATCTCGCTTATAGCTTGAGGCAGCGGCAGATAGTAGAGAGTAGGAAACCCAATCCAATCACTCATCAGTGGCAGGCCGTCTCGAAGCACTAGGGTGAACTCTGATTCCTGCGGATTACCAAGGCCCCGATAGCTAAAATTGAATTGGCCCGGCGTGTGTTGTTCCGTAACCAGGAAACCCGGCGCCTTGAGAAAAAGACCCTGCAAATCATTATCTTCCAGAGGCGGTTGTTCGTTCAGCCTGATGATCGTCGCTTTTTTTTGTCACTGTGATTTTCGTGCCCGCTACTTCAGGCATGATGTGCTGCCGCATCTCCCGGAAATTGTCGTGAGGTGTTGGAGTTGCAATGGCCTCACCCGTGACGACGACATCGGGTGCTTGTACAGCTTGGCCCGTAGTGTCTTGCCTTGCCATTAGAAGCAGAATCGAGATCGCGCAAAGAACGAGCCGCCAATGGTTTTGGATTGATCGTAAATCCGCTGAACAGCGCCTGTGGTAGCCGGAATTTGTGAGCATGGAGGCGGAGATTACAGATACATAATCTCTACCGTCAATGAAAATTTTGTAATGTTTGAGCGATTTCTTGTAAATCGGCTCAATCCAAAATCATTGGCACTCGAAAGATTAGAGTTCCCCGAGCGGGGTGGCCGACGGGACTCGAACCCGCAACAACCAGAATCACAATCTGGGGCTCTACCATTGAGCTACGGCCACCATCATTGGCAGGGAACAAGATTAAAATTCGAATCTCTTTTTGCAAACAAAGGACTCGACTTTCTCGGCGTCTCCGGTAATTCTCGCCGCCGGTGGTACAAAAAGCTCCCCCCAGTTGGTTTGTCATGGCATCGCAGTGTCGTGTCGTGCGACGCAGGGCGGCTTTGCTCGCCGCTGTATTTTTCTTCGCCGCAACGATGCTCGTCGTGGCGCAACAAGACGATCCAAGCGAAATTTTCCTCAAAGCCTATCTGTCCGCGCAACAGGGCGAAAAACTTGAACGCCAGGATCGATTCAAGACTGCTTTGGCCAAGTATCGGTTCGCCGGCAGCTTGATCGAGGAACTGCGCAAATCACACAGTCAGTGGCAGCCAGCGGTTGTGGAATATCGAGGCCGCAAAATCAGCGAAGCGATTTTGAGACTTCAGGAGCGACTCACAAGGCAAACCCAACTCAACGCGAGTACCAGTCCGTTGCCCGACATTGCTCCGGCAGCGCCTGAAAGTAATGCCTGGTCTGAGCCTGGCCCCGAAGCCTTGGTGCCCCAACCCAGCGAGACCATGAACGAACGGCCGCGGGATACGGCAATCAAAGGCGCGACAAAGAACTTGCGCGACAAAGTTGCTGAGCTGCAAGCGGAGCTCGACAAGACGCGCGGGGATTTGGAGACGGCACGAAAAGAAAAAGGCGTAGTCGATACGCGTTTGAACGAGACAAATTCTAAGCTGGAGCAGGCTCAGAACGATCTCGATGAGGCGAAGAAATCAGAACGTCAGACGCGAGACCAACTCGCGCAGGTTCCGGAATCAAAGGCTTCGCTAGTGGTGGAAGGTAACGATGACAAGGAACAGCAGCAGTTACCCGCCGAAGTTGCACAATTAAAAGGAGCCGTTGCCGCAGCCGATCAAACGCGTGTTACTGCGGAAAAGCAAAGGGACGATATTCAGGCAAAGTTTGTCGAGGCAAGCAATCATATCGTTACGCTCGAGCATGAACGAGATGACGCGCTCTCCCAACTGAAATCGGTGAAGGAATCAGAACAGCGTTTTCAGTCGCTGGTCGCCGAGAAGAATGATCTGCAACAGAAGCTTGCAATCGCGGAGGAGAACGTCAGAAAACTTAGTGAGGACGCTCCGAAGGCTACCGAGAAATTGGCCGAAATGGAGCGACAAATGGCGCAGCTTCAACAGCAGCTAACTGAAACCCAGAATAGAAATCATTATCTGGCGGCTCGAGCGGCGGAGCTTGACGTTGAGCTGGAACACACCGGCACCGAACTTCAAACGGCAAAGCTTGCCGAAGCAAACAGCGAGGATTCATCGCAGGTTGCGAGAGAAAACGAACTGCTGAAAAACATCGTTGTTCGTGAACGCCAGGAAGAAACCCGCCGTGATGAGGCGTGGAAGCTGATGCTGGCGGAATTGGATAGACTCAAAGTGCGATCAGACCTGCTGAATAAGCAGATCGAAATTCTTGCCCAACCCGTAACGAAGTTGAGTAGCGAAGAACTCGCTCTGTTCCGACAACCCGTAGTCTCAGTCTCGAACGAGAAGGCCGGTGTAATTAAAATGAATTTTGTTTTCGAAAAGAAATCGACGGCAGACGCCTGGAAATCGAATGCAAGCTCAACAGCGGTCTCTAACGTTTTGCCGAATGAACTTCAGGAGGTTGTGGTCGCCGCGAGGAAGAACGTTGAGCAGGGCAGTTATCGAACAGCGGAAAAGCAGTATCAAACGATTCTGGCGAAAGATCCTAACAACCTCGACGCGCTATCTAATCTTGGCGTGGTTTACTTTCGTACCGGCAAGATCGGATCCGCGGAATCAACGCTGAAGAAAGCCCTAACCATCGCGCCGGATGACGACTTTGTGCTCACCACGCTCGGCATTGTTTATTATCGCCAGTCGAGATTCGACGACGCGCTGAAGGAATTAACAAAAGCAATCGAGCTCAATCCAAACAGCGCCACCGCGCACAATTACCTCGGTATTACTGCGAGCCAAAAAGGCCGGCAACAGGAGGCAGAAAAGGAGATGCTTCAGGCCATCGCAGAAGATCCGAACTATGCAGACGCGCATTTTAATCTCGCGGTCATTCTCATCACGGCGCAACCTTCATCAAGGGAACTTGCCAAAGAACATTACGCCCGCGCGACCGCGCTTGGCACGCAACCAAGTCCATCTTTGGAAAGACTGCTGCAGTGATCGGAAGATCGAGCTGCAATTGATTCTTTAGTGGCGATCTCTGATCGTCGCCCAGCAAAGCGTGCCACCATTTCTCACGGCTAATTGGCGTTATTTGGCGATGCTGAATTATGTGGTCGATCCTCGGCTGATCACGCCGCGGGTTCCCCCCGAAACTGAAATTGATCTCGAAAACGGTGAGACTTTCCTGAGTGTCGTTGGGTTTCTATTTCGCGACACACGCATCCTCGGTCTTCCAGTTCCGCTGCATCGCGACTTCGAAGAAGTAAACCTGCGTTTCTACGTGCGGAGAAAATCGCCGGAGACATGGCGGCGCGGTGTGGTTTTCATCCGGGAACTTGTGCCGCGTCGCGCAATCGCTCTCGTAGCGCGGAGGTTTTATGGAGAAAATTATGTTGCCGTTCCGATGAAGCATGAAATCGAACATCTCGATGAGAATCTGAAGGTGAAATACTCGTGGCGCCGCGGCCGCAAATGGGAATCACTCAAAATGACGGCCACCGGCCAGGCGCAACCTATTCCAGCAGGATCGCACGCTGAATTCATCACCGAGCATTACTGGGGTTATACGGCGCTACGCAACGGCTGCAGCGAGTATCAAGTGGAGCATCCCCGATGGAAAATTTGGAATGCAAGTGAGTTCGAACTTGATGCAGACATTGCAACCCTGTACGGCGAGCAATTCACTGAAACATTCAACCAATCTCCCCGCTCTGGATTTATTGCGGACGGCTCGCCGATTACGGTTCAGAGGCCCGAGGTATTGTAGGCGTCTGTAAGTGCGGAACTGCATCGTTTCTTCAGATTACTCATACTGTCGTGATCGCGAATTTTGGAAACGTGGTCCCAGCGGTTTAGCATATCCGCTGGGACCGTTTGGATTTCCGTATTAGTTTTGAAATGATGTCTATCGGTGATTTCCGTGGACTGGCTGGAAGTAGTGCGCCTTGAGGTAGTGGGCGACCTTCTTGCCGAGCTTGGCTCCCTGCTCATCGGCGGTGCGGAAATGGATGCCGGACCACACTCGTGCGTCGATGACTTCCTCGAGCGCATCCGAGAACCGGTCGTAGCTCCGCGTGGTACAGGATTTGTTGCTGAAAGCGCTGAAGGCGATCCTGTCAGTGCCGAAGAAGTTCTTAAGCGTGTGCACGAACGCACTGGTCGCGGAGGCGTGTCCCGAGGGATGATCGGGGAATGGCGGCGTAACCAAGGCCTGGCTGCACACACAATTGAATAACACCACGCTTACCCTTGCGATGCAGAACGTCTTAGACGCAGACCCGCCATTTGTGGCTGGCAACTTCGAGAACGGCTATGATGAACGCTTGCCACGATCAAAGGCCGATTCTGTTACGTCCAGCTAAAGAAGAGATTCTAAGAAACCTATTCGAATGGCAACTTACTTCGGCATCAATTGCCGCAGGACGAACGGCAAAATCCCGCCGTGCCGATAATAATCGATCTCGATCGGTGTATCGATCCGAAGCTTCACTGGCACCGATCGTTTTTCTCCGTTCGTGCTTTCGATTTCCAGCGCGACCTGTTGCCCTGGTTTGATCGAGTCGGACAAACCTGTGATCGAAAACCTCTCCGAGCCATCGAGACCGAGCGATTGCGCGGATGTGCCCTCAAGAAACTGCAACGGCAACACGCCCATTCCAACCAGGTTCGAACGGTGAATTCGCTCAAAGCTTGCCGCGATTACCGCTTTCACGCCTAACAAACGCGTCCCTTTCGCTGCCCAATCTCGCGATGAACCTGTCCCGTATTCGTGACCCGCGAGAATGACCAAGGGAGTTTTTGTTTCCGCGTATTTCATCGCCGCATCGAAGATCGACATCTGTTCGCCCTCTAATGTGAGGCGAGCCTCTGGTTCGCCACGGGACGAATCCGCTGTGGCGGACTTGCCCTTCTCCGCAACCGGGACGGTCGCGCTACCATAGTATTTCGTCACGCCGCCTTCCGTTCCGGGCACCATCAGGTTTTTGATTCGCACATTCGCGAATGTGCCGCGGGTCATCACCAGGTCATTGCCACGGCGACTGCCGTAACTGTTGAAATCGCGCGACTGAATTCCGCGGGACATCAAATATTTTCCAGCGGGGGAACTCTCTTTGATTGCTCCCGCAGGCGAAATGTGATCGGTCGTCACTGTGTCGCCGAAAATGCCAAGCGCGCGAGCGCTCCGGATTTCGGCGATGTGGCCGGGCTCCATCGAAAAGTTTTCGAAGAACGGCGGGTCATGAATGTAGTCGCTTTTCGCGTCCCACTGGTAAATGTCACCTGTGCTCGATGGAATTTCGTTCCACTTCGGATTTTGCTCTGCGAAATTGCGATAAAATTTGTGGAACGTTTCAGGTGTGAGCGCGCTCTGCATCGTATTCTGGATCTCGCTAAGAGTCGGCCAAAGATCGCGAAGGAAAGTTTCTTTGCCGTCCTTGTCCTTGCCAAGTGGGTCGCGGGAAAGATCGATGTGAACTCGGCCGGCGAGTGCAAAGGCGACAACCAGCGGCGGCGACATCAGAAAATTCGCTTTGATATGCTGATGAACGCGGGCTTCAAAATTTCGATTTCCCGAAAGAACGGAAGCTGCAACCAAATCGTATTTGTGGATGGTCTTCTCGATGTTTGGATGCAGCGGCCCCGAGTTGCCGATGCAAGTCGTGCAACCGTAACCGACGAGATTAAATCCGAGCTGGTCGAGATATGCTTGGAGTCCCGTCTTTTCCAGGTAATCGGTAACAACGCGCGACCCGGGTGCGAGCGACGTTTTCACGCCAGGATCGACATGCAGACCGCGCTCGACCGCTTTTTTCGCCAACAATCCAGCCGCAATCATCACGCTCGGGTTACTTGTGTTCGTGCAGCTCGTTATCGCGGCGATCAGGACGCTGCCGTGGCCAATGTGAGTACGCCCGTGTAGAAACACTTGATTCGATTCGGCTTCGATTTCTTTGCCCGGATCGGGGGTTGGTCGGTTTGAAACCATCTCGAGCTTGTTCAGTGCTTCGCCGGCGCTGATTCCCTGATCTTCTTTGGTGTCCGTCGAAAACATCGCGCCGTTTCGCGGCGCGCTACCATTCAATTCGACGACATGCTTTTCGCGAAGATCGACCTGTTTCTTTCCGTAGCCGCCGTCGTGCACCGGTGTTTCAAGGAGTTCGCGAAACTTGCTCCCGAGATCTGGCAAATTAATCCGGTCCTGAGGCCTCTTCGGCCCGGCGACGCTTGGCTGCACCTCCGCCAGATCCAAATCGATATCAACGCTGTAATCAATTTCGCCTTTTCGCGGCATGCCAAACATGTTTTGGGCGCGAAAATAATTTTCGAAAGCAAGGCATTGCTCTTCAGTGCGGCCCGTAGCCCGCAAATAATTCACTGACTCGTGGTCAACCGGGAAAAAACCCATCGTCGCACCGTACTCCGGCGACATGTTGCCGATGGTCGCGCGGTCAGGCACCGGCAGCGATGCGGCGCCCTCACCGTAAAATTCAACGAATTTGCCAACGACCTTTTGCGCGCGCAGCAACTGCGTGATGTGCAAGACGAGATCGGTTGCTGTCACCCCTTCG
>DASXHS010000171.1:0-4170 GCA_036488345.1 Candidatus Udaeobacter sp.
ATTGCCGTCGCGCCCGCGCATCGGGCCGAGGCGCGAACCGAGGTATGTGCGCGTGACGTCGACTAGCGGTTCGCCGAACGCGGATCGTCCGGCCTGGTCACGAATTAATGGCGCAAATATGTCGCTTTTTTCCAAAAACAAGCCGCATGCGACGCTGACTGCTTCCTGGCCCTTACCGATGTAAACGCCGCCCGTAATCTGACCGCCGCGATAGAGACTAACGAGCTTTTCTTCGAGCGTGCGCGCCAGCAGCATCCAGCGAAACGCTTCTAGAAAACGTTCGTGAGGAGGCGCAGCCTTATCCACAGCACTTTCGGCCGCCGAAGCGTGCGCGCTCTTTTTCTTTTTCGATTTCGCGGTCCGCTGGGCCGTTTGGAGCATCGCGTCATTTTAGCCAAGATCGGCAACTGCGCGCAAAGAAATTTTGTTATCGTTGAATAGCATAGCAACGATGGAGCCGGCGCGCCCTCGCGCCCAAGACCAACGGCCCCGGAGGCGGGCCGTCTCCATTCTTCCTACAAGCCGAACTAACGCGCTGCGAACGCGAGGCGCCGCTGCGTCGGCGCGTGCGCGTCACCGTTTGAAGCGGCTTCGGTGACAGGTTGTGCCGGGGCAGTCAGCTTGACGCCGACTAATTTGCTCACGCCGCGTTCTTCCATCGTCACACCATACAAGACATCCGCTTTGGCGATTGTACGTTTGTTGTGCGTGATGATGATGAACTGACTCTGCCGCACGAAACGGTCGAGGACGCGGATAAAGCAGTTAATGTTGTTTTCATCGAGTGCCGCGTCCACCTCATCAAGAATGCAGAACGGACTTGGGCGCACCATGTAAATCGCAAACAGCAGTGAGACGGCCGTCATTGCACGTTCGCCACCACTCAACAGTGACACACTTTGCAATTGTTTCCCCGGCGGCTTGGCCGTGATTTCGATGCCGCAGTTCAGCGGGTCGTTCTCGTCCAACAGTGACAGGTCCGCGCGCCCGCCACGAAATAGTTCCGCAAACATTTCCCGAAAATTCGTACGAACCTGCTCAAAGGTGTCGGCAAATAGTTTCTGTGTTGTGGAATTGATCCGCGCGATCACGTCGAGCAGTTCCCGCTGGGAATTCGTAAGATCGGTGTTTTGCGTCTCGAGGAACTTGTAACGCTCCTCAAGTTCGTCGTACTCGTGCACCGCCTCCAGATTCACCGGTCCCATGTTGTCCAGCTGTGCTCTAAAATCAGTGATACATTTCTCGAGATTAGGAGGAGTGAGCTCCGACGAGCCCGGCGTTGCAGAAGCTCCGCCCTCCAGCTTCTCGTTGCGCTTCACCAGCGCTCTCCACGTCTTTTCGAATGCCGCTTCATCGAGGGTGAAGCTGCGAAGATCGATCTGGTAGCTGCGGGAAATATGCGCCAGCAGATTGTCGATCTTCATTTGAAATTGCGACTCCCGGACTTGCCCCTGTGCGCGCCTGTTCTGTAATTCGCCTAACGAGTCTCGCACTCGGCGTAATTCGCTTTCCCCATCGGAAATCGCGGCAAGTCGCATGGCGCGCTGCTCGGCAATTTTCGCACTGTTCGCTTGTGCCTCGTCGCGCTGGGATGTTTGAGTGCTGATCACTGTTTCAGATTCACGCGACTCCTCGGCCTGCGTAGCTAATTTGCGTTCGTACATCGCGATGTCCGCCTTTCGAACTGTGATCAACTCGGCAAGCTCGGCGTCGCGCGCGCTCATTGGTTCGCGTTGCGCAATCAAATTTTCATGGCGCTGTTGCTCGGTTGCGACGCTCAACCGCAGTTCATTCGTTTTCGCGGTTAGGTCTTCCTCGCGTAGCACGGTCTTTTTTTGCGTGGCTTCGAATGCGGCCAACTCGTTCTTTTGATTGGCCAATTGATCGCGCCCCGATTGAAGATCCCGCTTTACGTGCGCGAGCCGTTCGTCAGCCGCAGCAATCTGGCGCTCCAGAGCAGTTTTTTCCGATTGCAACGTATCGATCTTGCGCCCGACCTCGCTCAGTTCGCGCTGGAGTCGCGAAGCGGTTTCAAGAGCGGTTTTCGAGTCGTCCCGTCTGGCGGAGACAGCATCGTATTCCTTTGCCAGAGCAGCTTCTTCTTTTGCCAGATTGGCGATCTGCGCCTTACGCTCGAGCAAAGAGGCAGCGCGGACTTCGCTGCTTCCCGTGAAGACGATTCCTTCTCGGGAAACATACTCGCCGGCGACCGTGGCCATCGCCAGAGCAGGTTCTATCTTTTTGTACTCGAGCGCGTGTTCGAGTCCCGAAAAAATTACGACGTCGCCGAGCAACCGCGTGACGAGCGCTTCCAGTGGCTTCGGTGCCCGCACCTTGTCAGTGGCCCACGCGAGCGCCTCCGACGGCAGACCTTTTTGCAACGTTTGCGGCGCGGCCGTCGTCAGGTCGGGGATCAGCAGCGCGGCGTATCCCAACTTTTTTTCCTTTAGGTGCCCAATTATTTCGGAAATGACTTTCGCATCTTTTAACACGATGGCGTGAAGATTACGGCCCAGCGCGGCTTCGATTGCCTGGATGAATTTTGGATCGACATCCAAATGCGCAACGAGCGAACCCGCAATCGCGTTCCGGAATTCTGCGGAACCGTTGACACCCTTAAGCAGGGCTTGCGAACCTTCGGCGAGGCCTTCGCCTTCTTCATTCAGCTGACGCAACACGTCCAGACGTGATCGCTTTTCGGCGAGTGTGCGATGGAGTGTGGCAAGATCCTGTTCCGCTTGAGCGAGCAATTTCTCCATTTCGCGAAGTCTCGTCTCGACATCGAGCGGCTGACGACGCCTCACTTGGAGCGAAACACCGATTTGCCCGACGAGTTCTTCGCGCGCTTCAGTTAGCGCTTCGATCCCTTTTATAAGTTGTTCAACTTGTGCGTGAGTCAATTCACGTCGCGCTCTGGTTCCAGTGAGTTCCTCTTCGAGGGCCGAGATACGGCTTTCGGATTTCGAGAGCGCGAGTTGCAGTTCTTGTAATCGCGTCACGCGATCGCTGCGTTTTTTGTGGATTTCTCCGGCCAGAACTGACAACTCGGTCAACTCGGCGTCCTTTTCTTTCAACTGCTCTTCGATTTCCGCTATTGAGCTGTTCGTTTGTTCGATTTGAGTCGCCTGCTGATTGCGTTTGTTCTCGGCTTCAGTGATGTCGCGCCGCGCGCGTTCGATCAGTTCGGTCAGTTCCTGCGCGCGCTGACGGTTGAACTCGATGCGGTTGCGGTGCGTTGCAATCTCGCTGTCCAGTCGCTGCACTTCTGCACGGCACTCGGCGATTTCGGTGTCGATTTTGTCCAGCGCCCCACGTTCCTCCGTTAGCGCGTTTTCGTTGTTGTCGATTTTCGCGCGCGCGATCTTCTCGCTATCCATTAGACTTTCGATTTCTTCCCGCGACGCGGCCAAATCGTGCTCCAGCGAACCAAGCTGTTTGGAAGCATGATGTGTCTCCAGCACACGGAGATCTGCGTGCAACGTCTGATAGCGCCGCGCTTTCCCCGCCTGTCGTTGAAGCGAGCCGATCTGGCGTTTGACCTCTTTGATCACGTCCCCGATGCGCAAGAGATTTGCTTCCGTTGCCTCCAGCTTTCGGAGCGCCTCGCGCTTTTGCGTTTTGTATTTCGTAATCCCGGCTGCTTCTTCGAAAACCGCGCGCCGATCTTCAGGACGCGAGCTCAAAATCATGTCGATTCTACCTTGCTCCATCATGGAGTACGCGGTTCGTGCAATCCCGGTGTCGGCGAAAAGACCTTGAATGTCGCGAAGGCGGCACGCCGTTTTGTTCAGTAAGTATTCGGAATTTCCGTCGCGATAAACTCGACGCGTCACGCGCACGTCATGCCATTCGATCCCGAGTTCTTCAGCGCAATTGCCGAATGTGAGTGAAACCTCCGCAAATCCTACCGGCTTGCGTGTATCGGCGCCGTTGAAGATTACATCAGCCATCTCGTCGCCGCGGAGTGATTTGGCGGATTGCTCGCCGAGCGCCCACTTTACGGCGTCGAGCACATTGGATTTTCCGCACCCGTTCGGGCCGACTACCGCAGTGACGCCCTCGTGGAAATTGAAGACAGTTTTATCGGCAAACGATTTGAAGCCGAATAGCTCGAGCGATTGTAAATACATCTTGGGCTAAACCCCGGGCCTTCGGAGCTCATACAGCAGG
>DASXHS010000185.1:0-8268 GCA_036488345.1 Candidatus Udaeobacter sp.
CAATTGCTCTTCCAAGTTCCGGTAATCCAGCCGGAAGAGGGTCGATAATCGAAAACAAAAACAGCCGAGCCCTTGCGAGCTCGGCTGTTTGTTAATTGTTGTTTCGGTTGTCGCTTAGTAATCCATGCCGCCCATGCCGCCGCCCGGGGGCATTGGAGGAGATTTTTCCTTTTCAGGAATCTCCGTGACCAATGCTTCGGTGGTGAGCAACAGGCCTGCGATGGACGCTGCGTTTTGCAGCGCGCTGCGCGTGACCTTGGTTGGATCGACGATACCGGCCTTCACCAGGTCGGTGTATTCGTCGTTGGCCACGTCGTAGCCTTCGTTGCCTTTGCGTTTTTTGATTTCCTCGACAACAAGCGCGCCTTCCTTGCCGGCGTTATCGGCGAGCTGACGCGTGGGCTCTTCAATGGCGCGACGCACAATCTGCACGCCGATTTTCTCGTCGCCTTCGAGGTCCTTCACGTTATCGAGCACTTTCTGCGCACGCAGGAATGCCACACCGCCGCCTGGGACGATGCCTTCCTCGACCGCCGCACGCGTGGCGTGCAACGCGTCTTCGACGCGAGCCTTCTTCTCTTTCATCTCCGTCTCAGTCGCAGCACCGACGTTGACGACTGCAACGCCGCCGGCGAGTTTCGCCAGTCGCTCCTGGAGTTTCTCGCGATCGTAATCGCTGGTCGTCTCTTCGATTTGACGACGGATCTGGGCAACGCGGCCCTGGATATCGGCTTTTTTGCCTTCGCCTTCGACAATGGTGGTGTTCTCCTTGTCCACTGTGACACGCTTGGCCCTGCCCATGTCGTCAAGCTTGATGTTCTCAAGCTTGATACCGAGGTCTTCGCTGATCAGTCTGCCACCGGTAAGCACCGCGATGTCTTCCAGCATCGCTTTGCGACGATCCCCGAAGCCCGGCGCTTTGACGGCGCAGACTTGCAACGTCCCGCGCAGTTTGTTCACGACCAGAGTCGCGAGCGCTTCGCCTTCCACGTCCTCGGAAATAATGAGGAGCGGACGGCCGGCTTTCGCGACTTTCTCGAGCAACGGAAGCAAATCCTTCAAGCTCGAGATTTTCTTCTCGTAAATGAGGATGTACGCGTTTTCGAGAATGGCTTCCATCGCCTCCGCGTTGGTCACGAAGTAGGGCGACAGATAACCCTTGTCGAACTGCATGCCCTCGACCACTTCCAACGTGGTCTCGATCGATTTGGCTTCCTCGACCGTGATCGTGCCGTCCTTGCCGACCTTGTCCATGGCGTCGGCGATAATCTCGCCGATCGTCTTGTCCCAGTTGGCCGAAACGGTCGCCACCTGTGCGATTTCAGTGCGATCGCTGACCTTCTTCGAGAGCTTCTTCAGCTCCTCGACGATTGCGTCGACACCTTTCATGATGCCACGCTGCAACGAAGTCGGGTTCGCACCGGCGGTGACGTTACGCAGACCTTCGCGGTAAATGGATTCCGCGAGGATCGTTGCTGTAGTCGTGCCGTCGCCAGCCACGTCGGACGTTTTGGATGCGACTTCGCGCACGAGCTGGGCGCCCATATTTTCATACGGATCTTCGAGCTCGATTTCTTTCGCGACCGTCACACCGTCCTTGGTGATCGTGGGGCTGCCGAATTTCTTGTCGAGAATGACGTTGCGACCGCTCGGGCCGAGTGTGGCCTTCACGGCTTTCGCCAGTTTCTCGATACCGCGCAGCAACGTGTGCCGCGCGTTTTCATCGAATTGTAATTGTTTAGCTGCCATAAGTTTTGTTGATAGTTGTTGGTTGAGAGTTGAGAGACGGGATTAGCCGATAATGCCCAGGATGTCGTCCTCGCGCATGATCAGGTAGTTTTCGTCGTCGATTTTGATTTCAGTGCCGCCGTATTTCGAGATCAGCACTTTGTCGCCCTTCTTCACGGTGAAATCGACTTTCTTTCCGTTGTCATCGATTTTGCCAGTGCCTAAAGCGACCACTTTCCCCTCTTGTGGTTTTTCCTTGGCGGTATCGGGGATAATGATCCCGCCTTTTTTTACTTCCTGCTCTTCGAGCGGCTGCACCAGCACCCGGTCTCCGAGAGGTCTAACATTAACTGCTGCCATAGGTTTCGTTTACTCCTTGGTTGGTTTTGGGTTACGCCGGCAGCCCCGAAACGTTCGGGGCCGTCGACAAATTCGTTTGATTTAATCGAAGCTGGTTCGCGCATTGTTTTGGGGAGCGCACGCTTGCAGCGTGCTGGTCGCCGCATTCTGCGGCGACGGACTTTTCCGTGAATGCAACTCGATCTGCGACGAGCGACAGGATAAGGAAGTTCGTGATCGCAGAATGCGATCACCAGCACTCAAAATGAGTGCGCTCCCCGGAACTGCGCTGCAACACACCGTGACCATTACTTTTTCTTGTTCTCGTCCACGACTTCGAACTCGGCATCGACGACGTCGCCGCCGTCGCGCTTACCTGCGCCCTCTTCTGCGCCGCCGCCTGGCTGCGCTTCGGGCCCGGGTTGCGGCCCCGGACGCGGACCGGCCTGCGCTGACGCTTGTTTGTAAAGGTCGGCGCTGACTTCCTGGAACTTGTTCTGCAAATCGTCATAAGTACGCTTCATCGCGTCGACGTCGTTGCGATTGATCGCGTCGCGAACGGCTGCGATGGCGTCTTCGACTTGCTTTTTCTTGTCGCCTGAGATCTTGTCGCCGAGTTCCTTGAGTTGCTTCTCGGATTGATAAGCCAGCATGTCGGCGTTGTTCTTGATCTCGATCGCTTCCTTCGCCTTCTTGTCTTCTTCGGCGTGTGCTTCGGCTTCGCGCTGCATCTTTTCCACTTCATCCTTGGAAAGACCGGAGCTGCCGGTGATGGAAATCTTCTGCTCCTTGCCGGTGCCTAAATCTTTGGCCGACACATGCAGAATACCGTTCGCATCGGTATCGAATGTCACTTCGATTTGCGGAACACCGCGCGGGGCGGGTGGAATTCCATCGAGGTGGAACACGCCTAGCTGTTTATTGTCGCGCGACAGCGGCCGCTCACCCTGTAGCACCTTGATTTCCACACCTGGTTGATTGTCGCTGTACGTCGAGAAGATCTGTGATTTTCTCGTAGGGATCGTGGTGTTCCGTGGAATCATCGGCGTAGCTACGCCGCCCGCTGTTTCGATTGAGAGCGTAAGCGGAGTGACATCGAGAAGGAGCACATCCTTGACGTCGCCCTTGAGCACGCCTCCCTGAATGCCAGCGCCGATCGCGACCACTTCGTCAGGGTTTACTCCCTTGTGAGGTTCCTTACCGACGAGGTCACGGGCAATTTGCTGAACCTTTGGCATACGCGTCATGCCGCCCACCAATACCAGTTCGTTAATTTCCTTTTCCGTCAGCTGCGCGTCTTTCAAGCATGCTTTCACCGGCGGGATAGTTCGTTGGAACAAATCGTCGCAGAGCTGCTCCATCTTGGAGCGCGTGAGTTTTTTCTGGATGTGCTTCGGCCCGCTGGCGTCCGCCGTAACAAACGGCAGATTGATTTCGTATTCCTGCGTCGATGAAAGCGCGATCTTGGCTTTCTCAGCTTCCTCCTTGATCCGTTGAACCGCGTCCGGCTGCTTGCTTAGATCGATGCCCGTCTCCTTTTTGAACTCGTTGATGATCCAATCCATGATGCGCGCGTCCCAGTCGTCGCCGCCCAGGTGGGTATCACCGTTCGTCGCTTTTACTTCGAAAACGCCGTCCCCAATCTCGAGGACTGAAATGTCGAACGTGCCGCCGCCCAAATCGTAAACCGCGATCTTCTCATCTTTTTTCTTATCCAATCCGTAAGCAAGCGACGCAGCTGTGGGCTCGTTAATAATGCGCAACACTTCCAGGCCTGCGATTTTTCCGGCGTCTTTGGTGGCGTTGCGTTGTGAGTCGTTGAAATACGCCGGCACAGTAATGACAGCCTGCGTGATTTTTTCGCCGAGCTTCGCTTCCGCGTCGGCTTTTAACTTCGACAAAATCATGGCGGAGATTTCCGGCGGCGAAAATGCCTTGCGCTGGCCGTCGATCTCGACCTGCACGTGTGCGTCGCCGTTAGCGGCCTTCACGACCTTGTAAGGAACACGCTTAATTTCCTCCTGGACTTCATCGAACTTGCGGCCCATGAACCGCTTGATCGAAAAGACTGTGTTCTGCGGGTTCGTGACCGCCTGGCGTTTGGCGGCCTGGCCCACCAACCGCTCACCGCTTTTTGTAAATGCAACAACCGAAGGCGTAGTGCGCGCGCCTTCGCTATTCTCCAACACTACCGGGTCGCCACCTTCCATTACCGCCATGCACGAGTTGGTTGTCCCCAGATCGATTCCTAAAACTTTTGCCATAAAATTGAAAATTTCCTTTCTTTTGAAGTCTGCCACCGAGTGCAGAACCCGCATTGGCGAGACTAACCCAAATGGTATCTAAGCAAGGGTCAGACCAATCCTGAGCAGCCTGCGTAAACGCCTGCTCACGAGAGAATAAACAAAATGTGGCGTCGAACTGGAAATCCCGAGGCGAGACAGTTCGGCTCGTTTTCGAGCCCCGTCAAAACAGCAATCGCGTCAACGCGGCACTGTTCTGATCGGGGAGCGCAGGCTGCCAGACTGCGGTTGGCGGACGACCGTGCTGGAAAATTTCTTCAGCTGAAGAGTCAACGGAGTGCCGATGCCCTGGTCTCGGCAAGCTGCCGAGACCGACAGGCCAAGCGGTCTGTGCTCCCCAGAAACCCATCGCTGCAGCGAAATCGCGCAACCAACAGAAAAAATTTTCGTCGCGCGTGCGCAATTAGGCAGATAAAATTTCGGCGTGCGACAATATCACGATTTGCTTCGCCTCGTGCTTGAGAATGGTCGTGACCGCACCGATCGCACCGGAACCGGAACGTTATCCGTGTTTGGTGCGCAGACGCGATTCGATTTGCGCGCAGACGGTCCTGGATTCCCATTGGTGACAACAAAAAAGTTGCACATCAAATCGATCATCTACGAGCTGCTTTGGTTTTTGCGCGGCGACACCAACATTCGCTACCTGAACGAGCACGGCGTCACAATCTGGGACGAATGGGCTGACGAGAATGGCGAGCTTGGCCGCGTTTATGGCGCGCAATGGCGGGATTGGCGAGGCGCAGACGGCGTGCGCGTGGATCAAATCGATAACCTGATTGCACAAATAAAATCCAATCCGCAAAGCCGACGCCTAATTGTAAGCGCATGGAACCCCGCTGAGATCGCGAAAATGGCATTGCCACCCTGTCACCTGCTGTTTCAGTTTTACGTGCAGGACGGCGAATTAAGTTGTCAGTTGTACCAACGCAGCTGCGATCTTTTCCTGGGTGTGCCGTTCAACATCGCGTCGTACTCGCTCCTCACAATGATGATGGCGCAAGCCGTCGATCTCACACCGGGAGATTTTGTTCACACGTTCGGCGATCTCCATCTTTACAAAAACCATCTGGACCAGGCGCGCGAGCAACTCTCCCGCGAATGCCGGACATTACCCCGGTTGAAACTGAATCCGGCCGTTAAAAACATTCACGATTTCAAATTCGAAGATTTCGAACTCGCGGGGTACGACCCCCATCCTTCGATCAAAGCGCCAATCGCAGTGTAGGCTGCGACTTTGGAGCGGCGCGCGGGTTTAAGACAATGTGAGGGCGGTTTTAGGGCTAACGCTATTCTTCTGCGCAGCCGCGTTGTTGCGCGCGGAAACTTCCGTGGAGATCGATTTGCAGGAACAGAGGGCTTACCTGCTGGAAAATGGACGTCCAGTTCTCTCGTCACCCATCTCAAGTGGACGCTACGGGCATCTGACAGAGGGCGGCTCATACAAGGTCATTGAAAAAGAGCGCAATCACTATTCGAGCATTTACGGCAAGATTGTGGACGGGTCCGGACGGACCGTTGTCGCGGATGCCGATGTCGACATGAAAGTGCCGAGCGGCTGCCGATTTGTTCCAGCGCCGATGCCCTATTTCATGCGGTTCCATGGCTCCGACGGAATGCATGCCGGATATTTGCCAGGCTATCCCGCTTCCCACGGCTGTGTTCGCATGCCCGACCAATATGCAGTTGCATTCTTCAACGCAGTGAACGTCGGCACTCCGGTTACGGTGTTCGGCAGGACGCCAGTCAACCGCTACTACTCAGGCCAACCCCAACGAGGTTTTCCGCAACGTCCGCGTTTTGGCCCATTTATGGGTCCAGGCTACCCACCTCCACCTCCTCCGATGTGGTGGCGGTAAATCGGTGTAGCGCGCGCTCTGCTCAGCGCAGACGTCGACGTTCAAGACTTGAACTCCTTTCCGCTGAGACAGCGGACTCTACAGCAAGCTCGCGTTTGCGCCGCTGCTTAGCGGGTGGTGCTGGCGGTCTTGGGGCCGTTCGACAGCTGGACAAGATCAGCCAGAATATTAAGCGCCTCGTCGCGCTCCGGATCGATTTGAGGGTCCTTGCTGTTGCTATCGCCGTCGGCCGTCGCGCTGTCAGGCAGATCCGAATCTGCATCCGGGGCGGCGTCCGAATCTACTTTCGGCACAATCCCGCTCTTTTTCGCCTCGGCCAATTTCCCGGGATACATGATCAATTGCAGATCCGGTTTATCGACGGTATCAAGCGTCACGCGATAGATGCTGGGTTCTTCCTGATTTCGCGCGAGGCGCTCTTTCGAGCGCGTTTCTTTGCGTAGTTTATCGTCGGCAAGCTCTTTCTTTCGCGCATCTTCATTCAGCGAGATCCTGTTTTCGTCGATCTTGTGGCGCAACCGATTCATGTCCTCAGTGACGTAGTGAAATTCGGGATCGTTTTTCACGCGCTCCTCTGAACGCCGGCGCAGCTGGTCGATGAAAAGCGAATGGTTGTCCGACCACTTGGTGTATTTCGCCTTCGTGACTTCGTCATATGGCAGTGCATTTTTGAGGGCGCCTTCACCGAATTCAGGAAGATCGCTCAAGCTCGGTACAACAATATCGGAGGCCACGCCGTGCAACTGTGTGGAACCGCCCGCGACGCGATAAAATTTTTGGATGGTTAACTTCAACGCGCCATCTTCATCGGTATGACTTCCCAGCAACGAAGCGAAGCGGCCAATCGGAAGGATCGTTTGCACGGTGCCTTTGCCGAACGTGTTCTTGTCGCCGACGATGACCGCCCGGCCATAATCCTGTAGTGCAGCCGCGAAAATTTCGCTCGCGGACGCGCTTTGACGGCTGGTAAGAACAACCATCGGCCCCGAGTAAGCGATGCCCGAATCCGGGTCGGATGAGATCCTGGTCGTCCCGTTATAATCTTTCGTCTGAACGATCGGGCCTGATTTCAAAAACAGGCCCGTCAGCGAGAGCGCTTCTTCCAGTGAACCGCCGCCATTTTTCCGCAGATCGACAACGAGCCCGCCGATATTCTCTTTCTTCAGCCGCTTCAGCAGTGCAAGCACATCGCGCGTCGTGCTCTTCTGGTGCCTATCCATGTCGGCATAGAAAGAGGGCAGGGTCAACCAGCCGAGTTTTATCGGCTCGCCGTTCTCGTCTTTCCTGATAATGATGTCGGCGCGGGCCTCCTGATCTTTCAGCTTAATTTCATCACGCACCAGATCGACATTTTTTCTGTGCGATGGATCGGCGGCATCGGAGGGAATGACAAGCAAGCGCACGCGTGTGCCTTTCTTTCCGCGAATCATTTCGACGACTTTGTCGAGTCGCATCTCGCGAACATCGACATATTCCGCGGGGCCTTGCGCGACGGCACTGATGCGGTCGCCGACCTTGAGTCGCCCATCCGTTTGCGCTGGTCCACCGGGTACGAGGCTTTCAATTTTGGCGTAGCCATCTTCGGAGCGAAGCATGGCCCCGATACCCACGAGCGAAAGGCCCATGTTGATGCTGAAGTTTTTCATGTCCGCTTTGCTCAGGTATTCCGAGTGCGGGTCGTAAGCCTGGGCAAGCGCATCGAGATAAAGTTTCATCTGCTCGTCCTTATCCTGCTCGTGAACATTCTTGGCCAGACGTTCATAGCGGCGAGAAACGAGTTGCGGCGCAGGCTCGATCGGGTGCTCGCTCAAATGCTCTTGAAGCAGTTCGTTTGCGATCCGGCCCCGCCAAAGTTGGTCGGCTTCAGCCTCATTTTTCGGCCAAGGCGATTTTTGACGGCTCAATTCGACCGTGGCATCGCTTTTGAAATCGATCGGCTGTTTCAACAGCTCTTTTATTTTCGCCACGCGTTCATCAACGCGCTTCGTGTATAGCGCGTAAATCTCGTAGCCGGGCCTAAGCGATCCCAGAAGAATGTC
>DASXHS010000189.1:0-4374 GCA_036488345.1 Candidatus Udaeobacter sp.
CGCGATCGAAATTTCGCCGAATTCAGTTAGCGCCCGTACAGGCAAGGCGATGCTGGCCGTGGATTTGAAAGGCGATCTGTCCGAGATCGACAAACAGTTGGCGCAGATCCAGCCCGGCGCTGGTTCTGATGCGGAAGGTACCGTCGGCCGGGCGTATCTTTTGATGCTGCAACGGAAATTTCACGACGCTGTCGCCATTCTAAAACAATTACCCGGCGGCGTTCGCAGCGATGACAAGCCGAAAGAGTATCTCGAGGGCGCTCTTTACACTTTCGTGAATGACAAGGAGCATGCGCGTTCGGCATTCCAAGGCGCGCGTTCGCTTCTGGAAAAAGCGATACAGCAAGGCTCTGATGATGCGTCGCGTCACATCGTGCTGGGGATGGTACTTGCCGGTCTGGGTGAAAAAGATGCCGCAATCGCCGAAGGCAAACGCGCCGTCACGCTGCTTCCCGAATCTCAGGACGCATTGGATGGGCCAAAGATGACGCTGATGCTGGCACAAATTTACGCCTGGACGGGCGAAAACGACGCGGCTCTCGAGCTTCTTGAACGCTCGTTGATTACTCCAGCCGGAGTTACGGTCTCTTCGCTGAAACTTGATCCGATTTGGGATCCACTGCGATCTGATGCCCGCTTTCAGGCATTGGTCGACATCCCTCAAACACCTGGCGTCGAGTTGTCGATGAATTGCAGGTAACGAGCGGTTCACGCTTTGTACGGCGCAATCGACTGGGTAAAATGAATGTCGGGCGTCAAATTGTGTCTATACTCACGGCTGCGGTATAGTTCCCAATCAAAACTCTCCTTATGACCGGCTTCTTCGAGGAAGTAAAACGACGCAAAGTTTATCGCGTCGCGGCGGCCTACATCATTGCTGCCGGCGGCATTATCCAATTGGCTTCGGCTACGTTTCCAGCATGGGAACTGCCAAACTGGTCGCTGCGCCTGGTGATTCTGTTGCTGCTCGTCGGATTTCCAATTGCCCTGATTCTTGCATGGGCGTTCGACATTACGGCGCAAGGTATTCAGACGACGCCTGAGACTACCGTGCCCAGGACCCGTCGCCGGCGGAACATAATTATGCTGATCGCCACTGGCGTTGTTATTTCCGCGGCCACAGGTTTTTTTCTCTTGCCTCGAGTGGCTGCGCATAAGGTCGATAAATCAATTGCCGTCCTGCCATTCGAAAATCTGAGCGACGAAAAAGAAAACGCATATTTCGCCGACGGCGTGCAGGATGATGTGCTTACCAATTTGTCGAAGATCAGCGATCTGAGGGTGATTTCGCGCACGTCAGTGATGCAATACAGAGGCCGACCGACGAACCTTCGCGAAATCGGCAAAGCGCTCGGTGTTTCCAACGTTCTCGAGGGAAGCGTACGCCGATCGGGAAACCGAGTGCGCGTCAACGTACAATTAATCGATGCCAACACTGATGAGCATGTATGGGCCAACGATTACGACCGCGATGTGACCGACGTTTTCGCAATCCAAAGCGATCTCGCGCGCGAAATTGCCAATGCGCTGCAAGCGAAGCTATCTCCCGCAGAGAAATCGCAGATGACGCTGAAGCCAACGGAAAATGGCGAGGCTTATCTGGCTTTTGTGCAAGCGCATGATCTTTCCTGTGCTTTTGAGGACTCAGCAAAACTGAAACAAAGCGAGCAGCTTTATCAGCGCGCCATCGACCTGGATCCAAACTTCGCTTTGGCCCTCGCGCGCTATTCGCAATTGGAAAGCTGGATGTTGCGTACACACGAGGCGACACCGGAACACCGCGAAAAAGCGCGCACCTTGGCCGAGCGGGCTCTCCAGCTACAACCTGATTTGCCGGAAGCTCACCTCGCGCTCGGGTTCTCGTACTACTATGGCGACAACAACTATGACGCGGCGTTAAGAGAATTTGAGATCGCGCAGCGCGGATTGCCTAACGAATCGGACGCGTATCTGGCCATCGGCGCCATCCAGCGCCGCCAGGGAAAATGGGCGGAATCTACTGCAAATCTTGAGAAGGCAGCCAGTTTGAATCCAAAAGACACCTGGCCGCTGCAAAATCTGGCTATGAATTATCAGATGCTGCGAAACTTCGACGCCGCTAACAGAACGGTCGATCGCGGGCTCCAGATTAATCCTCAAGCGTTCGGACTCTGGGAGATCAAGGTCAAACTTGCCATCGCCGAGAAAGGCGACTTCAGCGTGTATGAGCGCGCCGTGGAGAAAGGAAAATCATTTCCGATTAGCGACGAAGAGCGGCTGAAGATGGTCGGAAACGAAGCCAATCTTCTCCTGTTGCAACGCAAGTACCAGCAGCTTTTGCAACTGGGTCAACGGTTCACGGACGATGCATTCGCGGCCGTTCCGGGTTCGCTAGCCATGAAGTATTTCGCCATCGGTATTGCTCAAAAAGGTTTGGGCGATGACGCAGCGTCACGCACGGCCCTTCTGAAAGCGAAAGGCATTCTTGAACAACAAGTGAAGCAAAAACCGGACGATGCGGATTTACACGTTCAATTGGCGAAACTGCTGGCGTGGCTTGGCGAAAAGGATGCTGCCATCGCAGAAGCGCAACGAGCTATGGATTTGCGGCCGGAAACCAAAGATGCATTCGAAGGTCCGCAAATCACTGAGCAGGTCGCACAAGTTTATGCGATTCTCGGTGACAATGCTCGCGCAATCGAGTTGTTAGATGGACTATTGAGTCGGCCAAGCGAAGTGACGTTGCAGGCGCTGAAAGTTAATCCCGCATGGGACCCACTTCGGAACGATCCAGGGTTTCAGGCGCTCTTCGCCAAATACGCGGGTAAAGCTTAACTACCCGGCACCACGGCCGTGCGATTTCGCTACACTTCTGCCGCACGATACGTCTATGGATCGCTTGCGGTTTTCGCGGTAGCGCTTGCCGCGTCGGCGCATGCAGAGTGGAAAATCTCCTCAGCCGAATCGGAATCTGGCCGTGCAGGCATTGAGCATCGGCATGTGATTGTAGAAGACGCTGCTGTCGGTCAGCGCGCGACTATCGATCTTGCCGTCTTCTCCGCGAAATCGACTGCGTTGCGTGTCATCGATAATCCTGACGGCCAAAGCCTGGGCGCGATGATGAAGCGAGAAAAATTTGTGTGCGGCGTGAACGGCGGTTATTTCGACACCGAATTCAAGCCGATCGGCTTGCGAGTTGCCGACGGCACAACTTTTTCGCCGTTACGCCGGGCGCGTCTGATTACTGGAATCTTGCTGCAGTCAGACCGAGGCATTGATGTCATTCGTGTAAGTGAATTCTCCGGCACAAAAAAAATCATCGCAGCGGTTCAATCCGGACCATTTCTCGTCGAGGGCAACAATCGCATTCGCGGGTTGAATGATTCACAAATGGCCCGCCGAACCTTTGCCGGAATAGCCACGAATGATCGCGCCTTCCTCGGCTTTTGCTCGGACGTTTCACTTGTCGAGTTAGCAAACATCGTCGCCACGACGCCCATCATTGCGGATTCGAAAATCCGGCGGGCAATGAATCTTGACGGTGGTTCCTCCAGCGCGTTCTGGTTCGCACGCGGGGACGGCAGCGAATTCTCAATCTCAGGGCGAAGATCGGTGCGCGATTTTGTTGCCGTCGTGCCAAAATGATAGTGGCTTGTCATCCTGAGCGAAGCGAAGGATCTCTGATCATTTATCACGAACGCCACCAAACGACGTCCAGAGATGTTTCGCTTCGCTCAACATGACAGGTAGTCTTTAGAGCTGTGAGAACATTTGGCAGATTTAGATCGGGTGAAGAATTCTTCTACGGGGAATTGTGCGGCGATGAAGTGCATCGGCTGTCACAGCCGTACTGGATTCAAGTTCAACGCACGGGCGAAGTAGTGCCGCTCGCCAATCTTCAAATCGATGTGCCAGTTGCGCCATCGAAATTGATCGCGGTCGGGCTGAACTATGCGGATCATGTCGCGGAGATGAAACGCACTGAAATTGGCGCGCCATTAATTTGGTTCAAGGCGCCCAGTTCTCTGCTGGCGCATCAAGGCGTGATCGAAATAGCGTTCCCTAAGCACCAAACTCATTTTGAAACTGAACTGGCTGTCGTTATTGGCGCTCGCACGAAAAATGTCAGCCCAGACGATGCACTCGATCATGTTTTCGGTTACACAATCGGCCTCGATATTACCGATCGCGATTTGCAAAAACAGGAGAAGCAATTTGGTCGCTGCAAATCGTTCGACTCGTATACACCGATAGGACCCTTCGTATACGCCGACGCTGATGTGCGCGACGTGCCGCTAAAGTTGTGGCAGAACGGCGAGCCGCGCCAGAGCACGCGCACGAGCCGAATGATCCATCCAGTCGCAAAGATTATCTCATTCGTCAGTCAATCGCTCA
>DASXHS010000214.1:0-3420 GCA_036488345.1 Candidatus Udaeobacter sp.
CGGCACAAAAAAAATCATCGCAGCGGTTCAATCCGGACCATTTCTCGTCGAGGGCAACAATCGCATTCGCGGGTTGAATGATTCACAAATGGCCCGCCGAACCTTTACCGGGATAGCCACGAATGATCGCGCCTTCCTCGGCTTTTGCTCGGACGTTTCACTTGCCGAGTTAGCGAACATCGTCGCCACGACGCCCATCATTGCGGATTCGAAAATCCGACGGGCAATGAATCTTGACGGTGGTTCCTCCAGCGCGTTCTGGTTCGCACGCGAGGACGGCAGCGAATTCTCAATCTCAGGGCGAAAATCGGTGCGCGATTTTGTGGCCGTCGTTCCGAAATGATAATGGCTTGTCATCCGGAGCGAAGCGAAGGATTTCTGATCATTCATGAACATGACCAAACGACGTCCAGAGATGTTTCGCTTCGCTCAACATGAGAGGTAGTCTTTAGAGCTGTGAGAACATTTGGCAGATTTAGATCGGGTGAAGAATTCTTCTACGGAGAATTGTGCGGTGATGGAGTGCATCGGCTGTCACAGGCGTACTGGATTCAAGTTCAACGCACGGGCGAAATAGTGCCGCTCGCCAATCTTCAAATCGATGTGCCAGTTGCGCCATCGAAATTGATCGCGGTCGGGCTGAACTACGCGGATCATGTCGCGGAGATGAAACGCACTGAAATTGGCGCGCCATTAATTTGGTTCAAGGCGCCCAGTTCTCTCCTGGCGCATCAAGGCGCGATCGAAATAGCGTTCCCCAAGCACCAAACTCATTTTGAAACTGAACTGGCTGTCGTGATTGGCGCTCGCACGAAAAATGTCAGCCCAGAGGATGCACTCGATCACGTTTTCGGTTACACCATCGGGCTCGATATTACCGATCGTGATTTGCAGAAACAGGAGAAGCAATTTGGTCGCTGTAAATCGTTCGACTCCTATACACCGATAGGACCTTTCGTATACACCGACTCCGATGTGCGCGACGTGCCGCTAAAGTTGTGGCAGAACGGCGAGCCGCGCCAGAGCACGCGCACGAGCCGAATGATCCATCCAGTCGCGCAGATTATTTCATTCGTCAGTCAATCGCTCACACTTTTTCCGGGCGATGTGATTCTAACAGGAACACCAGCTGGCGTGGGCCCGATTCAAGCGGGAGATGAATTGGAAGCAGAGATCGCTGATTGGCCGCGCTTGCGCAACACGGTCGCGATCGCGCAAAAGATTTCGAACTGATTCACGCTGAAAAAGTCTGCATCCAAGCAATTTGAAACACTTGCCTACGTCCTTGCAGCGTAGATATTTCGATTTAAAAATGGTGCCCTAGGAAAAAGGGAGCATCGCGGAAAAAAATGAAAAGTTTTGCTGGACTCTCGAAGCAGTCCTCTGCGATAACGGAAAACCTCGGAAAACCCGTACCGAATCAAACCGGTCATCAAACTCGTGCTTCAACTATGAAAACACTACTTACTATCTTTCTCTCTACAGTCGCGTTTGCGTTGGTTTCGCTAGCGCAGGTTCCGCCTCCGGCACAAGCGCCGCCGGCAACCGGTGGTACGAGTCAGGGTGCTCAGGCGCCGACGAATCCGGCAGCCGCCGCGCAGCAGCCGCCTGCCACAAATCTTCCGCCGGGGCAACAAGTGCCGCCGCCGCCGGGACAACCGGGAGCGGTAGGACAACCTCCAGCGGGACAAGCTCCAGTAGTAGGCCAACCTGGAGCGCCCGGCGCCGTGACCAGTCCAGCAGCAGTTGGCGCAACAAGTCCCGCTGCAGTAGCTGCGACGAGCCCTGCTGCAGCTCCTGCAGCCGCTTCAGCCACTCCGGAAGAGCCTGCCGGTTTTTTGGGCGGTAATTGGTTGATCGACAAGTTCCACAAAGGCGGTCCGATAATGTGGCCGATTCTGATCGTCTCGATCGTAGCACTCACCGTTGTGCTCGAGCGCTGCATTTGGTGGTGTGGCCGCTGGTTCCGGCGCGATCCGAAACGGATTGAGAAAGTTTTCACCGCAATTGAAAATGGCGACACTGCCGAGGCTTCGAGGCTTTCGCGCAGTTCCCGCGACCCCGTATTGCGAATGCTTTGGAATGGTCTCAACCATCAGCACAGCTCGCTTGAAGCCGCGTTGCAGGTTGCCGCGGGCATCGAGATCAAACGCGCCGGACGCTTCCTCGTCGTCATGGATACGCTCGTCACGCTCGCGCCTTTGCTCGGTCTGTTGGGAACAATCACCGGTCTGATCAGGTCCTTCAGTTTTCTGGGCAACGAAGAACTCGCCGTGCAAGCCGTCACTGGCGGTATTGCCGAAGCGCTGATTGCTACGGCGTGCGGTCTGGGCATCGCGATTTTTGCGTTGATTCCCTTTAACTTTTTCACTTCTCGTGTGTCTAATTTGGAGTTCGAATTGCAAACGGCAGCCACCAATTTGGAAGTTATGCTCCAAGCCCACGGCGCGGATCGACACGTGGCGATCGAGAGTGGCACACCTTCGTCAGCAACGCGGTCTTCAATCTAGCAATTTCGTATGCGCGTAGCGTCACCGATTCCACATAAGAAAGCGCGGATTGAGATCATCCCGTTGATCGACATCATGTTCTTTCTGCTCGCCAGTTTTATGATGGTGAGCCTGAGTCAGGTTCACATGAAAGGAATCAAAGTGAATCTGCCGTCGGGTGTTTCAGGTGAAGTCCAGACAAAACGCGAATACGTCAGCGTTTCGGTCGACAAGGACGGCCATTATTTCTTTGATAAGGACGAAGTCGCCGACACGGAATTGCTGAATCGTCTGAAAATGTCGCATCAATCGGCTCCTGACGCGAAGGTCTTCGTGCGAGGGGACAAGGATTCAGTCCACCTGAATGTTGCCCACTTGCTGGACCTCGTTCGCGCGGCTGGGTATTACAAGATTTCCTTCGAAATTAAGAGCGAATCGCTCAAGGCCGTTCCCGGAACAAAGTGATTTTGGTATGGCAGAACCGCTAGGACAAACAGAGAGGCAGGCCGGGCTGCTCATTTACCGGCCACCCCCGCCGTGGTATTTCTGGACGGCACTTGGAGTTGCGTTAGGGATCCACTTGACTGCTGTCGCGGTTTCTCAGCGCCACGAAGCTCCTCCGGTAGATTTACCGCCTCAGCCACCGCAAGTGGTGGACGCGGTGCTGGCTCCGCCTGAATCAACTCCGCCGCCTGAAGATATTCCCATTCCAGAGCCTCCTCCGCCGCCGGAGATTCAACCAGAGTTTGTTGAAGAAAGAACACCGCCACCGAAACAACAACAAACGCAAAAGACATTCGTGCCAGTCAAGAGCCCGGGACCGATGTCGATGTCGCGAGCAAAAGCCCTCGCCATACACGCGCCACGTCCACAGTACCCTTACGAGGCTCGTTCACGGCACGTTACCGGGAGTGGAGTGATCGTCGCCACG
>DASXHS010000218.1:0-45949 GCA_036488345.1 Candidatus Udaeobacter sp.
TTGCGGGAATCGGAGCTTGCGCCCCTGCGCGAATTGGTGAAGCGCCGCGGCTTAGGCGAACCACTTCAACACCTGCTCGGCACAGTGGAATTCTGCGGTCGCAGTTTTCGCTGCGATAAGCGCGCCCTGGTACCGCGTCCGGAAACCGAGCAGCTTGTCGAGCTGCTGATTTCACACTTGAAATCCAAAATTGCATATTCGCGTGTGGTCGATGTTGGAACTGGCAGCGGCGTCATTGCGCTCACTCTGGCTGCAGAATTTCCAAAGGCCGAGGTCGTTGGGGCCGATATCTCTGAAGACGCTCTGATGCTCGCCTGTGAAAATGCCGAGCGACTCGACCTCGCCGATCGTGTCCGTTTCCTGCGAAGCAACTTGCTTGAAAGTGTGCAATCAGGCTTCGATCTGATCGTCGCGAATCTTCCGTACGTTTCGACCGACGACCGGCAGAATCTTTCCCGCGAAGTATTACACGATCCCGAAGTGGCGCTTTTCGCAGGCGCGCGCGGGGACGAGCTGGTGCGGCAATTAATTGCGCAGGCGGCGTCTTGGCTTCGGCCGGGGGGAATGCTGGCGATGGAGATCGGGATCGGCCAAAGCGAAGCGCTTGTGGCAGCGCTGGCGGAGAAAAATTATCGCGACATTTCGACGGAAAAAGATTACTCGGGTGTGATACGTTTCCTGTTGGCGAGATATGGATAAAATTCTTGTTCACGGCGGCCGCCGGCTTTCCGGTTCCATTAAGGTCAGCGGTTCAAAAAACTCTTCGCTACCAATCCTCTCGGCGACATTGCTAACGCGGGAACCATGCATCGTTCATGGCGTCCCCGACCTGAGCGACACGAATTATATGCTGCAAATTCTCGCTCACCTGGGTGCGCAGGTGGAACGCGCGAGCGGCACGGTGACTGTGACTGCCGGGAAGATCCACTCTGTTGCGCCCTACGATGTCGTCCGGAAAATGCGCGCCTCCGTTTGTGTTTTGGGACCATTGCTGGGTAGGTGCAAGGAAGCCAGCGTCGCGTTGCCCGGCGGCTGTGTCATTGGCGATCGGCCGATTGACCTGCATCTGAAAGGCTTTGAAGCTCTCGGCTCAGCGGTGCGCGTCGAAGGCGGTGATATCAAGGTTTTTGCGCCTAAACTGCACGCGGCACAAATCGACATGACGGGGAAATTCGGTCCGACTGTGCTCGGTACAGACAACGTGATGATGGCAGCTGTCCTGGCCGATGGGGTTACTATCATCGAGGGAGCAGCATGCGAACCCGAGGTCGTGGACTTGGTAAATTTCCTCAACAAAATGGGCGCGAAGATCGAACGGGCGGGCACGGACCGGATTGTCGTCGAGGGCGTGCCTGAGTTGCACGGCGCGGAGCACCGCGTGATTCCGGACCGAATTGAAGCAGGCACGTTTCTGGTAGCCGGCGCAATCGCCGGAGACGGAGTGACGGTGAAACGCGTGGAGCCCGAACACGTGCGTGCGGTCACCGATGCGCTCGCTAAGTGCGGTTACGCCGTGGATATCAGAGGAGATTCCATTTCCGTCCTGCCCAACGGCGATGCCAGCGCGTTGGAAATCGTTACGGAACCGTATCCTGGTTTCCCAACCGATATGCAGGCGCAAATGTGCGCGTTACTTTCGACGAACAGAGGAACGAGTTCAGTTACTGAAAACATTTTTCCGCAGCGGTATATGCACGTGGCAGAGCTAAAACGCATGGGAGCGAAGGTCCAGTTGGAGGGCGCCACCGCGATGATTGAAGGAGTAGATAGTCTTCTCGGCGCACCGGTGATGGCAAGTGATCTGCGCGCGTCTGCTGCGCTAGTGTTAGCTGGACTAAAAGCAGATGGCGTCACGGAAGTCAGCCGCGTTTATCACATCGACCGCGGCTACGAACATCTTGACGAAAAACTGCAGGAACTCGGCGCGCACATCGAACGGGTGAAATCAGAATAGCGCGTATCTTTTTCTGGCTCTTCTACTGGCGAGCAGCCTGTCCTTGAGCGAAAGGTTGCATATGGATCCACAACCGCCGCCGACTCTATCCACTTCCTCTAATGTTCGAACGTGGTGCGTTTTGTGCCACGCCAGCGCACTGCTCGGATTGTTCTTTCACTTTTTGGGTCACATTCTCGGTCCGCTTGCCGTCTGGCTGTTAAAACGCGGCGATTCACCTGAGATTGACGCGCACGGAAAAGAATCGTTGAATTTCCAGATCTCGATGCTGATTTACGACGCGATCGCGGCGATTCTCTGCATCTTCCTGATTGGAATCCCAATCTTGATAGCGCTCTGGGTGGCGAACACAGTGCTGGTCATCATCGCATCGGTGAAGGCCAGCGAAGGAAAGCTTTATCAGTATCCGTTTACGATCCGGCTGATCAAGTGACGCGGTGCGAGCGGCAGCTCTGCCTCACTACGGCCAATCGGCGTAACGTTTTTAGATTTATCACATCCTCCGCGAGGTCTTTCCCTTTCGGCGTTTCCAGCACTTTCGGGATTTTGCTGAAGCGCGGACTTCGCATGATGAACCGGAAAGCGTCCAGACCGATCCGGCCTTTGCCAATATGCTGGTGTCGATCTACTCGCGAACCCCGGGGGGTCTTCGAGTCGTTTACGTGAATGGCAACGAGACGATTGCGACCAATAACGCGATCGAATTCACGAAATGTTTTCCTCACTCCTGTTTCGCTGTTGATCTCGTAACCCGCGGCGAACAGATGCGCAGTATCCAGGCACACGCGCAAACGCTCCGGCTCGCGCACGTTCGCGATGATGTGCGCCAGATGCTCGAACCGATGACCGATGCACGAACCTTGCCCGGCCGTGATCTCGAGTGCGATTTTCGTTTTCACTTTTGGAATCTTCCGAAAAACCTCGTCGACTGAATCAGCGATCTTTTTCAAACCTGCTTCTTCGCCCGCGCCGAGGTGCGCACCTGGATGCAAAACCAAAAACGGGAGCTCAAGTTGATCTGCCCGGACCAGTTCCTCGGCGAGCGCTCGAATGGAATTGGCGTGAAACTGCGGATTGGTCGCAGCGAGGTTGATCAGGTAATTGGCGTGCCCGAACACCGACAACAATTCACCGCGTTGAACGTGATTGAGAAACGCGCGGATTTCCTCGCGGGTCAGCGGTCTGGCAAACCACTGCATGTTGTTTTTCACAAACACCTGCATCGCGGTGCAGCGGATCGATCGCGCGCGCTCGATAGCCATGCTCACCCCGCCACGGATGGACATGTGCGCGCCGAGGAGAGGTTGAGACGGCGGGTCGGCGAATCGGCGAATCGGGGAGAACGCCGCTTTGCCGGTTCGCCGTTTACCCGTTTCTTTTTTTGTCACTATTGTTTTTAAAACCGCTTCGGGTGCCAATCGGGTTTCTTAAGGCTCCCTTCGCCGGCGTATTCGAAAAGTTTATACATCGGCAGGAGCACTATGCCGGGCCCTTTCATATCCAGCCGCAGATTGAAGTCGAGTTTGTCGTCGAGAAAATGAATGTCGCCGTTGCCCAGCATACTGAAGAGAGAGCCACCGGCCTCGAAATCGTCAGTGTGAATAACGCCGTTTCCGACAGTGAATTCGGCGTTTGCTTTGTGAGCGACGCTGTATCCGCTGCCGGGCACGATGTGATTTAGAATTCCGGACAGCGGTCCAAAAATCGGTATAGCGAAAACGTCGCCGTTGCTTACATCAACTTTCCCTTTGCCTCGCATCGTTCGCCAGTCACTGCCCATGCCGTTAAACTCATATGTGGTCCGTAACAGTCCCTGCGCAGTCTTGTAGTTGAAGTACAAGTCAGTCAGGCGCGGGAAATTGATGTCGCTTATGGATAGCGTGGCGCGGTAATGCGGATCGTTTCGTGCCAGTGATATGTCGGCATTCCCGCGCAGTGTGCCGGCAAGGAGATCCGCGCGAACATCGCTGATTTGCAAGCGATCGTTCGTGAAAAGCAATCGCGCCGAGACACGATCGAACGGCAAGGTTTTGCCAAGAAAGGCATAGTCCATTCCGCTTGCGGCATCGACCTTTATCTCCAGCCGCGTGTTCTTGCCGCCGCGGAACTGGTAAACGCCATTAGCGACAACATTCGGGGGATGCCGGAATTTGTAAGGGGCGATAGTTTTCGAAGTCTTCGGATCGATCCAGAAAATTACCTCTGCCGGATACAGCGAACTGCGGATATTCGAGATCCGCACCTCGTGCTTTTTAAAATCGTACGTGAAACTGCCGGAACCGGTGCCTTCGTCGCGCGTGACCTGAATATCGTCGTAAGTGACTGCACCATCGCCGAAATGAATGCGGGCATTGGCTCCATTCATCCAGATTCCGCGAAACCGGGTGCGCCCCAGATCAACGGTGCCGTCGCCCTGCCAATTTTCCGGATTCCGTTCTGTGCCGCGAATTGCCATGCGAATTGCGGGCGAACGTTGCCACTGCCATTCGCGGAGAAACCCGCTTGCCTCTTCCGGAACGAGCGGGCGCACTGCCTCTGGCGATATGGTGCTCTCAAGATTTATGCGGAAATCGTGAGGTGCATCGAAGAGATCCGCTCTGAGTTGGCCGGTCTGATGACGCACGCGCAGCTCGCGAACGAAAGTGCGCTCGCCGTCCCATGAAAAATCCGCGCTGAGCTCGGAAAACGGCACCTTCTTGTACGTGAACTGTCCAAAAGCAGCATGTCCGATGATGTCCGGTTGGAGTTGGTCACCGCCTAGGTTCATCGAACCGGTGATTTCGAGCAGAGGCGGCGAACGAAATTCTAGGTCTGCCATCGGTTCACCAACGCCGAAAGCGTCGAGAAATCCTTTCAAATTCAGGGTGCTGTGAATCTGAAATTTGGCCACGTTGGATTCTCGATTCCAATTGCCGCGACCGGCGAAGGCGCCTTTCCCGTCGCTCCATTCACAATGCGCGATATCCAATCGCTGGTGGTTCCATTCGGCCGCGGCGGACATATAATTAATTTCGTAGCTGCCTAGTTGCAGTCGGTCGCCACGCAGGGTCGCCTCGACCCTGGCGTTTTCGAGCTCTGCCATGTCTCCGCTGAACTTCAATTGCAAAGAAGGGGGTCCTGCGGGGAAACTGAACTTTTGCAGTTCAACCACGACACGCTGGGCAAGTGACAATCGTTTTTGCCACTCTTCCGGTGTGATTGATGCCGATGGCTGGTAATCGGCGCGCTTGATTAATTGGCCCCTCGCTGACAGTCGAATCCCACAAAAAGTTCCTTCGGCCTGGCTGACGTAAATCTGTTCCGGTGGAAAATAAATGTGCGCCCGGAGGTTAGTCAGTTGCGCGCGACTGGATTTTCCTTCAGCGGTCTTGATTGGAAATGTGATCTGCGCGTCGCGCACATCCAAGGCGTTAAGAAACGGTTCATGATGGATTAGCGCTGCATAATTAATATCGAGAGAGACTTCGCTGATCCAAGCCAACGTGTTTTGGCGGTTTCTATAATCGAAAATTCTTACGTTTTTTGCGACCAGACCGCGGAATGGGTCCAGCGTTAGCCGTCCGATCTGAGCTTCGACGCCGCGTTTGTGTAGCTCTTCCACGACGCGGTACCGCCATTCACGGCCAAATCCCCGTCGCGCCAGATAATAACCGCCGGCGAAGATCGCGACGATGGCGGCGAGAATTGCTAGACGAATTGCAATTGCAACGACGCGGCGCGTCCGGCGCAATCGTGGCGTTTGCGCGGGAAGATGAACCCGAGGTTGTTCTAAAGCGACTGGCATGAGCCGTTAAACTGTTGAACCGTCGGAGGGATAGACCAATTTAACGGCTTAACGGTTCAGCCGCTTCAACGTGATTTCAACCTCCGACCTGCCCGCCCTCAATGCCACGTTCAACCTCGTGAGCACCATTTTCATTTCTACGGGTTGGTATTTCATCCGTCGCGGCGCGTGGCGCCGTCACATGGTGTGCATGATCACAGCCCTTCTTTCGTCTGTTTGTTTTCTGGTTGGCTACATCACTTATCATGCGCGCGTTGGCGAGAAATCTTCCGGATATACGGGCTGGATTGCGGGGGTTTACTTTCCGATTCTGGCCTCGCACGTTCTGCTGGCGTTTGTGACGCTGCCTTTGGTCATTTTGACGCTTGTTCCTGTTTTTCGTCGCAGATGGGACCGGCACAAGCGGATCGCGCGTTGGACGATCCCGATCTGGCTCTACGTGTCTGTTACTGGAGTTCTCGTTTACCTAATGCTCTACCAATGGTTTCCTCCGCCTGCTCATTAAGCGCTGTAGCGTCCACTGTCCTCAGCGGAACACCGGCAAATCCCGCCGATGTCAAAATCTTGCGCTCAACGGCGATTTGATGTTTGATCAGGACGATGTGCTGCAGCCCGTGAAGGAGATTTTATGGTGACCATTGCCACATTTAATGAGCCCGCCAAAGCGCGTGAGCTTAAACGGCGTTTTCAGGATTCAGGGATTAAGACCGACGTTCACAATGAGGCGCCGATGCAGCAATTCGGCTTCATGTCCAAGCCGCAGGCGAACGCCAAGGTCATGGTGGAGGATAATGATTTCGAAAAGGCGCAAAGTCTGATGATCGAATGGGAATCGACTGATCCAGACATCTCCGCCGCGTTGATTCGCTGCCCACAATGCAACTCTTCAAATATCGAGTACCCGCAGATGACGCGGAAATTTTTGACGCCCGCTCTGGTCGGCGTGCTTTGCGCGCTGAAAATTATACCGAAAGAATTTTACTGTCAGGATTGCCACTTTACCTGGACAAACCGGGAGGAGCCTACCATTGGACGCCTTTGGCATCGGTTCTTTCCTGGAAGCGAAGCCGAACAGGGCTAAAGCGCAGAGCCGTTAAGCGTTGAAGCGTTAAAGCGGGTAACATGACGCGGTGACTTGACGCTTCTACGGTTCAACGGTTCAACGCTTTAACTTCATCCAAGTCATGAAATGGCTTTTCGTCCTACTTTTGGCGCTGGCGATCTTTGGCGGGGCTGCGTGGTTCGGTTACAACACCTTTGTCAAAGAAGAAATCGAGGTGAAAAAGGAGCAGCGCGGAGAAGTCACTCCGCCGCCCGCAGTGGACGTCAGCCTGCCAGAATTTGAGGCGGCGGTTAAACTTCGTCAGGATGGAAAACTCCCAGAAGCGCGTGATGCGCTTGTCGCTGTCATCCAAAAATATCCCGCTGGGAAGCACCTCGATGAAGCCCGGGATATCCTTGGCGAAGTGAACACCACAATTTTGCTGTCGCGTCGTCCATCTCCGGAAAAGACCGAATACATTGTGAAACCCGGGGACGTGCTGGCGAAGATTGCGCGCAAGCTGAAGACGACACCGGAGATGATCATGCGCATGAATAATATGAGCGGCACCATGCTGCGGATTGGCGACAAGGTGCTGGTCTCACATCCCGATTTCTCCATGGTGATTCAGCGCAAAGCGAAACTGATTGTGGTGTTGAACCACGGCGCGTTTTTCAAGCAATATCACGTGCGCGAGACAAAGCTGCCGCAGAAACAGCCGGCCAAGATTATGGCGAAAGTCGCTGAAACGATGGCTTGGAAAGGTGGCAAACGCGTTGGGCTAGGCAGCAAGGAGTACCTGGCCAGCACAAAATGGATCAGGCTGGCCGGCGCACCAGCTTATACGCTGTACGCCGTGCCGGATGCAACGCATCCCAATCTCGACCAACCGCCCCCGCCGACCGGTCTCGGTCTCGCTGCGGTTGATCTCGAGGAGTTAAGCACGCTTGTAAATAAAAGCACCTCTGTGACGATTAGTGACTGAGCCAAAAAAGTTAAAAGAGTTACAATGTTCCAAAGCAGCCCAAACGAACCTGATCCCGCGAGGCACTTAAAATTGTAACTTTTAGCGTTTTAAGCTTTTTGACTGACATGGAATGGCAACCGCTCGATTTTGAAAAGCCGATCTTTGAATTGGAACGACGGCTGCAGGATTTAAAAAGTCATTCCACAAAGCACGACGTCGATCTCGGTTCGGCGGTGAAAGAACTTGAGGCAAAGCTTCGGGAAACGCGCCGTCATGTTTACGGCAATTTGACGGCCTGGCAGCGGGTCCAAATCGCCCGGCACACTCAAAGGCCCTTCGCTCTCGATTACATTCAACGCTGTTTTACGAACTGGGTTGAATTACACGGCGACCGCCGTTTTGCCGACGATCGCGCAATGCCATGCGGAATGGCGATGCTCGGCAGCCAGCGTTGCATTGTTATCACTCACCAAAAGGGGCGCAATACCAAGGAGAACGTGATGCGCAATTTCGGGTGCGCTCATCCGGAGGGCTATCGCAAGGCGTTGCGATTGATGCGTCTCGGCGAAAAATTTGGGATGCCAGTGATTTCCCTCATCGATACGCCAGGCGCTTTTCCAGGTGTCGGATCGGAGGAGCGCCACATTTCTGAGGCAATCGCTGTGAACCTTCGTGAGATGATGAAGCTGCGCGTGCCCGTCATTGCCGCAGTGATTGGTGAGGGCGGCTCGGGAGGCGCGCTCGGTATCGGGGTCGCGGATCACGTTTTGATTTTCGAGAATGCTTACTACTCAGTCATTAGTCCGGAAGCTTGCTCCGCCATTTTGTGGAGAGACCGGCGACACGCTGCTGAAGCCGCTGAGGCGCTCAAATTGACAGCACAAAATCTTTTGAAACTCGAGGTGGTTGACGAAATCATTGCCGAACCGGCAGGCGGCGCGCACCGCGATTATGCTTCAGCTGCGGCGAATCTTGGGGAAGCGCTGCGACGGAGCTTGGACAGAGTGTCTCAGATACCGGTCGCGGAATTGTTAGAGAAGCGATATCAGAAATTTCGCCGTCTGGGTGTGTTTTCGGAAGGAAAAACCGTTACAGTCCCGGTTCGCGTTTGATGTGATGTTGGGGACCTGGGGCAAATCGGTAGGGGTTTGGTGGCTCGGTGCTTTTGCCGCTGTCGTATTCGCACGCGCCGACGCCGCCCCGGCGGAATTTCGTTTTGATCGCGACACGTTCGCTTTCGCTAATCAGACAGTGTTTGAGTATCACGAGGGACACGCTTCTTTGCGAAAATCATCAGCGACGAAGAAAGACGCATATAATCGGCACTGCTTTGTAATGTCCCGGACGGCGGCCCAATTCAAAAAATTTGCGCGGTTCGAGCCGCGAAGTGCTCCCTTGGATGATGCATCGCTGGCCGCTCGCGTTCGCGATCTCACACGCCACGCGGCCTGGGCGGAGCCGCTGCCGGAAAATCAACGAATTGTTTTTCCCGGATACAAAGACCTGAAGGAAATGAGCAAGGCCCGTCGCGAACTCGTGCAATTAAACATCGGGCATGGTTGGCCGAGTTACTTTCGAATCGGCAATGCGCGGATGATGTTTCAAGACGGTCCCGGCTACCAGGAAAAGACTCACGCCCGGTTAAATGCGGCGTTGGCGCGCGGCGAGTTATTCGTCGCGTTTCTTACAACTTATCCCCGGTTCACCATCAATCACTCGGTTTTGATTTATAAGGTGAAATCTTCGTCGCCGAATCCCGGGGTTGATCGCTATCTCGTATACGATCCAAATCATGCAGAGTTGCCGCGCGAGCTTACCTGGTCTTCACACGATCGCGCTTTTTCGTATCAAAAGGACTGGGATTTCATAGGCGGCGGTGTTCGCGTTTATCAGGTTTACGGCAAACCGCTGCAGTAAAAGCGATTCTTCAGCGAGAGTTCCATGCCAGAAAATCCGTCTCCGCCCAGGCCAACTCCGCCGCCTCCTGTACCTCCACCCGAACCCTTGCCTCCGAATCCGTCGGCGACGCCGGCGGTACCGAAATTATAGCCGTCGCCCTGCGGGCGACGCAATCTGCGTCACATCAGCCTCACGCTTTCTACAAAGAAGTGGCTACAGTTTTATTTTGGACGTGGAAATAAAAAGCTTAACGCCGGTTCGACCCTCGCTGCCCAGGCTGCTTCGCTGTGATCGCTGTGGTCGGCTTCCATGTATAGAAGGTCCTTGCCCGGTTTCCATCCTTTCTCGACTAGTCGCTTGCATAGTTCGCGAGTTTGTTCCCAGCCCGGCTCGGCTGTGCCGGTATCGACCCAAATTTTCAGCGGTGGCTTTCGCTTGATAGAGTCGACGAGGCGGTAAATAGCGAAATCATCCCACCAGATGGACGGCGACATCACCATGAGCCGACGGAATCTGTCCGGGTTTAAAATTCCAATCGCGAGTGTCACAAGTCCGCCCAGGGAGGATCCGCCGAGGCCGGTGAATTCCGCCTCAGGTTTGGTACGATATTTTCCGTCGATGTAAGGTTTGAGTTCTTCCATGAGAAAATTTGCGTAGAGGCGCGCCAGCCCACGGCTGCGTTTTTTCCGTCTTCCCTTTGCTTCGATCACTCCTGGCGTGGGCGTGTACTCATGGACCCGGTCTTCGCCGATGTTTGCAACGGCGACGACAATGACGGGCTCGATAATTCTAGTGCGGATAAGGCGTTCGGCGGTCTCGTCCACGCCCCATTCCACGCCGCCAAAAGAAGTCGCTGCGTCGAAGACATTCTGTCCGTCGTGCAGATACAAAACGGGATAACTTTTTCTCGAAAATCGGCGGTAGCCCGGCGGCAGATACACCAAAATATCGCGCCGGTTCCCGAGAATTCTGGACCGAAACGCGCGGTGCATTTTGATGTTTCCCGTTAGTGTATGTTTGTGCATCGAATCGAAACGCTTCGTTGAAGAAGAAACGTTGCGCAAGCCTCTTGGTTCGCTGCAGGATGAATCAGTGTCCCGGGCTTGCCATTCTCTGGCGACGCAACCAAGATGGTCGCGCTACTTCAAATGAACGAACGTCACCTCAGGTGGTACTCACCCTGGCTGAGTCGTGAATTTGAAATGCTCGCCTTCGGAACGGTCCACTCGGAATGAGACAACTAATATGAAACTGGTGATCGCCGCCACGGGTGCAAGCGGATCGATCTATCTGCAACGCTTGCTAGAACAAATCGATTGCGCGGCGCACGAGGTGCATCTCGTTATGAGCGCTTATGCGAGAGAGGTTGCAAAGCAGGAGCTGGATGATTTCAAAATTCCTGCGGAAGTTTCGCGCCATTCTGAAAGTGACATGAACGTGCCGTTTGTGAGCGGCTCCGCGCGTTTCGACGCAATGGTGATCGTCCCTTGTTCGATGGCGACTCTCGGGCGAATCGCTTCCGGTTCCAGCGACAGTGTCCTCTTGCGGGCGGCCGATGTCTTCTTGAAGGAACGACGCAAACTAATTCTCGTGCCCAGAGAAACCCCGTGGAATTTGATTCACGCCCGCAATATCGTGACTTTGCTTGAAGCGGGCGCGATTGTTCTGCCAGCGGTTCCCTCCTTCTACAGTCGTCCCGATTCCCTCACCGCCGTTGTCGATACAGTGGTTTGGCGAATCCTCGACCAAATTGGGTTGCCGAGTCCGGGTGCATATCGCTGGGCTGAAAAGGAGTCGGCGAAAACGTCGCGCAAGGAAAATTGAAGATCGAAGGCAGGCTTGCGCGATGGTTGATCGCATTTGGAGTTCGTTTGTTGCGGGTCTGGGAGCGGACGCTGCGTTACCAAATTGACGATCACGCGGGCATCTTCGGGAAACCGGTGACAGAAAATTACATCGGCTCGCTCTGGCATAATCGGTTGCTAATTTTCCCCTTGGTTTTGCGACGCTTTTTTCCAAATCGTCCCGGAGCGGCGCTGATCAGCGCCAGCCGCGATGGCGATCTGCTGACGGATGCCATTCACCGTTTTGGGTACGAGGTGATTCGCGGCTCCAGCTCGCGTCTGGGCGCGAGCGCAATTCTTCAGCTTACTGAGAAGCTCGCTTCAGGACGGGACGTCGTTATTACGCCCGATGGTCCGCGTGGCCCGGTTTACGAACTTGGTCCCGGAATCGTTTTTCTCGCGCAGAAATCCGGTGCATCGGTATTACCGATGAGTCTGGAATATTCGCGCTGCTGGCGCTTGGGAAGCTGGGATCGCTTCATCATCCCGCAACCATTTTCCAAAGTGCGGGTGCTGATCAGCCGGCCACTTCGCGTCAACCCGACGAGTACACCAAGTGAATTCGAGGCCGAACGCCTCCGCGTACAGGACGCGATGATGTCGCTGGTTGAAATGCGTTGAGTCTTCGTCATCCTGAGCGCAGCGAAGCGAAGTCGAAGGATCCCGTGAATCTAGCTTTTGGTTGGGGATTCCTCGACTACGCTCGGAATGATAAGAACCATGGCAAAACTTATCGATGGCCGCGTTGTTGCGGAAAAGGTTTATGGTGATCTTCGTAGTGATATCGCAGAACTGAAGGCACGAGGAGTGACGCCCGGCCTTGCTGTGGTTCTCGTGGGAGACAATCCAGCTTCGCGCGCTTACGTGCGGTCGAAAGATAAAATGTGTCGCGAGCTTGGCTTGCATTCCGTGAAACTGGAGCTGCCCACTTCAACCACACAGGCTGAACTGCTGGCGCGCGTCGAAGAATTGAATCGCGATTCGACTGTTCACGGCATTCTTGTTCAGTCGCCGCCGCCCGAACATATCGACGAAGCGGCAATCGTGCGCGCGCTGGACCCGCGAAAGGACGTGGACGGATTTCACCCGGAAAATGTCGCGAAGCTCGTGCTCGAAGACGCGAGCGGTTTTGTGCCCTGCACACCGCTCGGTGTGCAACGTTTGCTTCTGGAAAGCGACATTGAGATTAGCGGCGCTCATGTTGTTGTCCTCGGGCGCAGCATGATTGTTGGTAAACCTTTGGCACTACTGCTCATGCAGAAAAACAAAAACGGAAATGCGACGGTGACCGTTGTGCATTCGCGCAGCAAAAATCTCGCGCAGATTACGCGTTCGGCTGACGTTGTGGTTGCGGCGATTGGACGAGCAGAATTTCTGAAAGCCGATCACATTCAAGAAGGCGCAGTGGTTGTTGACGTCGGAATTAATCGTCTTGAAGACACGGCGAGCGAGCGCGGCTACCGGCTAGTGGGCGACGTTGCATTTGGCGAAGTGTCAAAAAAGGCGAAGGCGATTACACCCGTGCCGGGGGGCGTTGGGCCAATGACGATCGCGATGTTGATGGCGAACACGGTGAAAGCGGCGAGGCAAGCCTCTTTCGGATGAAGGCATTACGCTCTCTCTGTAGGGGAAGCTGACATCTTCCCCGGACACGGCCACATGGGAGACTGTCAGTTTCCCCTACAGTGTTTCAACGATCTTCCCGGTCAGAAACTTCATGATTTCGGGACGAATTCGCGCGGCATCAACGAACAGCGAGCCGAGCTGTGGTCGCAAGACTGCCGCGCGCGCGAGGCGATTGATCCATAAACGTCCGCGATACATGCCGGAGTATGCGTGAGTGAAATTGCGCAGCGCTAACTGCCGATCATCGCCGCGAAGAATTTTCGCGATTGCGTTTGCGGCTAGTTCGCCCGACTGCAGCGCGTAATAAATTCCTTCGCCTGTGAACGGCTCGACCACGCGAGCTGCGTCTCCGATGAAAAACAGATTTTCATGAGCGGATGAAATCGGCGAACGTGTCAGCGGCGTGATCGTGCGCCAGGGTTGATTCGCGGAAAGATCAAATTGGCGCTCTGCCCATTTGCGCAGCGTGGAAATGGTCGGTGGTGTGCCGACGAGACAGAGATTCAACTGAGTTTCATTTACTGAAGCCTGACCAGAATAACCTTCGCGCAGAAATTGTAGAACGATCCGGTTCTCAAAGTCTCGCGGCAGCGGGATATGCGCCTGTAACGCTACACGTTCGCGCGCCGGACGCGGCAACAAATTGCACAGATGCGCCACCGTGGAGTTGCGTCCATCCGCACCAATTAGTATCCGAGCCTGGAAAAAATCGCTGGAAGCAGTTTCAATGTTCCAGTAGTCGTTTCTGCTTAACCCCGTCACGGTAGTTTGTTCGTGGACGTTCGCCCCGAGCTCGGCAGCCCGCCTCAAAAGCAGGTCATCAAAGAGGCTGCGTTTCACCGAAATCTCGCCATCGGCGCCCGATGGGAGATCGACAGTCACTCCGCGCCCATTGATCGAGATGAACTCCACCGAACATAATTTCGAATGCGGCAAATCCCGCACTCGCTTCGCGAGCTTCAGCCGTTCCAAGACGGGCCAGCACGACGGATTCAGACAGTCGCCGCACACTTTCTCGCGTGGGAATTTTTCGCGTTCGAGTATGCGAGCTTGCAAACCGGCCATCGCGCAAAACGCGGCGCAGCTCGATCCGGCAGGTCCGCCGCCGACGATTGCAACGTCAAAAAGCTGCATGGAGTTAATTGAACTGTGAAAACAGCGCTAGCGCGCGATTTAATCAGAGAGGACACTAATTCGCATGGGCTGGTCGATTCCAATCCTTCGTGTTGCGGGGATCCAATTGCGGATTCACATCACGTTTCTGCTCCTGATCGCGTGGATCGCATTTGCCTATTATACGCAGGGCGGCTCGTCCGCAGCGGTCGGCGGAGTCTTGTTCATTCTGTTGTTGTTTACATGCGTAGTGTTGCACGAGTTTGGGCACGCTTTGGCGGGGAAAGCTTTCGGAATTAACACGCCTGACATCACGCTCTTGCCCATCGGCGGTGTAGCGCGGTTGGAACGTATTCCGGACGAACCGGTGCAGGAATTAGTCATCGCGGCAGCAGGTCCGGCTGTGACCGCGTTGATCGCGCTCGGTGCGTTCATCGGCGGTGGTTCGTGGGATTATCCGCCAACCACCGAGACCAGCATTCCTGATCTCCTATTCACAATGAACGTTGTGTTGCTTCTGTTTAACTTGCTGCCGGCCTTTCCAATGGATGGTGGCCGGGTTTTACGCGCGCTGCTCGCCACGCGTATGAGTTATGTGCGCGCGACGCAGGTCGCGGCAACTGTTGGACAGGGATTTGCGTTCGTGTTCGGCTTCATCGGCTTGATCAATCCCAATTGGTTTATGTTAATCTTTGTTGCGCTATTCGTTTATATCGGCGCATCGCAAGAGGCAGCGCTGGCGCAAATGAAAGATGTCGCGCGCCGGTTTCCGGTTTCCAGCGCAATGGTGCGCGAGTTCCGCACACTGGCAGCAGATGCGACGCTCGAGGAAGCAGTGGACGCATTGCTTGCGACTTCGCAGCACGATTTTCCGGTCATGGACGAAACCGGGAACGTCGCCGGATTATTAACCCGTCACGATCTCATCTCGGCTTTGCGCAAAAACGATCCCACGCTTCGTGTGGGCGACGTGATGCGGCGCGACATTCCAACCATCACAACCGGCACACGATTCGAAGATGCCTTTCGCATTATGCAGGAGTGCGATTGCCCAGCCGTGCCCGTCCTGGATCGCATGAAACGGCTGGTCGGCTTGCTCACGCCGGAAAACGTCACCGAACTAATGATGGTGCAATCGGCAATGCCGCAGCGACGAGTTTTGTAAGCTGGTAGGCGCGTCACTCCGTGCGCGCCGCCTCCGTCGGGTTTAGCCGAGAGAATTACGAACTGATGCGCATCGGCATTATGACGTAGAGGAATGGGGTTTGAATTTTCACAACGCCGGGGCTCATCTCGTCAATAAGATCGAGAAACACTTCGTCTTCCGTGAGCGCGCGCAACGGCGCCATTAGAAACTCCGGATTGAACGCGATGGAAAGCTCACGCCCTTTATAGGGCACGGCCAGTGACTCTTTCGCTTCGCCGACTTCAGGCGTATTCGCTGTGATATCGAGATTGTTCTTGCTGAAATTCAGTTTCACCGAGTGCGATTTGTCGCTGGCCAGAAGCGAAACGCGCCGCAGTGAATTTAAAAACATTTCGCGCTCGAGTTTTACGCGCTCTTTCGCCTCGCCTGGAATCACTTGCTTGTAATTCGGATAATTGCCTTCGATCAATTTCGAGACGAGCAGCGTCTTGTTGAGATCGAATGCAATCTGGCCGTTGCTCATGCTCACCTTCACATCACCGTCATCGGTAAGCAGACGCTGCAATTCCGTGACCGCTTTGGTCGGAATAATCAGGTCCGATTCGTGGCTTCGCGGGAATTCCAATTCAATTTCCGCCATGGCGAGGCGCCGTCCATCGGTTGCAACCAGCGTTACCTTGTTGTCCTTAAAGCTGAACAGGACACCGTTGAGCACGTAACGGGTTTCATCGGTGGAAATCGCGTAGGAAGTTTTGCGCAAACCGTCGCGCAAATCTTTCTGTCGTATTGTGACGACTTTCGCGTCGTCGAATTTAGGGAGCGGCGGAAATTCATCCTCTGGCAGACCGAGAATCTTAAAGAAGCTTTGGCCGCTACGAATCGACGCCGCATTTTTTCCATCAACATCAATCTGAATTTCGCTCGACGGCAGTTCGCGGATGATGTTGAAAACGCGCCGCGCCGGTAGCGTCGTCGCTCCGGCTTTGTCCACGTGCGCTTCGCAAGTGCCGCGCACGCCAACGTCCAAATCGGTGGTCGTCAGATGCAATTCAGACTCGTTAGCTTGTAGCAAAACGTTGGACAAAATGGGCAACGTGGTACGGGTGCTCACTACGTTTTGCACCTGCTGCAGGGCTTCGAGCAATTTTTCCTTGGCAACGCTAAATTTCATGGTGACCAGAAAGCAGGCCTAAGATGTAAAGCCTTCGATTTTATTCGGCAACCGCAATCTCTCATCTGTGGCGTTGGTAGGCTTGCACGCGCTGCGGCTCCTACCGCTGGAGAGAACTGTCGATGTACGAGATCGTCTGCCGAATGTTGTCCTGCTCAGCTATTCGTTTCTTCACCAGCTTGCAGGCATGAAGCACAGTGCCATGGTCCCGCCCGCCAAACGCGTCGCCGATTTCATTCAAGGATGCCTTGGTAAGTTCGCGGGCCAGATACATGGCGACCTGTCTTGGAAAAGCGATGCTGGCCGGGCGACGCTTGCTCGTCATATCGGCAAGACGCACGTCGAAATGTTCGGCTACGCGCCGCTGAATTTGTTCGATGGTGATCGATTGCCGGCCTTCTTCCTGCAGAATGTCTTTTAGCAAATGCTCCACCGTTTCGTTGGTCAGTTCCCTGCCGCTAAGTGACGCAAAGGAAGCGACGCGCATGAGTGCGCCTTCCAGACGACGGACGTTTGTCCGGATACGGCTGGCGAGGAATTGAAAAACGTCTTCATGCAATTTGATCTGCATGGCATCGGCCTTTTTTCGCAGAATGGCGAGCCGCGTTTCGATGGCGGGGGGCTGAAGCTCGGCGGTTAGCCCCCATTCAAACCGCGATACCAGGCGGTGCTCCAGATTTGCGATTTCCGAAGCGGGCCGGTCACTGGACAGTACGATCTGTTTATGTCCGTCAAAGAGCGTGTTGAACGTATGGAAAAATTCCTCCTGCGATCGCTCCTTACCGCCGAGAAACTGAATGTCGTCAATCAAAAGGAGATCGGCCTGACGATAACGCTTGCGGAATTTGACCAGATTACTGTGCTGGATCGCGTCGATGAACTCGTTGATGAACAGCTCACTCGAGACGTAGAGCACCTTCATGTTTTTTCTTTTCGCCCAGACGAATTGGCCGATGGCTTGCATGAGATGCGTCTTGCCCAGGCCAACGCCGCCGTAAACGAAGAGGGGATTGTAGGTGCGCGCCGGCGCCTGCGCGACCGCGAGACTGGCCGCGTGCGCGATTTCGTTATTCGGGCCGACCACGAACGATTCGAATGTGTTTCGCGGATTGAGTCCCGGAACAGTTGTGCCCTGCCGCGCATCAACTTGAGGCGCAGGCAGCGCTTCTTTGACCGTGGCCGAATCTTCCGCGGACGTTTGTGTGCCAGCCGCGGACGGGCCGCAAAACTTCACCAAACGCGGACCGCCAAACGTAACGGAGATCGCATTCTGCAATGCCGGCATGTAATTACTTTCGATCCAGAGCTGGTAAATATTGTTTGGAACAGTGAGCGTGATCGATTTGTCCTTTGCCTCCAGCAACTCGACGGTAGAAAACCAGCGTTTAAAACTATCCGCGCTAATCTGTGGCTTGAGAGCGGCCGACAATCGCTGCCATAGCTGCGCGCATTTCTTGTCCATAAGAGAAGTTGTTAACAGTGTTACAGAAACGCCACATGGGCCTTTAGCATCGGAAATCGCCCACAGCACCGGGCGAATAATCGAGCTGTTCCTGAGTAGGATTCGGAGATCAATAGTCCAAAAAAAATGTCAAAAAGGCGTAAATACGAGGGAAAACGCCTCGAGTCGTCGTGCAGCGTGCGCATACTACGATCCTGTCGTGTACGCGAAATCAATCGTTCTGGCGCGAAGCTTTTAGTCTTGTTCATTCTTGCTGCCGGAAATTTCTCAAACATGTTCACAACTTATTCACACACGCTTTGTGGTCGTCCTCGCCAGCGGGCTTGAGACTAGAAATCCGTTGCGAAAGCGACAAGAAAAAAATGAATTTTATTTTCAATTACGACAAAAAAATTTTCTTGACTGGAAGATGGAGCGCTCGGCTCGTCGCGGGAACAAAAAACAGTGTGTTGCAGAAATTTCGTGTGCCAGTCGCGACGGATTTTGAATCGCCGCAACGAACACTTCGCTGCTAATTGGCTGTGTACCCCGAGCTTGACCGAATTCGTCTGTGCGCGCAATTTCTCGCCTCTGCAAGCGGAACGTAAACGCTCAGCAAATGTAGATGCAGGCAACCGATACCGATACCACTGGGCGTGTTTCGATGTGCGTGACTCGTCCGAACCAGCTGATGATCCGTCAATTTTTAATTGGCCTGGTCACCGTTTTTGTTTTTTTCGCGCAACACTCACGTGCCGCTGATGAATTGGTGCCGCCGTTCGGGTTCCGTTGGAACGATTCGATGGCTCGCGTAGAGGCAGTGCTGCACGGCGCGAAAGCCAAATTAGTTTCCCGTGAGAAGAAAGAGAACCGCGAGGTCTGGACTGTGGAGGGCCTGATCCATCCCGGACTCAAACGCACCGTGTTTACGTTCAAAGAGAGAGCGCTCGTGGCGATAGAGCTGCAGTACGAATACCCCGACTGGTCCATCGAACGTTACAACACTCGGATGGGAGAAATTCGTAAATACTTCGACGAAAAGTACGGCACCGGAAAACTGGTGTCACGTTCTCGCGACCACGACAGCGAGGTGATCCAAACGCTGGTCGGATATCAATGGATGGTCGGGACCACGATGCTTGAGCTGTATTATTTCTCAGCGCAACACGACAATCTCGTGTACCGGACGATTTCCGTGGATTACAAGGCGCTCTGAAACGCTCGACGCGTGTTGGGCTAGCCGATATTTCAGTCGAGCTACTGGGGCAATGATAAACCTTCGTACGTCTCCACGACGATCTGATCGACGACCGCTTTCATGTTCTGCGTGTGTTCCCACGCAGCGAGTTGCCGATCCGCGCCGGTGCCTTCGCGGATAATTCGCTCGATATGCGCCATTTCTCTCTCGCTGCCGAGTTCCTTAACCTCGGTCGAGACGAAGTCGAGCAGTTCGTTTAACAGACTGCGTTCGTCCACTTCGGCTTCCTTGCCGAAGTCGATCATTTTTCCTTCGATACCGTAGCGCGCGGCGCGCCAGCGGTTTTCATCAAGAAGACGCCGCCGATAAATCCGAAAGGTAATGTTTTGGTGCAACAGTTTATAGAGTTTTGAAATTACAGCCTGGATAAGTGCCGCGATTGCAAGCGTGTCGTCCACGCGCGATTGCGCATCGCAGACGCGCACCTCCAGCGTGTCGAAGAACGGATGCAACCGGATGTCCCACCAGATCTTTTTGGCGTTGTCGATGCAACCGGTCTTAACCAGTAGCTTGCAGTAATCTTCATATTCAGAAAGCGACTCGAACGAATCCGGAATGCCGGTGCGGGGAAAACGCTCGAAGACTTTCAGGCGATAACCCTTCAGTCCCGTGTTTTGACCTACCCAGAACGGTGAGTTGACGGACAGCGCGTATATGTGCGGCAGAAAATAGCGCGCTTGATTCATCACGTGGATCGCCGTCTCCCGATTGGGAATGCCGACGTGCACATGCAATCCAAAAATCAGATTCGCGCGCGCCAGAGATTGCATGTCCTTGACGATTTCCTGGTAACGCTCGCCTTCAGTGATGAGTTGATCGCGCCAGTGCGAAAATGGATGCGTCCCCATGGACGCAATTTTTAATCCGCTGCGCCCAGCCAACTCTGCCAGTTTCGTGCGCAGCGCAGTGACGTGATCGCGCGCACAACCAATGGAATCACAAATTTCGGTGCCCAACTCAACGACCGACTGGTGCATCTCCGGTTTGATCTGCTCCTTGAGCGTGATTTTTCCGCCTTCGAGAATCTCGTGAATATGCGAACGCAGCTCGCGCGTCTCGGGGTCGATGATAGCGAACTCCTCTTCGATTCCCAAAGTGAAGGTGTGGTCTTTCATGCCATGCCCCGGACGAAAAACATCCGCAGATTTCGTACATTTACACAGATTATTTCTGACAGGTAGGGCGGGCAGTCCTCTGCACGCCGAAGCGGCTCGCACAGGAGTGGCGAGCCCTATCAGACCACTGCTAGGCGAGTTCGCTCAACGAACGTCGTGCGACCGCAGCTTGCATGAACTTGCCCCAGCTTAGATTATCCCGATCGGGGACGTGTTCGCGCGCCTTGCGGATGGCCATTTCGGCGACTGCTTCCACTACCCACTCGAAGTTGTGCTCACCGATCCACTGCGCTTCGCAGTCAGGCGCGGGATTGCAAAAGTCGATCGCGACCGGCACGCCATCGCGAATGGCGAATTCCACGGTGTTAAGGTCGTAACCAAGATATTGATTCAATCGCAGAACGCCCTCCTCGACTTTTTGCAGAATTTCCTTCGGCGCATGCCACTCTGTTCGATAACGCAAATGAAACGGGTTCCGTGGCTCGTACGGCATGATCCGGACCTGACGCTGATCAATCGAATAGCAGCGGAAATACATGTCGAACTTGACTTCCTCTTGCAGCATCATCACCAACTCTCCGGTATCGTTGTAAGCGCGGAAGAATTCCTCGCGGTTGTGCAATCGATAGACGTTCTTCCAGCCGCCACCGGCGAACGGTTTGAAAAACGCGGGCCAGCCTACGTAATTGAAAATCCCTTCCCAATCGAGAGGATAGCCGAGATTTCGAAACGATTTGTCGTTGGTATCCGGCGGCGGCTGATGCGATGGAAGCAACACCGTGCGCGGAACGGCGACGTCGATTTTGGTCGATAGCGCGTTGTTGAAAAACTTTTCATCCGCGCTCCACCAAAACGGATTGTTTACCACGGCGGTGCCGGTTAGCGCGGCGTTCTTTAGCCACGCGCGATAAAACGGCACGTCCTGTGAAATTCGATCGATCACCACATCGTATCCGCACGGTTCGCCCTGAATCACTTTGTCGATCTTCACAAACTCCGCGGCAATGTCTTTGCCGCCAGTTTTTTGATTCACCCGATCGACAAACGCGGGCGGAAAACTCTGTTCCTGTCCAAAAAGTATTCCGATTTTTTTCATAGGTTATTACGTCTTTCGGAGCGAAGCGTAGGCGAGGAATCCCGTGGAGTCACCTTTGCCTAACGCCGCGGGATCCCTCGACTTCGCTCGGGATGACGAAGAAACGCGCGGCGTGGACTCTCATTGTCACCGTGGCTACGAACCTGGTGCACTTCGCGAGGAGCGCAATGAAGCCATTTTGACGGCTTTGTCCAGAGGGGCCGTTTGAATCGACCCGCTCAAGCAATAAGATAGAACATGGTCAAGAAATTACTGCACACGCGCTATCGCGTACACGACTTGGAAAAGACCACTTCGTTCTACAAAGACGTCCTGGGGCTTCAGGAGGTTCGTCGCCATACCTCTGGGCGTGGATCGCAACTCGTTTTCCTGAAAGCACCAGGCAGCGACGTGGAAATTGAGATCTGCAAATTCGACGAGAGCGGCCCGGTTGTCGTCGGCCCCGATCTGACGCATCTCGCATTTGAAGTCGACGATTTGGACAAGTTTGCTAAACACGCCGCGGCAAAAGGTCATCCCTTGTCGGACGGACCACATTCCACGAACGGCGGTAGAATTGCTTTCATTGACGCGCCAGAAGGCTACGAGGTCGAACTCATCGAGCGGGGTAAGAGATAAGAGCGTCCAGGAGCCTGCCGAATGCTCAGATGGCGAGGCAATACACGCAGGCACTTGCGCAGGCGAACGTTTTGTCCGTAATTTCCCGTCCATGATTTTGCGCAATCGAATTTGGTTTGTTTGCGCACTCATGCTGAGCTCGTCGCTGGGCGCTTGGGCGCAGGACGTCGTTGATTCTGATATTGTCCGGCCAAGCGGCGTTAACGGGCCTGTTCGGAAAGCAACGGCCGTAACGCAAAAAGATTCGGATGACGAGACCGAATCCGATGCACCGAAAGCGAAGAAATCAAAATCGAGTCATGCGCGGTCGCATCGAGCGCGCGCAAAATCGAACGAAGAGCCGGACACAATCGCCGCGCCTACCGAGTTCACACCTGAGGGCATACCGAAGACTAGCGCGGCTTCAGTGATCGTCGTCGACGCCAATAGCGGCAGGATCTTGTATGAAAAAAACGCCGATCAGGTACGACAAGCAGCGAGCACGCAAAAATTGCTCACTGCGCTGATCGTGGCAGAGACGGGTTTTCTCGATCGACAGGTAACGGTGCAATCGATAGATACAATGTGCGACCCGGTAAAGTTGGGAATCAAATCGGGCGAGACTTATCAGCGGATAGATCTTTTACGGGCCTTATTGGTGAAAAGCCCCAATGACGTTGCACGATGTCTGGCGCGAGACAATGCCGGCAGCATCGAGGCATTTGCCCAGACGATGAATAGACGGGCAGTGCAACTGGGAGCTGTGCATTCGCACTTTGTGAATCCGAATGGTTTGCCGATCCCGGGACAATATTCGAGCGCCCGCGATCTCTCGCTCATTGCGCGCGCTGCTTACGCGAATCCGACTATTCGCTCCATTGTTTGTCTTCCTCAGCTTGTCTTCCGTTATTCGAATGGGCGCACGCGCGAGCTTGAAAACACAAACAAACTTTTACGACGGGTGTCTTACTGCAACGGCATGAAAACCGGTTACACCGACGGTGCGGGCAAATGCCTGATCGCAAGCGGAACGCGTCCCGGCAAAGATATAATCGCTGTTGTGCTGGGTGACAGTTCCAGCAAGATCTGGCGCGATGCGTCCGCGCTGCTTTCGTGGGGCTTGTTGATGTAACAGCCGACGACGGGATTCGAACCCGTGACCTACGGTTTACGAAACCGTTGCTCTACCAACTGAGCTACGTCGGCGGAAAGCGGGCGAAACATTGCATCCAGCGGCAGTTCACACAAGCGCGCACTGTAGCCACTTCGCCGTGCTAAGCGATAGAATGCGGGGCGTACCGGGCTATATAAGTCGCTTCGACGCTGAGCGAACGCGTCTCACAGAGACGCGGCTACAGAGGCAGCACAAATGTCTCGCCAATTTCCCGCAGCGCAATTCGCTCTGGAGTTTTACTTAGCGCGGCCTCGAAGCGCTCGATCGGTTCGCGGAAGGGCTCAAAGCTGAGCCGAAACGTCTGGTGGTGAACCGGCACAATAAAACGAGCGCCTGCCGCATTCGCCATCTGAACTGCCTGCTCGGGTGTGCTGTGCGATTGGATCCACGGATTGTACGCGCTGATCGGCACGATTGCGATGTCGATTGGGCCGTGTCGCCGCAGAGCGGCAAAGCTGTCGGTCATTGCGGTGTCGCCGGCAAAAATAATCCGGCGCCCTTTTCGTTCGATTAAATATCCATTGTATCCGCGATGAGTGTCATACTGCGTGCGCGCGCCCCAATGTTTCACGGGAAATGCGGTGACAACCATTTCGCCCGTGGCAGCGCTCAAGGTTTTGGTTTCGCCCCAATCAAGTTCGGTGATCTGCGAAAGCTGGGTTCGCTTCAATAAATCGCTCGTGGCGCGTGCGGTGATCACATGTGTGGTCTCATCAAAACAACGGAGTGTTCGCAGATCGAAATGATCAAAGTGCGCATGCGACAGAAGGATTAGATCAATTTTCGGCAGGTCGTGAAACTTTAGCGCAGGCGCGGTCAGGCGTTTCGGACCTATGGTGATGCCTGGCAAACGAATTCCGACGCGCCGAAAGAGCACAGGGTCCGTGAGAATTGTGACACCGAAAAAATTGATGAGCACTGTGGAGTGGCCTAGCCATGCAAGTGTCACCTGTGTATCACTCCATTGCGATGGCTCTGGTCGCGCAAAGGCCGGCGCGATTCGCCGCCAGCTTTCGATCGTCCATTCCCTAAACAGATGTCCGAGCCAGCGACGCACCCTGGATCCGCGCGGGGCCGGTTGTTGCGGTGCGTGCACCTCGAAAAGTAACACAGCTACGCTGGCTGCAGGGTCAGCAGGCTGGAAGCCTGACGAAGAATCCCCGACTTACGTCCCTACAGCTTGCCAAACAATCCTCTGACCGCCTTCCAGAGTGTCCGAGCTGGTTGGGGGGGGCCGGCGCGGGCGACGAGGACGGGCACATTCGAGCGGTTTAAAATGTCCCGCGTTAAATCGCCCATGATGTAGTGTCGAAACAGGCCGCGCGCCTGCGATGTGCCTGTTACAATCAAATCGTAATTGCCATTCCGGGCTTCTTCGAAAACCTGATCGATCACGATGCCATGCCTGAGATGCACTTCAGCAGGGACGCCCAACCGGTCGAGTTCCCGTTTTTGACGGCGCAAATTGGTCCCGAGCTCAGAGCTTGATTGGAGTAACTGATCAACGTTCTCTTCCATTCGTACGAGGTCGGCGTACATCGCGGGCGGCTCAGCCATCACATGTAGCAAAGTCACGGATGCGCCGACAGCTGCGGCGAGCTGCCCAGTGAATTTCACGGCTTGCTCGATGAATTCTTTTCCGCCTGTGCAAACCACGAACCGCTTCAGTTCTTTGCGTTCGCCGATCGCCACCAGCACCGGAGGCTGAATCGCCTTGATGACTTCGTAAGTTCTCTTCGATCGCCAGTAATGTCCCACCGCGCCCGTCCAGCGGGCACCGATCACGACGAGATCGTATTTGGTTTTCGAAGTTTGCTGGACGATCTGCAAGACCGGCTCACCGAACTGGACGACGATGTCGGGCGTTACGCCGCGTTGCCGCAGCGATTCCTCCTGCGCATGAAGCGCGTCGCGCAGAGGCTGCTCATCTTCCGATTTTTCTGCGATTCCCAAAAGGGCGATCTCGCCTGTGAGCGGACCGGCGAACACTCCCGCGAGATTGATTGCGGTTTGCGCTGAAGGTGTGCCGTCACTGCAAATCAAAATTTTCATGGCTAAAACTTATGGCCGGTCACGAGCGTATAGATAACGATCGCCGCGCCGATCAACGGCAGCGGCACAAAAGCGAGCCGGATCTTCGGACCCGCGAAATATTGCGTGGCGACCACGCCGATCTGCGCCCCGATCACGGCGCCGGTGTGCATGACGAGCGCGATCAGAATATCCACGTTGCCTTTGATGGCGTGAGTAAACGTTCCATAACTCGCTGAAATAATGATCTCAAAAAGATCTGTTCCCACGGCGAGGTGAGTGGGAACTCCGAGCACATAAACCATCGACGGCATTCGGATGTAGCCCGCGCCGCCGCCCAAAAACCCGCTAAAAAATCCACCGACAACGGCGACCGCCAGTATGATCCACAGAGAGATTCGTATCCCTGAGGTGGGCAGATTGATCATCGGCGAGATTTTCATTCCCTGAATCTTTTTTGTAACGGGTCCGAATGCCGAGTGATCTGCTTTTGATTCCGCAGCCTTTGCGGTCGGGCGCGATCGGCCCTTGTGTAACTTCAATGTTTTGTGGCTCTCCCAAAGCATAAAAACGGAGATGCCGACGTACACAACAATGGCTACCCAGCTGACAACGGTGTTCACGTTGCCTGCGCGCTTGAGTGCCTGGATCAGCTGTGCGCCACCTTCGGCGCCGGCGATCGTCCCCACGGCCATGATCAGTCCGAGCTTCAGATCGACGTTCCCAAGCGTGCGATGTTTTCTTGCTGCGACGATCGACTTGCCAACAATGTGCGCCAGGTCCGTTCCGACCGCGTAGTTCCAATCCACTCCCATCAGACGCAACGCCGGACCTGCAATAAAACTTCCGCCTACGCCAAAAAAGCCGCCCAGAATCCCAATAACAAAGCCAACAACAACCAGGTAAAGTGGGTTGATGTGTGAGTTGGAGATCGGGAAAAACATGACTTACTTCGAACGGCCGCGCACGAGCCGGAACAAAACCGTGGTTAGCGCATCCAGAACAACCGCCTGACCGGCTATGAGCAAGACGGCGACGAATGCATAAAGAAGGCGATGCTGCGTTTCGAGCCGGTAAAGCCAGTTCCCTAGAACATGGAGAACTAAAAAGAAATAACCGGTAACAAGAACCGCATAGACGCCCAATTCGGCTGCAAATGCGCGGAGGCTTTTGGCAGCATCTTGTTTCATGAGGGCAGGGTAAGAGGAAGGTCGCTAAATGCGAGAGCGCGTTTACGTTTGAGGAGATACGTGCCAGCGGCACGCTGCGGTTGCGCCGGAACCCATCAACTGGCAGATTATTGCGTTAGGAGCCTTTCTTCCTAACATTCCATTTCACCTTCAGGGAAACATGGCCGACTCAGCGAACAAATACCCCGAGAACGTACCAGGAAAATTCTACGTCGATGATCAGTGCATCGACTGCGATTTGTGCCGGGAAACGGCTCCCGCGAATTTCAAACGGAACGATGACGGCGGCCACTCCTACGTTTACAAGCAGCCGGAGACGCCGGACGAAGAAGGCCTCTGCAAAGAAGCGATGGAAGGCTGCCCGGTCGAAGCGATCGGCAGCGACGGGAACGGCGCCTAAATGGGAGGGCGCGACCGCCGTGCGCGCCGCGGACGCGCCAATCCGGCCGAAACAATTCTGCATCGCATTCAATCACCGCCCATCGCATTAACCATTGCAGGTTCCGACAGTAGCGCTGGCGCCGGTATTCAGGCCGACCTGAAAACTTTTACCGCTCTCGGCGTCTATGGATTAACCGCTGTGACCTGTGTCGTGGCGGAAGTTCCGCGAAAAGTTTCGCGAATTGAGCCGGTAACTGCGCGAATGGTTCGCGAGCAAATCGAAGTAATCCTCAAAAATTTCGGAGTAGGCGCGATCAAGACTGGTCTGCTCTGTTCGGCGGAGATCGTCTGCGCTGTCGCGCAGACGATTCAAAAAGGCAAAAAAAAAGCAGCGCAATCCATCCCTTTGGTAGTCGATCCGGTAATGATTGCGACGAGTGGCGACAATCTCCTCGAATCGAAAGCTGTTGAAGCTTACAAAAACAAACTGTTTCCCCTTGCGACACTTATCACGCCGAATCTCGACGAAGCAGCCTTGCTGCTCGAGACCACGATTGTTAACCGCACACAAATGGCGAGTGCTGCAAAAGCTCTAGCAAAGAAATATCACACGTCGATCCTATTGAAAGGCGGCCATCTTCGCGGTGACAAGGCGATCGATTTACTTTTTCACCAAGGCGAATTGAGAGAGTTTTCGGCGCCGTTTGTGCGGGGCGTCGAAACACACGGTACCGGTTGCACCTATTCGGCAGCAATTACGGCAGATCTGGCGTCGGGCTTCTCGTTAGAACAGGCCATCAAACGCGCTAAGAAGTTTGTCATCGAATCGATCAAGCGCCGTTTTCGTTGGCAGTCGAAATCTGGGCACGTTCTCGACGCACTCAGGCATTCGCCGTAGGGCGCGACCGCCGGGCGCGCCGGAATCTGAAAAGGACGGGTTGGCGATTCTTATTCTCGCAGAGCAGTTACGTCCCCGCTTCCGGCTGTTTCTCCCAGCGCTTTAATTGCAAGGCTTCCAGCGCAGCCGCGGTTTCCGCTTGTTTCTTGCTCCGTCCGGTGCCCTCACCAAGAACAATTCCTTCCCAAACAACTTCTGAGACAAAAGTTTTTTCGTGTTCAGGTCCGCTCTGTGAAACGAGTTCGTAATCCGGACTGCGCGGCGAGATGCTTTGTAACAACTCCTGAAGATCGCCCTTCGGATTAAAATCCACCGGCTCTTCCGCCAATTTCGCAAGATCACCGCGCGTCTGTGTCAGAATGAAATTTTTGGCGACCTCGAGACCACCGTCCAGGTAAAGCGCACCGATAAGCGCTTCAAATGCGTCGGCCAGTGTGGATGTACGCTCCCGGCCGCCACTTGCTTCTTCCCCACGTCCCAACAAGATGTAACGGCCCAGATCGAGAGCAGCAGCGTGCGTTCTCAACGCATCCCGAGAAACGAGTCGTGAACGCAACTTCGTGAGTTGTCCTTCCGCTTCGGCTTGGAAGTGGCTGAACAGATATTCCGTGATTACGAGTTGGAGCACAGCATCGCCAAGAAACTCCAAGCGCTGATAATCAAAGTGATAACGCTGGGCTTCGTGTCCAAGGCTTGGGTGGGTTAGCGCTTCGGCCAACAAAAGCGAGTTGCGAAACTTGTACTCGATACGTTCCTCGAGCGGCGTCACATCTCTGATTCTGAGGGAAATTGCAGTGTCTCGTCAACTGCATAACCCAACGCCTAAGCGAACGGCTTCTGATACAGACGCGTCATAAACAAATGCAAACGACGTGAGAGCCGTTTATCGTTTTTGATAAACTTCCAGCGAAGTCACCACGTCCAGCGCACGTTGTAAAACCGGATCGTGTGGCGGCGGTTTTTCCGGCGCACGGCCGCGGCGTTGTTGTGCCGCTTCGGCGGCTTCTAACTCGGGATTTGTTCCGGCTAACAGCGCAGCTTCACTCATGTGTGGACGCCCCGTCTCGTAAATGAACGGCCCCATTCCCTTTTCGCTGTTTGACTGAAAGATCTGTCGCTTCTCCGATAATGACATTTCGACGGGTAAATCTGGTTTCACGCCTTCGGGAAACAGTGATCGACCTTCAGGCGAGACCATTTCAGCCACTGCGAGCCGGAGATCCTTGCCATTGGGCAATGGCAAGTCTGAGTATTCTGCTGCCCGACCGGCAGTTGGTTGGCCGATAACGAGTGCCTTGATGTAGAAGCGCAATGCAGCCGCAATCGCTTCGGCAGCGCCGCTTGTGTCGCTATCTGCGAGCACCATTACCAGTCCGCGAAATGACGGATCACGATCGGAACTAAATACCCGGTCTTGATGCCCTGTCGGTTTGCGCATCGTAAAGATCGGTTTCCCCTTCGGACAAAACCGCTTCGCGAATTCCGCGGCCAATGACAAATCATTCGTCGCGGAACTGGCGCGAAGATCCACAATAAGATCATTCACTTTTTTTACAGCGAAACCGCTCAGAGCCTTGTCGAGTGCTTGCAGATTGGCGTTGTTCAATGTTCCCAGCCGCACATAGCCAGTGCGTCCGTTAATCAACTCGCTGTAGAACGCGCCAGGGACTCCGGCGGCGATGTTTTCTTTGCCTGCCAAAAGTGTGATCCCGCGCGGCAACCGCACCAACAAGCCCTCAACAGTTGCCCGACTCAACTCGGCGTCGGTAATCGCGTCCGGGTCTGTAAAATTAGCCTTCAGCAATGTGATAAACGTCTGCAGATCGGATGGCCCTAACGAGTCAACCAGCTCTTCCAAGGTAGGCGTAGCCGATGGGGAAGGCGTTGGCTGTGCAGGCGACTTTGGTACGGTCTGCGGCGTTGATGTCGGTGCCGGCGACTGGCCAGCCAGATTCGCGCACAGGGCGGACATCAGAAATGCGGCGAGCAACAATCGAGACATCACAATAATTCGGGCATGTTAGCCGTAACAGCATTTAGAGCAATGTCGCGCCTGTAATGACAATTCTCGAAATGAATACGCGACACTGCCTCATATGCGCCTTCCCGCGCCTTTTGGAGCGTGGGTCCCAGCGCCGTGACAGCGAGCACGCGGCCGCCGGCGGTCTTTACTTGGCTGCCATCGCGTTTAGTTCCAGCGTGGAAAATCTGCACATCTTCGAGCATGGCTGCCTCGTCGAGACCTGAAATTGATTTTCCACTTTCGTATTTGCCAGGGTACCCGCCAGAGGCCAGCACAACCGTGACCGCAGCACGCGTATCCCATTCGATCGCGCATTGCTCGATTTTTCCGTCAATGGTCGCCTCCAACAGTGGCAACAAGTCGGATTTCATTCGCGGCAGGAGCGCCTGCGTCTCCGGATCGCCGAATCGGCAATTAAACTCAAGGACGCGCGGGCCATTGCTGCCAATGATCAAGCCTGGATACAGAAGTCCGCGAAACGTGACGCCTTCCTGAATCAGACCACGCAATAACGGTTTCATGATTTCGGCGTCGAACTGCGATTGCGATTTGGTGTTCCAATTGTTGGCGGGGCTGAAAGCGCCCATGCCGCCCGTGTTCGGCCCCTGATCGCCGTCCAATGCCCGCTTGTGATCGCGCGCCGATTCCAGCAGAAGATAGTTTTTCCCGTCCACCAGCACATGCAGCGAACATTCCGTGCCGTGCAAAAATTCTTCGATGATAATCCGTCGGCCAGCATCGCCGAAACGGGCTTGAGTCATCATGTCGTCAATTGTCGCTCTTGCCATGGCAGCGTCGGCGGCGATGACAACGCCTTTGCCCAGCGCAAGCCCATCCGCCTTGATCACGATCGGAAATTGCAAGCGATCGCAGTAATGGAGCGCTTCACCGCTGTCGGAGAATGTGCCTGCGCCCGCGGTGGGAATCTTCTGCGAGCGCATCAATTCTTTTGCAAAAATTTTCGATGATTCAATCCGCGCTGCCGATTTGTCTGGACCAAACACGCGCAATTTCTCGCTTGTGAACAGGTCCACGATTCCGGCGGCAAGAGGATCATCGGGGCCAACCACCGTCAGATCGACACGGTTCTCCTTCACGAACCTAACGAGTGCCATCAAATCGCTTACGGGAATCGCAACGTTTTCGGCAATGTCATCAGTCCCGGCGTTTCCCGGCGCGCAAAAAATCTGATCCGCGTGGGGCGATTGGCGCAGCTTCCAAGCAAGGGCATGTTCGCGGCCGCCGCTGCCAATGACGAGAATTCTCATCGGGTAGAGTAGCGTAACCGTCTCGGTTGCGCCGGAAATCGCAAGCCAGAGGCTCGCGCTACTTTTGTGCTCGTGATTCCGCGGGCAGAATGGGCACGTCCAATTTCTCCGTATGCCGAATGATCGTGAGGCTGGCGTTCACGTTAATTTGTTCGCCGACCAAAACCTTGTGCAGATGATGCACGGAGCCGACAGGCTGGCTGTTGAACGCGACGATCAGATCGCCCTGGCGCAAGCCGGCTCGCTCGGCGGGGCTGTTTTTCTCGAGTGAAACAACGAGCACGCCCGTCTCAAGCGGCAAATTGTAAAAGCGCACGATCCGTCGGTGAATCGGCACGTTCTGACCGGCGACACCGATGTAACTGCGCCGAATTTTTCCGTCTTTGATCAGCCAGCCAGCCACAAATTTCGCGGTGTTACTGGCGATGGCGAAGCAGATGCCCTGGGCAGGCCGGATCATCGCCGTATTTACGCCTACGACTTCACCGGCTGAATTGACCAGTGGCCCGCCGGAATTACCGGGATTCAGCGCCGCATCGGTTTGAATGATGTTGTCGATCAGCCGGCCGGACTGCGTGTGCATTGAGCGACCGAGCGCGCTGATGACCCCTGCGGTAACGCTGGCTTCAAAGCCGAGCGGGTTTCCGATTGCGATCACCAGCTGGCCTACTCGCAGATTCTCGGAATCGGCCAGGCGCACGTGTCTCAACTTTGGCGCATCGATTCGAACCACGGCAAGATCAGTATCCGGGTCGTCGCCTGCCAGTTGGGCGGGATATTCGCGGCCATCCGGCAGGCTAACGGTGACTGCGCTTGCGTCATGAACAACGTGGCTGTTCGTCAGAATGAATCCGTCAGGGGTGATCACGAAACCGGATCCGTTTCCGCTGAGTTCGCGCTCTCCATGTCGTGCGCTGATCCGCTGTTTCACATTGATATTAACTACGGTAGGCGCGACGCGCGCGACTGCGCTGACGACCGTGCGCGAATAGGCGTCGAGTAATTCGGAGTCGTCCGGTTGCGTCTCGCCGCGAACTGGCTGTGAAGCGCCGGAGTCGGTCTCATGGAAAAGAAAGTCGATCCGACCGGTATTGTTTTTCGGAGGAGCCGTGATGCTCATACATTAATTTCGGACGCCGAAACCAGCAGTCAACTACACACGACCCGGAACCATACGCACCTTTCGGAACGTTACCCTCCAGCTTGAACCTGTTATCAAGTTGTTTTACACAGGGCCATGCCAAAGGCCTCTTCAGTTCCCTCGGTGCTCGATCCGCGCTGTCCCTCCCGGTTGGTGCTCGATCGCATAGCTGACAAATGGACTGCGCTCGTGATCCAGATTCTTGCCGGCGGCACCATGCGTTATGCTGCGCTTCAGCGCGAGATTGGCGGGATTTCTCAGAAAATGCTCACCCAGACTCTGCGCAGCCTCGAACGCGACGGCCTGGTGCAACGCACAGTGCATCCGGTGGTGCCGCCCAAAGTAGAATATTCGCTTACGAAGCTGGGACGCACGTTGATCGAGCCGCTACAGGGACTTTGTCGTTGGTCGGAAAAACATCTCGGGGAGCTTCAGGCCAACCGCGCGCGAGCCAAACAAGCAGCCGTGGAGTAATGGAGTGTTGGAGTATTGGAGTGGCGGACTAGTGACATCCCATTACTCCGTTACCCCGCTACTCCATCACTCCGATCTCTGAGTCATGCACCAGGCCGAGATTATTGTGCTTTTGTTCACGGCCGTTGGCGTTCTGGCTGTGCTGGCGCACAAGATTACGCTGCCGTATCCGATCGTGCTCGTCCTTGGCGGACTCGCTTTGAGTTTCGTGCCGCGATTGCCGGCGGTGAATCTGAATCCGGACGTTGTGTTGTACTTCATTCTTCCGGCGGTGATTTATCCCGCCGCGTTGTTTACATCGTGGCGTGATTTCCGACGAAATCTGCGCCCGATACTCCTGCTCGCGATCGGGCTGGTGCTAGCGACAATGCTCGCAGTTGCGTGGATTGCGCATTCCATTGTGCCAGCGCTTCCATGGGCGGCTGCTTTTGCCCTCGGAGCAATTGTCTCCCCGCCAGATGCGGTTGCGGCGACGGCGATTATTCGCCGGCTCGGCGTTCCTCATCGCGTACAGGTGATCCTCGAGGGTGAGAGTCTGGTGAATGACGCCACCGCGCTGGTTGCGTTGCAGTTTGCGATTGCCGCGCTCGCTACCGGTGCTTTCTCTCCGGCGTATGCTGCGGGGCGGTTTGTCTGGGCAGCGGGGGGCGGCATCGGAATTGGATTGCTTGTTGGCGTGGCGATGCGCTGGGTGCAGAGCCATCTGGATGATCCGCCAATCCAAATCACATTCTCTCTACTCACGCCCTTTATCGCTTATCTGCCCGCCGAACAAGTGCATGCCTCTGGCGTTTTGGCGGCAGTTGCCGCCGGTATTTTTCTTGGCTGGCACCAGCCGTTGATCATCAGCGCGCGGACTCGCCTCCAAGCTCATGCCTTTTGGGAAATGATCGTGTTCCTTCTCAACGGATTCGTTTTCATCGTCATCGGTCTGCAACTTCCCAGAATCCTGCATGCGTGGAATCGAGAATCGCTCACCGGCGTGTTTATGAGTGCGATCGTAATCTGCGCAACGGTAATTTTAGTCCGTTTCGCGTGGGTAATACCGGCGACGTATCTGTCTGGTCTGTTCAAAAGCGAACGACCGGTGCGCGACCCAACTCCATCGTGGCAGTACGTTGCGATAGTTGGCTGGGCCGGCATGCGTGGCGTGGTGTCACTTGCGGCCGCGTTCGCATTGCCGCTGGCCTTGCCGAACGGCCGACCATTTCCCGGGCGCGATTACATTTTGTTTCTCGCCTTCTCAGTGATCCTGGTGACGCTTGTGTTACAGGGCCTCACGCTGCCGGTGTTGATTCGAAAGCTCGGCGTACCACGCGATGCGGCGACGGATGAAAAGGAGCGCCTGGCGCGATTGGAAGCAAACAAGGCAGCACTCGAATGGATCGAGAAAGCACGCGCGGACGGCAAGTTTTCGCCGGACGCGGCAGATCGGTTGCACGCCGAATACGACGAGCGCATAGAGCAATTGCAACTTTGCGCTGAAAATCCCGATGATTGCCGCGGCGAAATCGCCACGCCGCAGTATCAGCGTTTGCAACACCAGGCGTTGCGCATCGAACGAAAAACAATCATCCGCCTGCGAAACGAACGAGTAATTAATGACGACGCGTTGCGCCGAATTCAGCGTGACCTCGATCTGGCGGAAGCACGGCTGATCGAAGCGTGAAAAGTACGGGGGCTTCCGTGTTAGGGACATCGCGCTGCGATGTCCGGACGGTGCAGCGCGCCGTCCCTACTTATGAGATCCAGTCGCACCAGAAGAAGAGATCGATGCTGTCATCGAAGAAATCCCACAAGAATAGTAGCAGTGAAAAACCGTATCGCGTCGGCCAATCTTTGGCTGCCCCGCCGAGCCGCGCTGCACACGTCTTTAGCTCTTTTTCGAAGAACTGTGCCAGATGCGACCGAACTTTATCCGTGAGCGGAAGCTTTTCCATCTTGGCCCAACTATTGTAGTCGGCCGGCACCCGGCTGGCCGGCTTGTCGGGATCGGCACCCAGAAAATCGAGGATCGAACGCCGCAGTTGGGTTGGATTTCTTTGCAAGTCATCAAAGAAATAAATGCGAAACCGGTCTGGATGAACATAACGTTTCCATCGCGCGACGACTGCGCTGGGATACGAACGCAAGAGCAACCCTCGCCGAAGCAAATTCCGATTAACTTCGTCGATATCGGTTACGTCGAACGCTTCGATTTGGTGGTAATGCACTTCCATGGACAAGTGCGACCACACTCGCTCAACCGGATCACGGGTCAGGAAAATCACCTTTAACTCTGGGAAATATCCGACAATTCGCCGAATGACCTTGTTACTGAGCGTCGAATAGTTTGGCGAAATATCACCGGAAAGTAGGGGTCCCTTCGCTTCGAACAGTTGGGCATAATGCTCGAAGTCTATGTACGGTTTGGCACTGAGGCTGTTTATGCTCTCGATAAAGCGACGGTCTCGCTCATCTCTGCAGCGCGAAGAAGATGGGCGTTGGACTCTGCTCAATTGATCAAAATAATGCAGCTCCTTTAAAGGAGGCATCCAGAAATCAGGGTGGGAATCGAGTTGTTGATAGAGCCAGGTCGTTCCGCCTTTATGGAGTCCGACACACAAAAAATCGGGTCGTGCACCGCTGGCACACGAGCCGTTCCCGTTCTTATGTTCGCCGTTGCCGGTGCGACCGTTGAATGGCCAAGTCCATCTCATGCCTGATTATCTTTCTTTCAAAGCCAGAACGTTGGCACCCTCAGCAAACCCAGTCACACCAGAAGAAGAGATCGATGCTGTCGTCGAGCAAGTCCCAGAAGTACAGCAGCAGCGAAAAGCCGTATCGCGTCGGCCAGCTTTTCGCGCGTCCGCCAATTTCTGCCGCGCAGGCTTTCAGTTCGTGTTCGAAAAATTGAGCCACACGGTCGCGCACTTTTGCCGTGAGCCGAAGCTTATCGCGCCCGGCATCATTATTGTCGTGCGGTTTTAATCTGCCGCTTGGCTTGTCGGGATCGCCGCCCAGAAAGCGCACAATCGATCGCCGTAGTTCAGCGGGTTTTTCCTTTAGGTCGTCGAAGAAATAGATACGGAAGTTTTCCGGGCGAACATAACGTTTCCAACGCGCGACAATTTTGCTGGGATGCGACCGGACCAGCACACCCGGGTTCAGCAAATTGCAAATCACCTTCTCGGGATCTGTGGCATCGAATTTATTGATCATTCCGAGCCGCACACCCATGGACAATTGCGACCAGGCCCGCTCAACAGGGTCGCGAGCAAGAAATACCACCTTCAAGTTCGGAAAGTGATCGACGACTCTTTCGATGACCTCATCGCTGAGAGTTGAGTAGGCAGGCGAAATGTCACCCGAAAGCAGATGCCCCTTATGCTGGAACAATTGACCGTAGCTCTCAAGATCGAGATAAAACCGGGCACTCAGGTTTTCCATACTCTTCAGAAAGGACGTGTCGCGCTCGTCTCCGGATCGTGGTGGATGAAATCGCTTCATTCTGTTCAACTGATCGAGATAATGGAGTTCCTTTACCGGTGGCATCCAGAAATCGGGATGCGGCTCGAGTTGCCGATAGAGCCACGAGGTCCCGGCTTTCTGCGCTCCAACGCATAGGAAGTCGGGACATGCATCACCGGTGACGCCGTTGAGGTCGTGTTCGTGACCGTTGTGGCCCTTACCGTGGTGTCCGTTAGCATGGTGACCGTTCCTCTGGCTACCGTCGCGGGATTTGAATGGCCAGTTCCAACTCACCGCGCCATATTTTCCATTCGCAACTTAAAAAGCAAGCCCGGAATGTAGGGTTGCGCCCTACTTCGGCCATGTGGAAAATCGCCAGAATGAAACAGAGCCTCGGCCATCGGATTTTCCTTCTTTCGCCCGCTTACGCCGGAGGTGAACGAGCCCGGATGATTTTGCGCGATCAGGCGCAATTTCCGCTCGCCCGAAAATTGCGCGGGAAAGGTGGAGCGCCAATCGCGGACGTGTTCACCTTCCTTAGCGGCCTCTATTTTCGCGGAAAGATTGCCTACGCAACTGCGTTCGCGCGGCCGGCACGCGGAACGTCAGGTGTGCTTGTGATCACGCCCACACGTGGATTAATCGATGCGCAAACGCGAATTCGTCTCGATGATTTGCGTGAATTTGCCGAGGTAGACATCGATGAAGGCGAACCGCGTTACCGGACGCCAATCGAGCGTGACGCCCGGCGTTTGGCAAAAAAACTGTCGGACCAAAGCGAAGTGATTCTCCTCGGAAGCATCGCCACTGGCAAATACGTGGAGGTCCTGTTGGCAAACTTTGGTCACCGACTGCGGTTTCCGGCGGACTTTGTCGGCCGCGGTGACATGAGTCGCGGCGGATTGATGTTGCGTTGCGCCGCGGATCTTCAGGAACTTTCATACTTGCCAGTCGCAGGTGCGATTGTGAACGGGAAACGGCCGCCGAAACTCGCGCCGCGGAGATACGCGACTCCGGTGCGCGCCTATCCACCCAGAGTAGCGCCCAAGGCGCGTTCTCATACTAGCGTGGGCGCAGCGCCCCAGGAATTGATTGGCGCGAAAGCCAGGCGCTGAAGGCGCGATTCAGTCCTGCGCCAGAAAAGGATCGCGATCCCGCCCGTCGGAAATGATTTTGACCATATCAAAGGAAGTGAATCGCACTTTCAGTGCTCGTGATTTTGGGAATCTGTTCTCCTCGGGCGTTGCCCGAGGCTGCTATTGAGTCCCGCGCCGTTCGCGCTCAAAATCTCAACCGCGAGAATTGTTTTGCCTCTCTCCCGTGGATTGCCCTATGTTGGAGTTCTAAGTCTTCGGGATTGAGTGATATGGACGTTAGCGGCACGATCGGCGCAGTTCTGAATCAGAAAAGCAGGGAGATTTACTCCGTTTCGCCCGACGCGACGGTGTTCGAAGCGGTCCAGTTGATGGACGCGAAAAACGTCGGCGCTTTGCTGGTAATGGATGGCCAGCGTTTGGTGGGAGTCATTTCCGAGCGCGATTACACCCGCAAAATCATGCTCCGCGGCAAGCGTTCACGTGAAACCAAAGTCGCAGAAATCATGTCGACGAATGTGTTCACAACGCATCGGCGCGAGGGAGTCGAAACATGTTTGCGACTAATGACGGATCACCACATTCGTCATTTGCCGGTCGTTGATGATGACAAGGTGGTCGGGGTGATCTCGATCGGCGACCTCGTGAAACATGTGATTTCCTGCCAGCAAGCCGCCATTGCACATCTGGAAAGTTACATCCACGGCGGTTTCGCTGCGGGATGATTCGACGAATCTTGCAGGGCGTCTGTGTCAGACGCCATTCTCACGGTGCCGTTTCACAGAAACGCTCTACAATTTCCAAACCGTCTTCCCACCAACAACTGTCCGCACCGCGCGGCCTTTTAGTTTCCAGCCGTCGAACGGCGAATTACGCGACACTGAGTGAAATTGATCGACTTTAACTGTCCACTCCAGATCCGGGTCGATCAGCGTCACATCAGCGCGCGCTCCGACCGACAGCGTGCCGGCGTCAATCTTCAATAAACGCGACGGCTCGACCGTGTACATCTCGATCAATCGCGCGATGTCGATCGTGCGATGTTTGTGCACGAGCAGATCGAGAAATAACCCAAGCTCTGTCTCCAAGCCAATGATGCCAAATGGCGCGGCATCGAACTCGACCTCCTTTTCGAAATTGGCATGAGGAGCATGATCGGAACACAAGATCGATAGCGTTCCATCCGCGATTCCTTCCAGCAACGCATCAATATGGTTCTGTGAGCGTAGCGGCGGATTCATTTTGCAGTTCGTGTCGAAATTTTGAATCGCGGCGTCGGTCAACGCGATGTGGTGCGGACAAACTTCGCCGCTAATTTTCACGCCCCGCCCCCGAGCTTCACGAAGCAACCGCACACTGCCTGCAGTCGAGATGTGCTGGCAATGAATTTGATGATCGCAAAGTTCCGCCAGCAAAATGTTCCGCATCACTATCGCTTCTTCGCCGGCCGCGGGCCAGCCGGGTAATCCCAGCAACGTGCTCCAATAACCCTCATGCACCACTCCGTTGCCGACCAAATTGTAATCCTGACAATGGTCGAGCACAGGCACGCCAACCATCCGCGCATATTCTACCGCGCGCCGCATCAGTTCGTGATTTTGAATGCAATGACCGTCATCCGTTATCGCCACAACGCCTGCCTGTGCAAGGGAGCCGATCGGCGCGAGTTCGTCGCCTGCGAGATTTTTGGAAATCGCGCCCGTTGGCAAAACATTCACGCAAGAGACGGTCGCAGCGCGATCTTTGATCCACGCAATCGTGCCCGGATTGTCCGAAACAGGCGCAGTATTCGGCATGCAAACGACAGTTGTGAATCCGCCGGCCGCCGCGGCTCGCGCGCCAGACTCGATAGTTTCTTTGTGACTGAATCCCGGCTCGCGCAGGTGCACGTGCATGTCGATTAAGCCGGGCGCCACGATCAACCCACACGCGTCGATCTCTTCAATTTTGGATTTCGCGTTTCGGATTTCGGATTTAGAAGCAATAATTTTTCCATCAGCGATATAAACATCGGCAACCTCGTCCCGCCTGTTTGCGGGATCGATCACGCGGCCGTTGCGGATAATGGTCGCGTTCATGTCCGGGGAGCGCACGCTTGTAGCGTGCTGGTCGCCGCATCCTGCGGCGACGAACTTTTGTCCGACTTTGCCGCGGTGTGTAATTGTCGTCCGGATGTAAAAGTTCGTGATCGCAAGATGCGATCACCAGCAGTCAGAATGAGTGCGCTACCCAGACGTGCAATTACCAGCGCTCTCACGTCGCGATTCCTCCGCACAAATACAAAACAGCCATGCGCACAGCGAGGCCATTAGTGACCTGATCAAGAATCACGCTTTGCATGCCGTCGGCCACTTCGCTGTCGATTTCGACTCCGCGGTTGATCGGTCCAGGATGCATGATCAGGCAGTCGGGCTTTAAAAGTGTCGCGCGTTCTTTCGTTAGGCCAAACAAGCGGATGTATTCGCCGAGGCCAGGAAAATATTCCCTGCGCTGCCGTTCGTGCTGGATCCGTAAGAGATTCACGACATCCGCGGTCGGGAGAACATCCTCGATTTTGTGCGAAACCTCGGCGCCTAGCTTTTCAAGCTCACGCGGCACGAGAGTGCTTGGGCCGACGAGCGTCACGCGCGCGCCGAGCTTGAGTAGACCGAAAATGTTTGAGCGCGCCACGCGACTAAACAAGATGTCGCCGATGATCGCGACGTGCAGCCCAGCGATTTTTCCTCTGCGCTCGCGGATCGTGTACAGATCGAGAAGCGCCTGTGTCGGGTGTTCGTGCGCGCCGTCGCCGGCGTTGATTACGCTGGCTTTCAGTCTGCTTGCCAGAAATTGCGGTGCGCCTGCGGAGCTGTGGCGCAACACGATAATGTCGGCCTGTAAGGCCTCGAGATTGCGCGCGGTGTCTTTGAGCGTTTCACCTTTTGTCAGGCTCGAAGTCGTTGCTGAGATATTGATCACGTCAGCGCTCAGGCGAAATGCGGCCAGCTCGAAAGAGGTGCGCGTGCGTGTGCTCGGCTCGACAAAAAAGTTGACCAGCGTTTTGCCGCGCAATGCAGGCACTTTTTTGATCTCGCGTGTGCCGACTTGCTTAAACGCGTCGGTTGTTTCGAGAACGAAATTGATTTCGTCGGCCGTCAACTCGCGCAGGCCAAGTAAGTCCTTGTGGGTCCAGCTGGTAGTCATGATCCGAAAAACCACTGCGACTGCGATGGCGGAATCTGAGGAGCGGACGCTTGCAGCGTGCTGGCGAAGGCGTTTCGCCTTCGCGAACTTTTCTTGAAGGTTCGCAATCTCGGCAGACGTACGCGGATGTTGTGGAAAGTTCGTTTCGGCGGAACGCCGAAACCAGCACGCTGCAAGCGTGCGCTCCCCAGAATTGTCTTTCGTATGCTCATTACTTTTCCAAGTAGACGCCGTCCGGTTCCTTGTCGGTTTCTTGCAGGCAGACCTGAATCTGTTCGCGCGTCGCCGTCGGCAAATTTTTCCCGACGTAATCGGGACGAATCGGCAGCTCGCGATGGCCGCGATCGACCAGTACAGCAAGCTGAATACGCGCGGGACGGCCGAATGAATTTATTGCGTCCATCGCCGCACGCACCGTGCGACCGGTATAAAGGACATCATCGACGATGATCACCGTCCGGTCCTCCAATGGTACCGGAAGGTTCGATGCGTGCACGACTGGCAATTCCTTGCGCGTGCCGACGTCGTCGCGATGCATCGCGACATCGATGACGCCGGTATCGATATCCGCATTTTCGATCTCGCGAATGAAAGCCGCGATTCGGATTGCGATTTCAACACCGCGCGATGGAATCCCTGCGAGCACTACGCTTTCGAGGTGCGGATTTCCCTCGATGATCTCGTGCGCAATCCGGCGCAGTGCCTTACGAATTGCTTCCGCGTCCATGATCGGGACGCCGGCGGTTGGATTCTGTTTTGGTTTCACGGTTTCCTTGGCGACCTCGCGGGATCACCTTAAAGGTACAAAAATTAGGAGGCGGCCTGTTCGGTGCGCGCCTCCTTTCGTCGTCGCTCTCGCCAGTTGGAGCGATGTTTCACGATCCAATCCAGCAGAGCTCTTTCAAAGCCGATGTCTTTTCCGGCTTTTTCGCTCTCAATCCACTTGTGTTTCAAAATTTCTGCGCGCTCAGCAAGGAACTCCTTGTAAAGCGCCGACTCTTTGACGAACTGCACCTGATCTGTTTCCGAAGGGGACATGCCCGGTTCTACTTTCATAAGATCTTCACCTAGTCAACTCCGAACGGCTTTGCGGTCGTAATAATATCAACACCGGAATTGGACGAGTGAATCGCAGAATTTATTTAGACCTCCGTTTCCGGCGGGCGCCGCGGATGCCTTATTCAGGGCAGCGTTTTGCGAAAACCTTCGGCAATTCTCTTAAATTCGGCAGTGACAGGTGATTTCGGATCCTCGCTAACGATTGGGATCCCGCGATCGCCACTTTCGCGCGTGGCAATGTCGATCGGAACCTGCCCGAGCAATGGAACACGCAATCTCTTGGCTTCCCGTTCGCCGCCGCCTGAGCCGAAAATATCATAACGTTTCTTATCTGACGGCGAGAGGAAATAACTCATGTTTTCGATTATGCCGAGTACCGGGACGTTCACCTTTTCGAACATCGTCGCTGCTTTGCGCGCATCGATCAAAGCTACTTCCTGCGGTGTCGTGACGATGATTGCTCCCGATAACGCGACGGTCTGCACGATCGTTAACTGAATGTCGCCCGTGCCGGGCGGAAGATCGAGCACCAGATAATCCAGTTCGCCCCATTCGACCTGCCGCAGAAATTGTTGCGTGTATCGCGTGACCATCGGTCCCCGCAAAATAGCCGGCGAAGTGTCATCCAGCAGAAATCCCATCGACATCAGACGCAACCCGTATTGCTCGATTGGGACGATCATATTCTCATCCGTCGCCGTGGGCCGCTCGCGCGTGCCGAACATCAGCGAAATGCTAGGCCCATAAATATCGCAATCACACAGACCGACTTGCGCGCCGGTTTGCTCGAGTGCCACCGCAAGATTTGCCGCGACTGTTGATTTGCCTACGCCGCCTTTGCCGCTGGCCACTGCGATAACGTGTCTAACGCCGGGAATCCGCGTGGTGACTGCACCAGCGCCTGCGCCGCCAGGAGGCGCGTGGATATCGATCAATACTTTAACGCTGCGAATGCCTTCAAGCGTGCGCAAGGCGCCTTCCGCATCATTTTTGATTGTTGCGGGGATGTTTGGATCATTCGTAGCGAGCGCCAGTTGCAACTTAACGTCGCCATTATCGATCTGGATCGACTTCACCAATCCGAACGAAATAATGTCGCGCGTGAAGCCCGGATATTTCACAGACTTCAACGCATTCTTCACTTGCTCCTCGGAGATCGACATATTCCAAGGTAACCGGCCAGCCTCAGACGTAAACCAAGGTGGATCGTCTTGTCCTCAAGACGATGGAATCGCTGAAGGCCAGCTTTCCAAGGCTTTGGTAGCACAGAAAACTCCGGGCGGCAGAGCCGCAGCTTCCAACGCGTTGGGCCGCGTTCGCCAAGGCTACGGCGGGCCAAGGGACAACGTGTTCCACCTGATCAAGGTGAATTGGACGGCACCGACTTTTGAAGTAGATCGATGCGTTCATGCGTTTGTCCGACTTCCACGACGAGCCCGGAATAAATCCAACGTCCGAGTGATTTGTTTGCGGACACGTAAATTGTCCCTCTTCCTTTGGGACCGGAGATGGGAATCGCAAGGTTGGATTCACCAGACGCGCCGTTCACATTTGTGTTTCCCGACATGAGAAATCCGTCCTTGATAGGCGAACCGAGCGCTTCAATCACAGCGGGATTCGCCTTGGCGCGGGCCAATGCCTCCTTGTAAACGTCTGTCGATTTCATCGCGCTGAAGACGATCACGAGTATTGATCCGACGAATGCCAAAAACAGCAGCGCCATAGTGAAACAGCCCAGCGGCACGAACCATTTCCAGTTTCGCTTCCACCAGTTTGGTTTTGGTGTTGCAGATTGCGTCAGCGGTTGGTCCACCAGCCTCTTCTACTTCAGTCACGAAGTTATTTGCAATGTATCTGTTCAAGCGCTCCTGGCTTGACCGTTTCAATGGTCGTAAGGCACGATGACAGTCATGAAGCGACACCACACTTTCCGAATTCTTTTTGCGCTGGTCGTAGTAGCAGTGATGGCAGGATGCGAAACTGTCCCGAGCTCCGGCCCTGACGCACTAGTCGGGCAGTGGACCAACTCGCTGGGCACGGTCTGGACGATCAATCCCGACGATACGTTTCACGTTGCAACGACAAAGCCAAAGGCACAGATCTGGGGCACCTATACAGTTTCCGGCGACACCGTCACAATTCAGGAGACTCGCCAGTCAGGGAAAGTCCCCAAAAATTGCAAAGGTCCTGGTATCTATAAGTTCAGCCGGTCAGACGCAAACACTTTGGCCTTCGTGGTGGTGAATGACGTCTGCAAGCCACGGATTCAGAGCGTCACGCAGGCCTGGCATCTTCAGTAGGTCGATAGGCGGCCATCGCAAAAATCTTCCGGGGGAGCGCACTCTTGCAGAGTGCTGGTTTCGGCGTTCCGCCGAAACGAACTTCTCTTTGGGCTCATTAACATGTGTAGATTACAAACGACCAAGAAAGTTCGCGAAGGCGAAACGCCTTCGCCAGCACGCGAGACGCGTGCGCTCCCCAGAATCGTCCGCCGAACTTGCGAGAGCGCCCACTAATTGGGCCTTGTGATCATTCGAAGATAAATGTCTTCAAGTCGCTGCCCTTGCGCAGCCGAATCAAAATTGCGTTTCACTGCCTCGGCCCCCGCGCGCGCGATTCGCGAAAGCAAACCGGGATCTTGTGCAGCGTTAAGTATTGCTCGCGCTAATGCTTCGTCATCGCGCTCTGGCACAAGCACTCCGCTAACGCCATTCTCAATCGCTTCGGGAATACCGCCATGCTCGGTGGCGAACACCGGCAGACCGGTGGCCATCGCTTCGAGCATCGAGTTTGGAATACCTTCTTGATTTCCGTCGCGGCCGGTCTGGCTCGGGTGAACGAATATGTGCGAGCGATAATAGATCTCTCGCAATTGCTCCTGCGAAACGAAACCGGTGAACGAGACGCGGCCAGCGACACCTGATTCGCGCGCACATTTCTGGAGTTCGGAAAGCAAAGGTCCTTCGCCGGCGATCGTTAGCGTTGCGTTTGGATGTTGCTTCAAAAAGGATGCGAAAGCGCGAAGGGTTACCGGCAGACCTTTTTTCTCGATTAATCGGCCCGCCTGCACGAACTGCCATTCGCCGTTCAGCGGGACAGCACGGTCGCGAAATGGAAATTCGCCCAGCGGAATTCCGGTGCGCTGGATCTCAATCTTCTTCGGGTCGCAGCCGAGATCGATGATAGCACACCGCAGCGATTCCGACCTAACGAGAACCAGCGTTACTGCGTCGAGCATCTGCAAAGTCGCTTCTCGATAAGCCGGCTTATTCATATCGACCATGACATCTGCGCCGTGGAAGGAAACAATCGATGGATTTGTCCACGACTGGATCAGCGGCAGAAGATGCACACCGATATGGCCAAAATAAATGTGCAAAAGACGCGCGCGCGTTTCAGTTAGAACGCTTAGTAACTTGCTTACTTCGGCGTAAGAGATCTGCCAGGGTTTATCGCGAAATTGTCGAAACCAAAAACGCCGAAGGAAATGTGTTCGCAGCTTGGGGATGATGCGAACAGGCTCAAATGGATAGCGCGCGGCGTTTTCGCGTTTCTGCGCAATCACCACCGGAGTGCATCGCTTCAGACCGGTGATCTGCCGATAGATATGCAACATCTCTGGTTTAAGAAACGTTGCGCAATAACAAGCGACAACCGGGCGCGACTCGGGCGTTGTACTCAACGCGCAAGGTTAGACGTTCATCGTTCGGCGTCCAAGTTAATCACTCCGAGCAAAGACCGAACCCATGGGATATTTCACAACCCTAAGCGTCTTGCCATTCTGAGCGAAGCGAAGAATCTCTGGTTAATCGAGACCGACGCGCCATAACATAAAACAGAGATGTTTCACTTCGCTCAAACATGACCGCGTCATTTGTTGAACGGGGTTGATGAATCTCAAATCGAAAACTGCTCGCGCACGTCGACCGGCACGCGAACTGGCCGGCCGGTCTGGGAATTTACAGGGCACCAGAGTGTTCGCGCGGATGACAATAGCTGCCCATCGCCTCTCCTGCGGATTTCAGTGAACCGTTCGAATGTTAGCCGGGTCGCTTTGCCGACCCATGTGCGCAACACGACGTCATCGCCCAGACAGGCCGGGGCTTTGTAATCGATTTCGTGCCGCAATACCACCCATCCGATGCTGTCCTGTGCTTCGCTACTGGCGATCGCTTCCCAATGGGCGGTAGCAACGTCCTGCACCCATCGCAGGTATACAGTGTTGTTGACATGATTTTGCTCGTCGATGTCTTCAGGCATTACTGAGATCGTCATTTCAAACGGCGCGGAGGACATCAGGGGTTAAAATTCATCTCACACACCGCGCTGTCATCTTGATCCCGCGGTCGCGGAAGAAAGATCTCAGTTGTTGCTCATCAGAGATTCTTCACTGGGCTCAGAATGACAACCAGAAGGAGGGACACGCCAGTTCAGAAAATATTAAATCGTCGCATCAATTCCTGGCGCGCTTCCATCGCCTGCGCCGGATTCATTCGGCTGAGGATTTTTTCTCGCCGCTCACGATCCAT
>DASXHS010000198.1:0-5707 GCA_036488345.1 Candidatus Udaeobacter sp.
TTTTACTCCGTGAATTTCATCGTACCAGCGGAGCATTTTTTCAAACGCGAGTTTGGATTCGCCGTAGGGACTGATGGGACGCGGCTGCGCCGTTTCATCGATTGGCAGGCGATCGGGCGGACCAAAAAGAGCGCATGTCGACGAAAAGATGATCCGCCGCACGCCGGTCGCGACCATGGCATCGAGCAGATTCAATCCATTGCAAACATTGTTACGAAAATATTTGGACGGGTTCTGCATTGATTCGCCAACCAGCGCGTTGGCGGCGAAATGCATCACGGCATCCGGGCGATGAGTCGAAAGGGCAGCCTCGATCTGCTGGCGATCCGCAAGTTCGCCTTCAATGAAATGCGTCCGGGAATCAACGGCGCTCCGATGGCCTTCACTCAAGTTGTCGAAAATGGCGGCTTCATGCCCCTCATTCAGCAAGAGTTCGGAGCAAACGCTCCCGATATAGCCTGCGCCGCCAACCACGAAGATTTTCATTGGCGGCAAAAATGCAGTGTGATCGGCACTAAATCAAAAGCAACTCGCCGGGTTCGCGCTGGTCCGCTCGTCGCCTGTTGCTAGTTTGAAGCCGGAGTGCGCTGGGCAGTATTTTGCGCGACGGTCTTGCTCTTCTTCTTTTCGAGGGCTGCGACCATCTTCTTCACACAACTATGTTTGCAACGCGGGGCGAGGACTTTCAAACTTTCTTCCTCCGAACCCCACTGCAAAATGTCGATGTCGACATAGCGGACACCCCAGTCTCTTACCTCCGACCGGCTGCCCTTATAAAGATCGATAGTGCCGGTGCCCACCAAAGCGTTCCCGTAATCGTCTATGACGTATTCTTCGCTAGTTTCAGCGAGGCGAAAGCGCGTTCCGAGCGGGTATCGGGACCAATCCGAAGCTGCACTTAACACGTGCCGGCCCGAAAGATACGTGCCGACCGCGTTGTGAGCCCCGCTTCCTCCTTCGTGCTGTGTGTACGCGGTAGTGCGGACCTTTGGAATGCGCTCTCCACTGGTAAGAGTCGGTTTCGTTGATTGCGTCGCGCAGCCTACGACAAGGCAAGCTGAAGCTCCCGCGAGCGCTAGGTTAAGGCATCTAGGCATCGGCGTTTCGGCCCTTCAATAGCAGGCCGGTTAGCCCGCGGCAAGCGATTTTTACGGAAATTCCCTAGGGAAAAACAATGTCAGCTTCGCCGTTTCACGACGTCTCTTTAGAGTAGTTGAATACTAACGCCCGGTCCCTACCGAAAGCTCGCTGGTGCAATGAGGGCACCGGGTCGCCTTGATCGGGATGGTCATGGCACATGCCGGACAATCTTTTGACACCGGCGCAGCGTTGGGAGCCGGGCGCTTCATCTTGTTGACTGATTTTACGACAAGAAAGATGCAGAACGCAACAATGATAAAGTTAATAACAAGCGTAATAAAGTTGCCGTAATTCCAGGTGATCGCCTTATGAGCTAGGGCGTCGGCCGGAGTTGAGAAATTAGTCATCCCATCCGCGCCTGCCTTTAAAACAATAAACTTGTTGGAAAAATCGAGCCCGCCCATAAGTAAGCCTATCGGAGGCATCAGAATATCTTTCACGAGCGAAGTAATGATACTTCCGAAGGCCGCGCCGATGATGACGCCGACAGCGAGATCAATTGCGTTACCCTTGACCGCGAATTCTTTGAATTCCTTCAACATGTCGCTCACTTAATCAAGTGACGACGATATTGACGAGCTTTTTTGGAACGACAATCACTTTGCGAACAGCCTTACCGACGATCCGGTCTTGAACTTTCGGATCGGACAGAGCGACCGCTTTCAGTTCCTCGTCCGTCGCCGCGATCGGCATCTTAATTCGATCCCGAAGTTTGCCGTTGATTTGAATGACGATTTCAACTTCGTCTTCCACGAGCAATTGCTCGTCGTAAGCCGGCCATGATTGTTGGGTAACATCTTCGCGCGCATCGCCAAATTCAGCGTTCAATCTCTCCCACAGCTCGGATGAAATGTGGGGAGCGAAGGGATTAAGCAGGACCAGGAACGTTCGCATCACCGACAACGGGATCGCTTCGGCGTTCGTAAATCCATTCACGAAAATCATCATCTGCGAAATGGCCGTGTTAAAGGAGAACGATTCGATATCGGCCGTCACTTTTTTGATCGTAGCATGCAGTAACTTTTGCTGCGCCTTGGTGGCGTCGATGGCTTGAACCTTATTTGATATTTCCCATTCGCCTCCCTGGTTTTCGGTCATGAGCAAGCGCCAGACGCGCGCGAGAAAGCGCGCAACGCCTTCGACACCGTGGGTGCTCCAAGGTTTCATTTGCTCGAGCGGTCCCATAAACATTTCGTAACAACGAAATGCATCCGCGCCGTGCTGATCGATCACGTCGTCGGGATTAACGATGTTCCCACGCGATTTCGACATTTTCTGGTTGTCTTCGCCAAGAATAATTCCCTGGTTCACCAGCCGCTGAAACGGCTCGGGCTTAGAGACGTAATCCAGATCGAATAACACTTTTTGCCAAAATCGGGCGTAAAGCAGATGCAACACGGCGTGTTCAGTTCCTCCGACGTACAAATCCACGCCGCCAGGTTTCTCGCCGCCCATCCAGTAACGTTCCGCTTCTTCACCAACAAATCGCCCGTCGTTGTGCGGATCGGAAAACCGCAGGTAATACCAGCATGATCCTGCCCACTGCGGCATGGTGTTCATCTCGCGCATCGTCTTGTCGGAATAACGGATCCACTCTTTTGCTTTTGCCAGAGGCGGTTCTCCGGTGCCAGTCGGCTTGTAATCGTCGAGCGGCGGCGGAATGAGTGGCAATTCTTTTTCCGGTAATGCACGATGTTTGCCGTTCTCCCAAACGATTGGAAAGGGCTCGCCCCAGTATCGTTGACGCGAGAATAACCAGTCGCGCAGTTTGTAATTGATTGCCCGTTTGCCGGAACCGCGTTCTTCCAGCCAGCCGGTGATCTTCTTTTTTGCCTCAGCGCTCGTTAGGCCGTTAATGATCGGCGAGTTAATGGCGATGCCTTCGCCAATGAATCCAAGTGGCGGCTCATCGCCGGTTGGCTGAACAACGACGACAATCGGCAAATCGAATTTCTTCGCGAATTCCAGATCGCGTTCATCGTGCGCCGGAACGCCACCTATCGCGCCGGTTCCGTAGCCAACCAGCACGTAATCGGCGATCCAGATTGGAATCTTCTTATCGGTGGCGGGATTAATCGCGTACGCGCCAGTGAATACGCCGGTTTTTTCTTTTGATAGATCGACACGCTCCAGTTCACTCTTACGCGCGGCGCGCTCACGATATTCGCGCACGGCCGGCCATTGCTCCTCGGTAACGATCAAATCAACCAATGAATGTTCCGGCGCGAGCACCAGGAATGTACCGCCGTAAAGCGTGTCGGGTCGTGTAGTGAAAACGCGAATCTGCTGGTCTACATTCTCAATCTTAAAATTAATCTCCGCGCCCTGGCTTCGTCCAATCCAGTTACGCTGGAGCAGTTTGATTCCCTCGGGCCAATCCAGTTCGTCGAGTCCGTCAAGCAATCGCTCCGTAAAAGCAGTGATACGCAACATCCATTGCCGCATTGGTCTTCGCACAACAGGAAAGCCGCCGACCTCGCTTTTGCCTTCTACAACTTCTTCATTGGCTAGGACGGTGCCGAGTTCCGGACACCAGTTGACCGGGACGTCTGCGATGTAAGCGAGGCGAACGCGGTCGGGATCGGTTCCGCGATAGGTGGAAATCGGCTCGGCCCGATTTGTCTCCGGATTAAACCAGGAGTTGTAGATTTGGAGAAAAATCCATTGTGTCCATTTGTAATACTTCGGATCGGTCGTGTTGATCTCCCGTTGCCAATCATAAGAAAAACCGATCCGCTTCAATTGGCTCTTAAACTTCGCAACGTTTTCACGGGTGGTGATCGCCGGATGCTGACCGGTTTTAATCGCGTATTGCTCCGCGGGTAGACCGAAGGCGTCCCAGCCCATTGGGTGCAAAACGTTGAAGCCGTGCAGGCGTTTATAGCGCGCAACGATGTCGGTCGCGGTGTAGCCTTCCGGATGACCAACGTGCAACCCCGCCCCGCTCGGGTAGGGAAACATATCGAGCACGTAGAACTTTGGCTTCGCAGGATCGAAATCTTTCTCGCCGGGGTTCGGCGCGTGAAAAAGCTGGCGCTCGTCCCAGATGGCCTGCCATTTCGGCTCGATTTGGTCGAACGGGTATGGTTTACGGCGGTCGCTACTCATTGCAGATAAATCAGGAAACCAGAAGCCGGCAAAAGAAAACAGAATTTACTCTTGTTTTCCGATTTCCACATTTCAATTGAACGGTGATCGAACTTGTAGTCGCAACGCGCAACAGACATAAGACGCGCGAGATCCAGCATATTCTCGGATCGGAGTTTATGGTGAGCGATCTTGCGACGCATCCCGAGGTTCCGGAGATTCTCGAGAATGGAACGTCGTTCGAGGAAAACGCGACAGTCAAAGCTCTCACCACATCAAGACACTTACCAGCTCTGGTTATCGCTGATGATTCGGGATTGGAGGTTGCCGCTCTCGGCGGTGCACCGGGAATTTATTCGGCGCGTTATGCGGGCGCAAACGCGACGGACAGGGACAAAATCGATAAACTGCTTCGCGAACTCGCGCGAACTCACGCTACTACAAATGATGGACGTCGCGCTCGATTTCGCTGTGTCGTAGCGTTAGCCCGTAACGGCGGTCTCCTCGGAATTTTCGAAGGAACAGTTGAAGGAAGAATCACCGATATTGCACGAGGCGACTCCGGCTTCGGCTACGATCCGATTTTCGCTCCTGATGGATTCGAACAAACTTTCGGTGAACTGCCCGAGGAAGTGAAGAACACCATCAGCCATCGCGCCAAAGCCATTCGCGGTCTCGGCGACAGACTTCGACGGCTAAGGTGAAGGCGGCGGCGGAGGTGGAGGAGCAGGAGCAGCTGGCCCCGTTTGGGTAACGCCCCCGGCTGCTCTGATCTGATATCCGACTTTTGTGATTCCAACTGACCGAACTTTGTCGAGGACTCCAATTACGTCGCCATACATCGCCATCGGCTGCGCACTGATTGAGATTTTGATATCCTTGTTTGCCCTGTGAAGCTGGAATAATCGAGGCATTACTTGATCATCCGGTACGTACACATTGTCGAAGAACACCGCGTTTCCTTCCAGCACTTTGATCGAGACAAAGTCCTTGACTCCGCTTGGCGGCGGCCCAACCGCAGCCGGTAAATTGACGCGAATGCCTTTCATATGAGTCTGACTGAGACTCACCATCATGAAACTGGCGAGCAGAAAGAACATGATGTCGATCAAGGGGATGATCTCGATCCGTGCGCGTTTCTTGGGAACTGGAGAGGACAGTCTCATATCTAGTACGAAGCCCCCGTCATGGTGAAAGTAATCGGAATGTTAACCTTCGAAACTGTTCCAGGTCTAAATCGCCACTCCCGAAATGCGCTAGTGGCGGCATTATCCAGGATAGGACTTCCAGTGCTTTGCGAAACGGAACAGCTGGTGACGTTGCCGCTAGATGCGTCCACCGTGGCGACGATCACTCCACTCCCGGTAACGTGCCGTGAACGAGCCTCGTAAGGGTACTGTGGACGTGGCGCGTGTATGGCGAGGGCTTTTGCTCGCGACATCGACATCGGTCCCGGGCTCTTGACTGGCACGAATGTCTT
>DASXHS010000201.1:0-25575 GCA_036488345.1 Candidatus Udaeobacter sp.
AATGGATCTACCCTTCGAACAATTTCCTGCGTTAAGCGCGGTCAAAATCTGTCGTCACGTTTTCGCGCAAAGAATTCCCGGCATCGACGTTTCCCACGATAAAGCCGAAGTGTTGGAGCGGCTCGATGCCGCCCATCGCGAAATTCGCAACGCAACCGGCTTTGGGAATTGGCCGCTGTTCACCGCCGAACAGATCCACGGTAATGAAATTGCAGTAATCGATGAGGTAGGGTCGGCGCTCCGCGCGGACCGCGGACGCCGCGGAGCGGCGTCCCTACCAAGCCGCGAATTCCCCGCGTGCGATGGCATCATTACCAATCAACGCGGTGTCGCGCTCGGCATTTATGTCGCTGATTGTTGCGCGGTTTACATAGTGGATCCAAAAACGCCTGCGATCGGCCTTGTGCATTCCGGCCGCAAAGGAACCGAGCTCGGCGTCGTCGCAAACGCGATCAGACAAATGATTGAACGCTTCGGCTCCGATCCCGCGAAGATGATCGTCCAACTTAGTCCGTGCATTCGCCCACCCCATTACGAGGTCGATTTCGCCGCCAAAATCATCCGGCAATGTCACGTGCTAGGCGTCCAACACATTCACGACTCCGGCACGAGCACTGCCTGTGATTTGGGTCGCTACTACTCCTACCGCGCCGAGAAAGGGAAAACCGGCCGTATGCTGGCCGTGATTGGACTTGATCCAATGATCTCCAATTAGACGAAAAATGATTCGCGATGTCTTACGAACTTTCGTCTAATCATAGCTAGACGCCGGACTACACCTCCACCTATGAAACCGGTACCGGAACCTACTGTGTCGTCTTGGAAGGAGCTACGTGACGTTCTTGAGGACCTCGCAAGCGCGGGGTGGGCATTCCGAGGCCACTCTGACGCCAGCTGGCCACTCGAAAGCTCGCTCACACGTTACCTCACGACGTTCGGTGGTGCTCCAGACAAATGGCTGGCTCGCGAGACCAAGATCCTCAAGACCTTCAAGCGTAAGGCTCACCTTCTGCTGTCCGGGACGCCCGAATCAGACGAGACTCTGGAGTGGCTCGCATTAATGCAGCATCACGGTGCGCCGACGCGCCTTCTCGACTTCACCTGGTCGCCCTACGTAGCTGCGTTTTTCGCACTGGAACGGGCCACCAACGATGCCGCAATTTGGGCTATATCGTCCGGACGGAGCGTGCCGAACTTTCGTGGCTTTCACATCTCGAAGTTGTTGAATCAGATACTGGAATTGGATCGCCCGGAGGCGGTCACTCCCAGACGCCCTCGAAAATTCGAGGAGCCTGCTGCGGTTAGGGTGCGGGCTAAAAGAGAGAGATATCCACCGGCCATGATGGGTGAGCCCGTCCTCATGAACCAGCGAATGACAACCCAAGCGGGAACCTTTGTCATTCCAACTATGCGCGTCGACGCGCCGCTTGAATCGATTGTGCCAGCATCATCCATCTTCAAGGTGCGGCTGCTGACTAAGTCGTTGCGCAGAGAGACGATGGACCGGCTCTACAACATGAACATCAACAATGCGACGCTTTTCCCTGGAATTGACGGCCTGGCCCGCTCTCTCGCGTTCGAGTTGGAGTTCGAATGGACTGTCGACGCCAAGGCGGCTCGGCGTCTAACAAACCGGATGCAGCAAACCCCGCGATAGCGTCTCCGTTCCATACCGAGCATCACTCGCCCGGGGTCGCTGATCCGAGACGTTAGACGCAGAAGCAATTCCCCGACAGGACCAAAAGCGCACAGATAACTCCGCTTGCAGTCACGAAAAGAGCTAACATTGTTCAGTCCCTGAAATTTTTGAAATTCGTCGCAACACCGAAGTCGCGACTGCGCACGAATTGAATGACGGCTTGCAGGTCGTCTTTCTTTTTCCCGGTGACGCGAATTTGCCGGTCCTGCAGCTGGCTTTGGACTTTGAACCCCTGGGATTTGATCGCCTGAATGATTTCCTTGGCTTTGTTCCCTTCGAGGCCTTGCTTGATCTTCAATTCCTGCCTTGCGTGGCCGACGGATGAGATCGCGGGTTCTTCTTGCTCAACATTCCGCAAATCCACGCCGCGCTTTGACAGCTTCCCGATGACGATTTCTCGGAGCGCCTTCAAGTGCGCACCATCGTCTGCGGTCAAAATAATCTTGTCCGGCTCAGGAATGATTTCGGTTTTGGCGTCTTTCAAATCGAACCGTGTAACAAGGTCCTTGCGCGCCTGATTGAGCGCATTGTCGATCTCCTGCGTGTCCACTTCCGAGACGATGTCGAATGAAGGCATGGCGTTGAATGTTGGATTTCAGATGTCAAATATCAAATTCGCCGAGCAAGAAAAACCATCATGGATTGGCCTCCGCGATTTTGATGTCTCCTTTGTCGACTCGGACGCTAATTGTCGCCGCTCCCCCGCCGTTGATTATCTGATCGATCTTCATCTCCCGTGTCGAGGAATTCGCGGTCAACGGGAGATTATTGAAATCATTGGCGATCTTTCCATGTGCAGCGCGCGCGAGCAGATGGAAGGCGGCTTCGCTTGGCAACCAAACCCAGGCGTTTCCCTGGATCATGGTCGCCTGCGCCGAAAACTTTTCCTCCTGCCACCAGTCGTAGGACAGCGCGAGTGTCCCGCGGTTCACTGTAAGATCCAGGTTTGTGAAACAGTTCCGCGCAAAAATCCGGCCGTCGTTCAATCGTGCATGTACTCCTGGGCCGCGCATCGAATCCAGGAGAACCTCGCCCGCATTCAAATCCAGTGCAGAAATGCTGGCTGTTGCCGGGACAACGATGGTGCAATCAATTGTGCCTGAATGATCCGAGAACGCCCATTTTGGCTGAGGAGAAGCTTCCGCGGTGATGGAAACGGCGCCCGGTTTTGTGGTGACAGTGATCGCGATCTGGTTCAATCGCTCATGGCTGTACGCTCTTTTCAGAGATCGTACCCGCACTTCGTTGACGTTTGAGCCGTAGACCAGAACGGCGCCGTCATAATTGTGAATGCTTATATTCGCGCTGGGTTCGACCGCATAAACCTTTTCAGAAACCTCCTCGAGCACACGCTTGTTCCCGCTGCCGCAGCCGTTCAGCAACGTCAGCAGTGCAGCAACAGTTGGCCAAAACTTACGGCACTTAACACCTGGCAATCGCACCCGCACATTTTAGTCAGTCGGCACTCCGGTGCGAGGTTTACAAGGAAAATGCGAGCAACGATACAATTTTAGCTCGCTTTTCTGAACCGTTTCGGAGATGCGAGCTCGTTACACTCTCTAAGTCTATTCGGCGCTGTCTATCTTGAGCTCTTTGCGCATAGCCCGGTAGGCTTCTTCTTCAGCCGAGCTCCACGGCCCCTTTTGATCTACAAACCAATGCTTCGCGATGTCCGCCTGCCCGATCTTCGTCTTGGCGCAGCGGCGCTCGATCATCTGCATATATCGGTTGCCCGTCTTCTCATCGCGGTCTTTTACCCAAAGGCCCGCGGTGTTGACGACATCGGCGATCTCTTCTGAGTTGTCGGGTAACAATGCCCCCGCTTTCATTGCCAATGCACCGGCAATGAGGCGATAGTGAAAACGAATGTCAGGAGCGATCTTGTTCACGTTCAATCGCTGAACCTCCTTGGCTGAAGCTTTCAGGAGCGCCGGCACGTTTTTCATCTTTGGATTTCCGTTCTCGTCGTACGACGGATTCCCTTCTTTGTCGTAGGCGATAGTTTGGTAGCCGCCCGTACGCCGCTCCTTTGCCAGGTCCGGCATTTCGAATGAACCACTTTCTGCGAATGCGTCCGGCGCGCCTTCGGTCCCCATTAGTTCCATTCCATCGTAGCGCGCAAGCCATGCCGCGGTGAACCATGCGTGCGCGCGCTCCGTCTTCGAAAGCTTTTCGTTCGCTCCGTCCTCCAATGCCTTCACATATCTTTCCAAGACTTTGTCGTACGGCGTCGGCAAATATTGTTTGGCGTCGGCGTATCGATCTTCTCGAACCAGGCGTCGTCCGAGCAGATATCGCAGCTTCCTAACATAATCTTCGCCTTCCTTCGGTGGTTCGGTTTTCGGCAATGCATCGACATATTGTTTCAATTCATTGGCCGTCAGGACGCGCTCGGCAACAAATGCAGCGTCTTCCCACAGCTGGCCCTTGAACAAAACATCGAGTGCTTGAACAAAGTCTCCGCGCACAAGGCGAAGTCCGCCGAGGTCGCCGCTCGCGCTTGACGCGAAACCCCAATATTCCCCTTTGGCGGACAAATCCTCGGTCGCCCATTCTTCGCCCTCACGAGAGGCGTAGGCCGGGGCTGTTTTCATTATCTCGACGGCTCGAGCCATCGTCTCCGTGGCATCAGCGAATTTTCCGGCGCGGAGTTGCAGCTTGGCCTTCAACCAAAGCGCAGCTGCGCTGTCACCTTTGCTTAGCTCCAGCCAATGCGCCGCGCCTTTGTAATCTCCTTCGTCATAAGAAATCCAACCCAGATACTCCGAGTCTTCGATCCGGTTCAAATTCGATTGCTGAATGATGTTGAACCAGCGTGCGGAACGGCTTATCTCCGGCTTCTTCAAACCTTCAGTGTAATAATAATCGGGTGAAACCGCTGTCGCCAGGATGTGGACCGTCACTAGTCGCCTAAGCAATGGATCCTGCGCGGCTACTTTCAATTTCGCCGTCTCCTTCTGCTCTTCCTTGCGCTTTTGCTCGTCAGTCCACGTTTCTTTCTCTTCGGGCTCCGGGCCGTAATTCAATAAACCGCCGGCCGGTTCGCGATCGGGAATGACCGTCTTGAGCGAGACGACCGCGCTCGCGTCACCCAGCGCAAGTTGATTCATAAAGAGCGGCGCCGCTCTCTCAGGATGATCTTGTTTCCACTCCGCTCGCCCCTCCCAACCGTAACTCTCCGCCGCCAGGCCTAACGAATCGGAAAATCCTGCTTTGGCGAGCTCGCGCGTACGCTGAAACCATTGCGTCGCAGCCGGGAAATCTTTTTCCTTAAGCGAAACTTTGCCCAACATGAACGCCGCCCAAACCGTCCGATAATGTCGATCTTGTTCCGGTCGCTTGAGCAAATTTTCCCACGCTGCTCGCGCTTCGTTCCACTGTTGGTTCAAATATGCGGCAGCGCCCTTGTGATAATCTGCAAATTCGGAATCAAGCTCGGCGGGCAGCGGCGTTGGCGTGCCGCTCGCAGTAGCATCGAGCGCAGCGCGAGCTTGTTTCTGTTGTTCTTTGGCTTTTGCCGGGTCGGCTGGCTTGATCCGCGCCTTCTGCACCGCCGAATCAAAATCTTTGAGATCGATTTCTGTTGTGTTTTCGGAAGTCTTCTTAGTCCACTCCTCCAGTTCTCCCCCCTCGGGTTTTTGCACCGTTTCTTTTGAGACGACCAATTTTTCAGGAGGATGAAAATCGCGAGAAATCCGGCGCACTTCGAGGCCCCAGTAAAATTCAGGGGAGCCCTCTACCTTCTTGCCGCCATCGTCTAAATAAATGGATGGCCCAAAATACCCTGTGGCATGCAATCTGCCCACGAGGCAGAGCGCCGTCCCAACAGTCGCCAACAATTTAACGAAGCGACTCATTTGTTCGTCGAGAGTTCAGTTTCGAGGCTAGTGGTTTGATCGAAACGAAGCCAACCTATTTTTCTCGTCGCGCCTGGCGGCAACCGTAGTCCGTGCGATGCGGTCACCCAAAAAATAGTGCGACCATTTTCCGAATTCATATTCCAACCGGCCAATGCATCTGACGCGGTTAATCCTGCGCCACTCCAGTTTGCCGTCACGTTCGCGTTGACTTGCTCATCCGCTTCGCCCGCATTGACGATCGACAAATCGACAGGATTCTCGCCCTCCTGCAAAATATTCAGCTTGTGTTCGGGAAGACGACCCGACATGACCGCCAACAATGTTGGCCAGCGCCAGTTGCGCTTGTCGGTTGCGATCGGAACGCGATACCAAATTAATTCGCGTAATTGTGGCGGCCGCGCTTTCTGCCAATCGTTGACCAGCGCGGCAATCTCATCGGCGTCAGCCCCAAATTCCAAAACCCGCGTCCCAGGCGGCCAGGCTGGTTGCACGCTATCCATCGCGACGCTGAGGAGTTTTCCATCGGGACCGTAACCGGCAGCGCAGCGATACGTTGGCAACGCCACGCCAAATGGCATTCCGAAACGTGCTGCTTTGCTCACCCATTCACGCGCCAGACGCGCGTCGGTCAGTTCCGCATTTGTTCCGGCCGAAATCGGGACAGAGTGCACCTGCAGCACAAATCCATCGACTTCGCGCACCAGTTTTCGAAACTCCGAATCATTGAGCCACGCGGGCAGCACCGTGATTACAAAACGAGTGGGCTGAACTATCGGTTTCAGGGCAAGCAGCCACGTTCTATAACTCCCGAGATTTTTCTGCGCGCAATCGAAATCGAGTTGGAACTCCTCCAGATTTACATCGTGAGCGCGCGCGTCGCTTAGAAGTTGCTTCGCAAGATCGACAATCGCATGCGCGGATGCGTCATCGCGACGAAATGGACCCGCAAATCGTGCAACCCGGAGCGCGAGCGCGCAATGTCCGCCCTCCCGTTTCGCTGCGTCCCAGTCGATCGTTGCCCTGGCGATCTCCGGCTTTTTTTCGGCAAGATTGATTTCTGCGCCGAGAATCACTACGCCATCCATCCGTCGATCGGCTTCGCCAAGCGCGTCCACTACAGCGGCAGTCCACTCCCGTTGCCAGAGATAACCTCGTTGTTTTAACGGGCCCGAAGTCGTCTGCTCGGTTCGATCGCATCCTGCGAAGGCGATTGCGGCGACGCCAGCAAGTCTAATTAGACGCGATGTTACAGATGTCACTCTGAGTAAAGCGAAAACCTCTGATTTTTCTGACCTCTCGAAAACCGCAAGTGAGAACTGTTTCGCTTCGCATTGCTCAATCCAACAATAACGCGTCTAAACCCAGAGGGTGCGATCGAATGTGCGGTATTGGATCGCTTCGCTGACATGCTCGGGTGCGATACCGGTCTTGCCGTCGAGATCGGCGATCGTGCGCGAGACTTTCAGGATACGATCGTAGGCGCGTGCACTGAGGTTTAACTCGCTCATGGCCACACGAATCAATTCCTGGGAGTCCTGGCCGAGCTTGCAGTGCTGCTTCAACTGTCGCGTCGCCATGCGGGCGTTGCAGTTTATTTTGGCTTCGTTTCGAAAACGTTCCTGTTGGCGTTCCCGGGCTCGCATGATGCGGTCACGAATAGCAGCGGAAGGTTCCTCAGCGCGTTCGCTGGCGACGTCGCGGTATTCCACGGCAGGCACTTCGATGTGCAAATCGATGCGATCAAGCAACGGGCCGGAGATGCGTTGACGATATCGCTGCACGTGCACGGGGCCGCATCGGCATTCGCGTTTTAGATCGCCGAAGTAACCGCACGGGCAGGGATTCATTGCGGCCACAAGCATGAACTCGGAGGGAAACGTGACACTCCCAGCCGCGCGCGACACGGTGACTTTCCCATCCTCGAGCGGCTGACGCATCACTTCCAATGCCGATCGTTTGAACTCCGGCAGTTCATCCAGAAACAGCACGCCGTTGTGCGCGATACTTACTTCGCCAGGATTTGGGAACGTGCCGCCGCCAAGCAGACCGATGTCGCTGATAGTGTGATGCGGCGGGCGGAAAGGTCGCGTCGAGACAAAGGATTGTTCGGTGTCGAGCAACCCAGCAATGCTGTGGATCTTGGTCGTCTCGATCGCTTCGTCCAGCGTAAGCGGCGGGATAATAGTCGGGATGCGCTTGGCGAGCATTGATTTGCCCGAGCCGGGCGGGCCGACCATCAGGACGTTGTGACCGCCAGCGACAGCCACCTCGATCGCGCGCTTAACGTGACCCTGGCCTTTGACGTCGCTGAAATCGACGTCGTAACTTTGGTGCGCGGCGAAGAATTTGCTGAGATCAGCGCGTGTCGGCAGAAGCGCAATTTCACCACGCAAAAAAGCGAACGTCTGCCGCAAATTCTGCACGCCGTATATGTCAATCTTTTCGACCATCGCGGCCTCAAGCGCATTTGCTTCGGGGACAAACAACGCGCGTTTGCCGCGGCGTCGCGCCTCCAGCGCGACCGGCAGCACGCCTTTCACGGCGCGAACGGTACCGTCGAGAGCGAGCTCACCAACGAAGCTGAAACTTTCGAACGGCGAACTGTCGAGTTCCTCTGTCACCGCGATCATTCCAAGGGCAATCGGTAAATCGAAGCTCGGTCCCTCCTTTTTAATGTCTGCCGGTGCGAGATTTATGGTGGTCCGTCCACGCGGCCAATAGTAGCCGCTATTCGAAATTGCGGTCGTGACCCGGTCGCGGCTCTCTTTCACCGCGGCATCTGGAAGTCCGACAATGACAATGACCGGATCGCCGCCGGCGCCGTTTACCTCGATTTCCACCTCATAAGCGTCCACCCCGTAAACCGCGGCGGAATAAATTTTCGCCAGCATGTAGCGGCAGAATTGCAGAAAATCACTGCGCCGAAAAGCGCCAAATATCCCTCGAAAGAGAGATGCAACGAATGCCTTAAAGTATTGTCAAATGTCGGAAGAAACGTCGGAGAACCTCGTATTTGCAGGCCAGTAAAACCCCTACAGGAAAATTTGAACGACAGGCATCCATTCGATGTCACAAATTCGAATATTTAACCTTGTTAAATACTTGCTCGGATGCTACAACGCGTGATCGATAAGGCGTCGACGAATACGGTAGGGAAGTTGTCGATCCTATCCCTCCCAATGAACGATGAAAAAGAGTTATATGGCTGCTGAAGATAGCGATACAGGAATTAAGATTTACCTGCGCGAGATTGGGCAAATCCCGCTTTTGACTCCGGAGCAGGAAATCGAGCTCGCCGCCAAGATCAAAAAGGGAGATCGCGAGGCGCGCGCTCTGATGATCCGGTCCAACTTGCGTTTAGTCGTCAAGATCGCCCACGATTATGCAAACCTCGGTTTGCCGCTCCTCGATTTGATCTCCGAAGGCAACATCGGGCTGATGAAAGCGGTGGAGCGGTTTGATCCGGCAAAGGGCGGAAAGCTGAGCACTTATGCCGCATGGTGGATAAAGCAGTCCATCAAGCGCGCACTGGCGAACCAGAGCAAAACCATCCGTTTGCCTGTGCATCTCGTGGACAAGATTTCCAAGATGCGCCGCGTTTCGCTGCAAATGAGCGAAGAGCTCGGACGCGAACCGACCGACGAAGAGCTCGGCGACGAGATCGGCATCGCAAGCGGGAAGGTTTCTCAGCTCAAGACGGTCTCAATCCGGCCGGCTTCACTTGACGCGCCGATCAGCGATGACGATTCGACCGAATTCGGCGAAATCGTCGGCGATGAGGAAGCGCAGACGCCGTTTGAGCTTTTGCGTGATAAAAATCTCCGCAATGAGGTCGGAGGGCTGTTGGACGTTTTGGACGACCGCGAAAAGAAGATCATCTTCCAGCGTTTCGGACTGGACGGCGGAAAACCCAAGACGCTGGAGGAAGTAGGCAAGAAATTTGGGGTCACCCGGGAACGCATTCGGCAATTGCAGAATATTGCGCTTTCGAAACTGCGGCGTGCGCTTGCGAAAAAAGAGCGCCCGGTGGACGTCGAGCTCCCCGTCGAAGCTTAAGCTCGACGGACGCTTCCGTTTTCACTTGCGCAAACGGAAGCGCGTCCGCACGTTTTGTTTTCGAAGTGGGCCTATAAAACCCATAGCCGATTGGTAAGGCGCGTCACTCCGTGAGCGCCGATTTCGTAAGTGCCGAGCGTCGGGCAGAGGACTGCCCCACCTACCCATCTATTTCAGCTTTCCCTGGATCTCTTTCACCAGGTCGAGGTGCTCCTGGACTACTTTTGCGGTGTCATCCGCGAACTTTTTTACGTCAGGATCGTTCCCACTGCTTGCTTCCTCTTTGAATTCAGCCAGATCCTTTTCGTGATCCTTCACCATCATGTCGATGTAAGCCTTGTCTGAAGTCCATTTGCCGGCGTGTTCTTTGTTCGGGAGTTCGAACCCTTTTTTGGAAGCAATCGACTTGAGTTCATCGTTGGCTTTGCTGTGATCGGTGACCATTCGTTTGCCAAATGATTTTACATCATCGCTTTGGGCTTTCTGTTCAGCCATCGTTCCCATCGTGACTTCCATCATCCCGCCCTTCGCGGCTTTCTTCATGAAGGTCTTATCTTTTTCACTTAATGATGAACCGCTGCCGGTTGGAGTGGTGTCGGCGGCTCTGGCCGCTCCGACAAGGCTCAGCGCCCCGACTCCCAGAGCAAGAATACAAAACTGCGAAACAATTCGGATTTTGGTTTTCATGGTTTTATTTGGTTGAACGCGCCGGGGACATCCCAGCTTCAATTAACAATCGAAAGCTCGGCGCTCGTTGGACGCGAGAGAATTACGCTTCTCGCTCTGGTTTGTTGGCTTTCCGCCCTACGATCCGGAGACATTCCGTTCATACGAGCTTTCAACGCGCCGAGCAACGTCCCGGTAGCCATAATCCACTTCGTAAATTTGCTTCATACAGGTGAGCGATTTTTCGATCTCACTCACTCGCTCATAGACCAGGCCGAGATTGTACACGATCTCTTTCTTCATCTCATTCATGGAGCCGATTTCCCGTGAGGCTTCCTCGAGTTGCTTCACTGCCAAATCGAGCATGCCAAGCTCGCCATAACAGCAACCCAGCGCGTTCATCGCTTTCAACCGAGCGTGCGGGTTTTGCCGTGCGCGCTGCAGTTCCGGCACCGCCTCACGAAACCGCCCGGCGTTGAAGAAGTTCTCCCCCAGGTCGAACCGGAGCTGTAGATCGGTCGGATTCCGTTTCACCCGCTCTTCTGCATCCGTGATGAGGATTTCTGCGCGGCTGACTTTGGCAGCGCGCAGCTGCTCAGATTTTTCCGCGTACACTTCATCTCGTGCACTGTAGTTGGATAGAAATTCCTCTAGCGAAGAAATCTTATGTTCGAGGTATTTGATTTTCAAATCGGAAATTTTTCGAAGCAATCCTGTGTCGGCGCCCTTAGCGAGATCAGCAGCATATTGATACCAGCGAAGGGCTGATTCGAAGTCGTCCTTTTGCTCGCTGAGCGCTCCGAGTCGACGCGCAAAGTCCACGTTTTCGGGTTCCGCTTGGTGACGCGCATAAGTTTCGCCGATCTGCTGATCGAGCGCTTCGCCAGTGAGCCGGATCCGGCTCTTTTGCTCGAGTGAAATGGCTTCATCCTTATCCTTGATCAGGTCGCGATAACTTTCAGCCTCCGTCCAGCCACCTCGCTTCATCGAAGCGCGCGCCGAGGCATCTTTGCCGAGACGCAGCGACTCCGCATCAAGCGGATCGATGGCGGCGAGTTGATTGTAAATCTCCACTTCGTTTTCGTGGTCCCCAAGATCGTGATACAAACGCCCAAGCTCCTGTAGCACTTTCACGTCACGCGGGTTTTCTTCGAGTAAGGTTTTCAGCGCAAAAACTCCGATCTCCGACCAACCCGCCGCGACCGACGCCTCCTTCAACAGCAAATTTGCCTGGCGATTGTAGGGTTCCGATTCCAGAACTTCCTCCAGCATTTCAACTGTCCGTTTCGGATCTTTCTTGAGTTGTCGTTGCGCCTTCATCACGCCCATAGACGCCGTCGAGATGTTGAAAAAACCTTTCTTAGCCGATTTATTTTTCGTCACCTCCGCCCGTCGCAACAGTTGGCGGCCTGTGAGAAACTCAGGCTCTTGCTTGAGAATTTCCTGGAGGAGCGAAATCGCGTAACCGAAATTGCGCAGTTCAATGGCTGCAACGGCTTTGAGCCAGAGAGCCCGCAACCCTTCGCTCAATTCCTTCTCGGTGTTCACGGCCATTTGCAGCACAGTTTATCACAGAACCAGGTGGATGCGTCGCCGCGCGCGAAGGTGGCAACTCGAGCCGGCCCGAACGCTCTCTCGTCTATAACAGGTCCATCTGCGGCTTTTGGGATTGCGGCATCGGCTTGGCCGATTTTCTTCCTCGCCGCTTCGGTTCTGCCTCAGCGCGGCTGGAATTTTCCAAATGGGCGAGAATTTCTTTCGCGCGGTCGAGGATATCTTTGGGCAAGCCGGCCAGACGTGCGACCTGTATGCCGTAACTTTTGTCGGCGCCGCCGGGGATGATTTTGCGCAGAAAAATGATCTGCTCGTTCCATTCGCGCACGGCGACATTCAGATTGCAGACGCCTTTGCGGTCCTCGGCGAGTTTGATTAGCTCATGATAATGCGTGGCAAACAGACTGCGCGCCTTAATCTTGTCGTAGAGAAACTCGGCCACGCTCCACGCGATCGAGAGCCCGTCGAAAGTGGATGTGCCGCGGCCGATCTCGTCAAGAATGACTAACGACCGCTCGGTGGCGTTGTTGATGATGTTGGCTGTTTCGTTCATCTCGACCATGAACGTCGATTGGCCACGAGCCAGATCGTCGCTGGCGCCAACCCGAGTGAAAATCCGATCGACCAAGCCGACTTCCGCGCTCTCCGCCGGGACAAAGCTCCCAATCTGGGCCATCAACACAATCAGCGCGACCTGGCGAATATAGGTCGATTTACCGGCCATGTTTGGCCCTGTCACAATGGCCATGCGAATATTGTCGCCGTCCAGTTCTGTGTCGTTAGGCACAAATTTTTCGTCGACAAGATTTTGATCCAGCACCGGGTGGCGCCCATCCTTAATTACGAGCCGGAGCGAATCGCTTAGCGCTGGCCGGCAATAACGAAACAGTCGCGCGGTTTCTGCTAATGCGCAGAGCACGTCAAGCACCGCAATTGCGTCCGCGGTCTGCTGAATCGGCTCGATTTCGCGCAAGGTTTCGTCGCGTAATTTCTGGAACAGTTGGTACTCGAGATTCTGGGCGCGGTCATCCGCGCCAAGAACCTTTGCTTCCATCTCCTTTAACTCCGGCGTGATGAAACGTTCGCCGCCGACAGTGGTTTGCTTTCGCGTGTAATCCGCGGGCACGTTCGCGAGATTCGATTTTGTGATTTCGATGAAGTAGCCAAAGACCGAATTGTAACGAACTTTAAGCGATTTAATGCCCGTCGCTGCGATCTCGCGTTCTTGTAAATCACTGATCCAACCTTTGCCCTCGCGCGAGGCTTGGCGTAGCGCGTCGAGATCGGCATCGTGGCCGTCACGGAAAATGCCGCCCTCTTTGAGCGCTAGCGGCGGATCATCCAGCAGCGCGTTAGCCAGTTTCTCAGCGAGCGCTGGCATTTCGCAAATGGCGTTATGCAGATGTTCTGGTAGGGCGGGATCGCCGAGCCCGGCAGCCTCACCGATGTTCGGCGCGTCCGGCGGTCGCGCCCTGCCAAATTCCATTCGGTCAATGAGTTTGCGAAGCTCACGCTTGAGCTCGGGGATTTGCTGCAGCGACATTTTCAACGCGACAAGATCGCGCGCGTTCCCTGAGGCTTGGCTGAGTCGCCCGGCGGCGCGCTCGATATCCCGAATCGACTTTAACTCCGTGCGAATCGATCCCAGCAGGTCCGACTCCTGCAAAAGTTGGGCAATCATTTCCTGCCGTCGTTGCAGTCCAGTAAGATTGCGCAACGGCTGCAGAATCCATCCGCGCAGTTTGCGTGCGCCCATCGGTGTTATGGTGCGGTCAAGCACACTCAGCAAACTCGCGTCGCGCGCACCGCGCGATTCGACCAGCTCAAGGTTGGCTTGTGTGGCCGAGTCGAGCAGGACGTGATCCGCCGGCGCATCGCAGTGCAACGAAGTGAGATGATCGATTTTGCGCCGCAGTTGATGCTTCAAATAATGCACTATTGCCCCCGCCGCAGCGACTGCCGCCGGCATCTGCGCGCATCCGAAGCCGTCGAGCGATTTGACCTTGAAATGTTCGCACAAGGTGAAAATTGCCTGTTCTGGCAGAAACGCGTAACTGTCGTATTCGAGCGCGTGATCGATTTCACCGGTCTGCGCTTTCTGTTCCGAGCTGAACAACAATTCGGCGGGCGAAACACGCGCGATTTGATCGTGTAGCGATTGTCGATCCTGCGCCTCGGCCAGTCGGAACTCACCCGTGGTGAGATCGGTGTATGCGAAACCGAATGCATCGCCATCGGCGTAAATCGCGCCGAGATAATTCGCGCGCTTCGCATCCAGCCAGGTCAATTCGCTTATTGTTCCCGCGGTGATGATTTGCGTGACTTCGCGATCGACGATCTTGCGGCCAGGTTGTGCCTCACTCATCTGATCGCAAACGGCGACGCGTTTTCCGGCCTTAATTAGCCTCCGAATGTATCCCTGCGCGGCGTGATACGGAACACCGCACATCGGCACGCCGTTGCGCTTGGTCAGCGCCACGTTTAGCAGCGCCGAGGCCTCCTTCGCGTCATCGAAAAACATCTCGTAGAAATCTCCGAGCCGAAAGAGCAGGAACGTGTCCGGAGGAATGCTTTTCCGCAGCCGTTGGTACTGCTGCATCATCGGAGTGAGCGCGTCCTGCATAATTGAGTTTACTTTGCCACCTCAATTGAACGTCAAAAGGTGAGCGACCTGTGATTTTCTATTGAAAATAGAATCAAATACAATCGCGAATGCGCTGCAGAGGCTCTTGGGCAGCGATGGTGCCGTAATGAGCGAAAATTTACACGAAATCAACGTTAAAAGGGCCGTTTCCAGCAGATTTGACGGGCAGGTCTCCGCCGAGTACTCTCCCGCTCATCGATTTACAGTATTTTTCCAAAGCGAGGAGAGTGATTATTGATGCCAGAAGTGATTGTGCGCAAAGGTGAACCGGTCGATCGCGCATTGAAACGGTTGAAAAACAAGCTGGACTCCGAGGGCATTCTCGAGGAAGTCCGCCGTTTGCGCGCGTTCGAGACGCCGTCGCAAAAGCATCGCCGTAAGGCGAGAGCCAACGCCAAGCGCGCCCGAATGAAGTTTCGGTTCAATTCCTGAGACAGTTACAACAGTTACAACGATCTAAATTCGGAAAAATCGTTGTAACGATGTAGCTGTTTTAACTGTTCAACGAGCAAACAGCTCCTTGATAGCCTGGACCAAGCCGTCAATATCGTGGCGGCGCGCTTCAATATCGACGTTGAGTGCGTGATCGCGCACGGTCTTGGAGGTAATCGGGCCAATGCTGGCGATGCGCATTCCTTTCGGCCACTGCAGCCCGAGCGCCAGGAAGTTTTCGACTGTTGACGAACTGGTGAACGTGATGAGGTCCGCGCCATCCCGAGCGAGTTGCCGCTGCGCGCCGCTTGTGTCACGCGTCTCAGGTACCGTCCTATACGCGCACGCTTCGTCGACGATTGCTCCTGCGGCTGAGAGTTCTTGGGGCAACACGTCGCGCGCCTTCTCCGCGCGCACTACAAGGATGCGCTCGTTTTCGATGCTTCCCTGTTTCTTGAATTCACGCCCCACCGCTTCGGCGACGAATTCGTCCGGCTGAAGATCTACGTGCAGGTGAAAGTCTTTGACTCGCTGCGCCGTGGCAGGTCCAATCGCAGCTATGCGCACTCCGCCGATTTCACGGGTGTCATCGTAAAGCTTGAAAAAAATATCGAAGAACGCTTCGACGCCGTTTGCGCTTGTGAACACGATCCAATCATAGCCATGTGCGTCTTGCACGAGCTCTGCGAACTCGCGCAAGTTGGTCGGTGGCTCGATCCGGATCGTGGGCAGTTCAATGATGTGCGCGCCAAGGTCTCGGAGTTTGTTGCTTAACGCGCTCGCCTGCTTTCGTGTTCTGGTGACGACAATTCTTTTTCCCAGAAGTGGGCGCTTCTCGTACCAGTTTAGGCTATCGCGCAACGATACGACGTCGCCAAACACTGCCACTGCTGGCGCTCCAAAATTCTTCGCCGCAACTTTTTGAGCAATGTCCGAAAGCGTGCCTGTCAGCGTTTCCTGTTGGCCCGTCGTCGCCCAGCGAATTATCGCTACCGGCAAATCGCACCGCACGCCGTGCTTCAGCATTTCGCTTGCGACAGCTCCTAAGCGCTCCACGCCCATAAGCATCACCTGTGTGCCGCCGACTTTCGCCAGGGCCGCATAATCGATCGCGCTTTCCCTTTTGGTTGGATCTTCGTGGCCGGTGAAGAATGTCACGTGCGAGTTATGCGCACGATGTGTCATTGGGATTCCTGCGTACGCTGGTCCAGCGATGGCCGATGTGATTCCAGGCACAATTTCAAAAGGAATTCCGGCGCCGGCGATTTCCTGCGCTTCTTCTGCGCCTCGTCCAAACAAGAATGGATCGCCGCCTTTTAACCGAACGACCTGTTTTCCTTCGCGGGCTTTTTCGATCAGCAGCGAAGTGATTTCCTGCTGCGTCCGGCTTTCGCCCGGTTGCTTCCCAGAATAAATGATTTCTGCATCGTCCCGTGCCCAGCCGAGCATATCCGCATTTGCCAAATGATCGTAAAGGATGACGTCCGCGTTTTCGATGCACTCCTTTGCACGCAATGTGACCAATCCGAGATCACCTGGCCCAGCGCCGACTAGATAAACTTTCCCATTTCTGCTTCCGCTCTTACTCATACTCCTAGTCTTGCCCGATTTTTCGTAACAATTCTGCTGCTAATTGGTCGCCTTCGTGGGATTCACCCTCGACTTCAGCTTGCCGCGGCGTCAGTGATTCACCTTCGAACACTTGGGCGCGCACTTTCATCTTTCGGTTGCTGATTGTCGCATGCACGCCAACTGGAAAATTGCAATCGCCGTGCAGTCGGCTGAGAAATTCTCGCTCTGCGCGCAGACAAAGCAACGTTTGGGGATCGTTTACCGACTTAAGAAATGCTTTTGTGCTTTGATCATCAGCACGAATTTGGAGAGCAATGATTCCCTGGCCGCCCGCTGGAAGAAAAATTTCGCAAGAAAGAATCTCAACAAAGAATTGATCGTCTTCGAACCTGATATCGGTTTGCGTTGGCGAAAGGCCCAGGCGCTCCAAACCCGCGCGAGCTAACAAAATGCCGTCCCACTCATTCCCGGCGAGCTTGCGCAGCCGGGTTGGTACGTTACCGCAAAGATCAACGACTTTGATGTCTGCGCGTTTCCAATGCAGTTGACGTTGCCTTCGTACGCTGCCCGTGGCCACTGTCGCGCCATTGGGAAGAGAATCGAGACCACCGGAGTGTTTCGAAAGAAGCACGTCATTGATTGGCGCCCGAGGAAGAACTGCCGCGATTTGCGCTCCTGGGTTGATTTGACTAGGCAGATCCTTCGCACTGTGAACCGCGACATCCACTTCGCCGGCGAGAAGCGCGCGTTCGATTTCTGCCGTGAACAATCCTTTTCGACCAGCAGCAAGGTCGACAATTTTGGAGCTATCGCCGCGTGTAGTAATGATTTTAGTCTCAATCGTGGCGTTCGGATGCGCGTTTCGAATTGCCTTCTCAACCAGCAGAGTTTGTGCGCGGGCAAGCTCGCTGCCGCGCGTGCCGAGGGTCATCTTGGCAATCATCGCGGGAATGTAACGCGCGATACTTTACAGGGGAAGCTGTCAGCCTCCGCTACAGCTCCGAAGCACGGAGCGAATTTTCGCCCATGGAGGAATGCTCGGGCGCCTGCGAGGCACGATTCAATCCTCGTGAGATCGAATCGACAAACTCCGTGACATGATCGTCAATGATCGCTTCGGCTGCAGCGACCTGCCGTCGGCGGAGTTCGAGCGATTGTTCCGCGACAGAACGAATGGAATCGATGTCGTAAAGATACACGCCTTGCAGTTCATTTACGCTGGGATCGACGTCCCGTGGCACGGCGATATCGATGATGAAGAGCGGACGATCCGATCGGTGCCATAACATCGGCGCGAGTATCTCAGATGTCAGTAATGGCGCCTCCGATGCGGTTGACGTGACCAGAATGTCGATCTCTCGACATTGCGCCGCCCACTCCTCGAAGGACACCGCACGTCCGCCTACAGCTTGTGCCAGCTCGCGCGCGCGATCCAGCGATCGATTACTGACGCGAAGATCGGTAACGCCACGCGAGACAAGCGCACGCATCGTGCGCTCGCTGGTTTCACCCGCGCCGAGCACAAGCACTTTGCAATCGCTTAATTTGCCAAAAATTCGTTGAGCGAGTTCAACCGCGACGGAACCGACCGAAACCGCACCGCGCGCAACGTCTGTGTGGGTGCGCACGTGTTTTGCCACTCGAAAGGCGCGTTGAAACAAACGATGCAAATAGGGTCCGACTGCTCCCGATGTTCTGGCCGATTCGTATGCCTTCTTCGCCTGTCCGAAAATCTCGCTCTCGCCAACGACCATCGAGTCGAGGCCCGACGCGACTCGGAAAAGATGCTGGACGCATTTGTTATCCTCGTAACGGTAGAATGCAGGGGCGTCATTGTCCGAACTGCGATTTACATTTGAAATGAGACACCGCGCAATTTCGTCGGTGGAAATCCCTTTATTTGAGACTCCATAGACCTCCACCCGATTGCATGTCGTCAGCAGCAACGCTTCGGCACAGCCAGCGTCGCGCGCGATGGATTCGGCTGTAGCGTTTCCCGCGAACTGTTCCCGCGTCGCCACGTTCGCGGTGTGGTGGCTCACTCCGATGCAGAACAGGTTCATGGGACGTGACGCAGCTCCGCCGTGAATGTGATTCCCCATAGCAGCACCAGAGCAGCGCTGAAGCCAATAATGCACAACGCGGCCACACGTTTTGGCGCGAGCCATTTGAGATGGCGCGCTTGCAAGATTGCCGCGTAAAGAAGCCACAGCGCAACCGCAGCTATCACCTGAATGCGGGGTAGTGGGTGGCCGGTAAAAAAGCCGCTCACGATGCCTACGGTATAAAGAGCAAAACCCCACCACAGGAGCCGCGTGATCGCAGCGAACAGGTTGGTCAGCGGCGGTAGATGATAAAAGATCGAATGCAACTGGTGCGTTTTGAGTTGGCGCTCCTGTAGCAGGTACATCACGCCGGCGATACAAGCGAGCGCGAACACCCCATAGGCCACCAGCGACATCGATGCGTGGAATTCAAGCCAGGAATTCGCCGAAACACTTGCCGGATGCCTGGTATCGATTGGCGAAATCAGGGCAAAACCTTGCAGCAACAACACCAGCGGCGCCGTGAATGCCCCCATCAGCGAGAGCCGATACGCGGACCCAACAAGCAGGTAGACTAACGCCACCGACCAGGCGAGAAACACAAAAACTTCAAATAGATTCGTGATGGGACATCGGCCTACCGCTTGGCCTCGAATCCACAAGAAAGCTGTCTGAAAGAGGAATCCCAGTCCGATTGCCAGGAAATTAAATCGCTTTGGACGGAACACTCCCGTACGCAACTCCGTGACGGTGTGCACAACCGCGACGAGAAAACAGAATGTCGAAGCGATGAGAAAATAACGTTCCACTGCGACAGTTATTTTAGGTTGCCGTCCAAACTTGGCAATCCTACACAGCCTCCGCCCAGTGACGGTCGAGCATTCATAGGCGGTTTCCCTAGCAACCCTGATTGACGTTCAGCGACAGTCCGCTAGGGTTCGCGCCGATGGGCTGTGAAACAGTTGAAAGGCTTCGAACCGCCGTGCGCGATGTGCCCGACTTCCCGAAAAAAGGAATCGTGTTTAAGGACATCACGCCAATCTTGAGCGACCCCGATTTGTTCCGTGCATCCATCGATCTATTTTTGGAACGCTGCCGCGGGAAAGAAGTCGACAAGATCGTCGGCATTGATGCACGTGGTTTTCTGTTCGGATCGGCGGTGGCATATGAACTTCGGCTAGGCTTCGTTCCGATCCGGAAACGTGGGAAACTCCCTTACAGGACTGACACAGCAAAGTACTCGCTGGAGTACGGCGAGGCGGAAATGGAAATGCACACCGACGCGTTAGGAAAAGGCGATCGGGTTGTGCTGGTGGATGATTTGCTCGCGACTGGCGGAACTTCGGCCGCCGCGGCGGCGCTTATCCGAAACGCCGGTGCGGATTTGATCGAGGCGCAGTTTTTGATTGAGCTGGAATTCCTCGAAGGGCGAAAGCGACTCGAGCCGACGCCCGTCACGGCGTTTCTCAAATACTGATTATCTGTAGTGTCCGCTGTCCTCAGCGGAGGCTTAATGGCAAACGACCAGCGTCTTGATCACAGCGCATCTAAACAGCCACGCAAATTTTGGTTTTTGGATTTGCGATTCTAAATTGTTCCGCAGCACAAGGGGCAATGAAAGCATCTAGAGAACTGGAGAAAGTTTTGGCGCATGCCGAAAGCCGCCTCGCGCCCACAGGCAAGCAGCGCCCCACCGAAGTCCTTCCGCTATACAAAAAATTTCTGAAGGTTGAAGAGCACCGGTTGCGCCTGAGGCACCAAGCTGGTGGAAGCGGACGCGAGATTTGTGCGGGTCGAGCGGAACTGGTTGATGTTTTACTGCGATACGTGTTTGGCGCTGCATCATCCGCGGCGACTCGCGGAAATGGCGAGGCTGAGGTTCCCCTGGCGCTGATTGCTCTTGGCGGCTATGGCCGGGGCGAGCTCAATCCGTTCAGCGACGTCGACGTCATGCTGTTGCATGAACAGCGCGCCGAAGTTTCGCCGCACCTAAAGGAGATGGTGAACCAAATCCTATACCTGTTGTGGGACAGCGGATTCAAAGTTGGACACTCCACGCGGTCGATCAAAGAAGCCATTGCGCAGGCCAACAGCGACATGCATACAAAGACTGCCATGCTCGAGGCCCGGTTTCTCGCCGGCAACACAAAGCTCGCAACAGAATTTCGCGAACAATTTCGTTCTAAGTGCGTCGTCGGACACGAACGTGACTACGTCGAGCTGCGCATGGAAGACGAGGTCGCCCGACACAAAAAATTCGGCGACAGCGTTTATCTGCAAGAGCCCAACCTGAAGAGCGGCTGTGGCGGACTGCGCGACTATCAAAATCTGCTTTGGATCACTTACTTCAAAGAAGGTTCGCTGAGCACAAACCAACTCGTGGGGAAAGACTGGCTGAGCGAAAGCGACCAACGACGCATCGAACGAGCATACGATTTTCTTCTGCGCTTGCGCACTGATTTGCATTACGCGACCGGGCGCGCCACCGATATACTTCACATGAATTTGCAGGACCAGATCGCTGGGCGGCTCGGGTATTCCGCTCGAAGAGGGCAGCTTCGAAGCGAGGCGCTCATGCGGGACTGCTATAATCACACGCGAAATATTCTGCGGGTAACGGAGCGAATCACGGAACAATTCGTGACCGGACACGTCACCAGCAAAACGCGCGCTCTTTTCAGTTTTCTTCCCCTGACAAGAGGGCACAAGACTCCGATTGGTGATTCCTTCTTTGTTCTAAACAAACAACTTTATCCGGCAGGGCGCGATGTTTTTCGCAATGACCCTGAACAGATGATGCGCACCTTCGCGCTGGCTCAGGAGCGTAACCTCGATCTCAGCCCGGAACTGGAAGACCTGTTGAGCAGAAGCCTCCGCCACATAACCCGAACGTATCAGTATGCGCGCGGACCGCGTGCGATCTTTACGTCGATTTTATCCCAGAAAGGTAGAGTGGGACGCATCCTGCGGCTGATGCATCGGGTAGACTTTCTTGGCCGGTATATCCCCGAATTCGGCCAACTCACCTGCCTTGTTCAGCACGAGTTCTTGCACCGGTATACTGCCGACGAGCACACGCTGGTGTGCATCGACAAGCTTGATGCATTAGCGGACACCGATAATCCGAAGCTGCTTCATTATCGCAAGTTGTTTGAACAACTCCCGGACCCGCTGGTTCTGTATCTCGCCCTTCTCCTGCATGATAGCGGCAAGGCCGTGGGCCGCCCACACTCCGAAGCCAGCGCATTGTTCGCCCAGCGTGTTGCGGCGCGTCTGCAGTTGTCCTCCGAGCAGCGGAAATCGCTGATACGCCTTGTCGATCATCACCTCACCTTGTCCAAAATGGCGCAGCAACGGAATCTCGATGATCCCGCAACAGTCATGGAATTTGCGCAAATTGTGAAAGACCAGAAAAACCTCGACGCGCTCATGCTGCTTACTCTCGCTGATGGCCAGGGCACAAGCGCGGAGGCCTGGTCAGACTGGAAGGAATCGCTGGTGTGGCAATTGTTTCACCAAACCTCGCGTTACCTTGCCGATCGAAAGTCTTATCACGAACAAACCAGAATCGCGCGCGAAAGCTTGCGCGCATCTGTCGCCCAGAACCTTTCACCGGACTATGCGGAGGAGATTGAAGCGCATTTCGAATATATGCCCGATCAGTATTTCCGCTCGACGAGCGTGCCGGAGATTATCGAGCACGTGAAGTTGTTCCGGTCGTTTCTCGAGGGCGTATCCAACGCGAAGGAGTTTCCACTCGCTCCGGCGCTGAAATGGAAGATCGTGCCCGAGCAGGGGCACACCGTGATGACATTCTGCACTTGGAAACGCGAACGGCTCCTGGCAAAAATCGCGGGCTCAGTTTCAGTCGTGCCGTTGAACATTTTAAGCGCCGATGTTTTCCCGCGCGGCGATCACGCGGTGCTTGGCGTTTTCCGCGTGTCCGATGCGAAAGCGCAGCCCGTTTCCAATCGGCGCGATTTTGACCTTGTCGAGCAAACGTTGCGCCGAGCTTTCGAGGACGAGAACTTCGACTTCTCACCGTCCATCGAAAAAGCGAAGCGCTCGAGCCGTCGCGCCGCAGTGGGAATGGAATTTCCGACTCGCATCACAATCGACAACAAGACCCATCCGACTTACACGCTCATTGAGTTTCAAGCCCCGGATCGCATCGGTCTGCTTTACGATGTCCTCAGCTGCCTCGACCGCGAAAATGTCATAGTACCGCTTTATAGAATCAACACGCAGGCTGGCGCAGCCATCGACACGCTGTACGTGGTGGACGGCTCCAGCCATGCGAAGATCACCGATTCGCAGCGGATTCGGATCGTTCAGCAGCACTTGAAGGATACGATTCTGACCGGCTCACCGAAACCGTAGAGAAAAGACGAGCGCTTTTCTTCTTTGCTGCGAACTCTTTTGATCTCATGAACGTTCTGATTCTCGCTGCGGGATATGCAACCCGCCTCTATCCACTGACGCTCAGCAAAGCGAAACCGCTGCTTGTAGTCGGCGGCAAGCCGATCATCGAATGGCTGGTGGACAATCTCGCGGGCATTCCCGATTTGGAAACGATATACGTTGTGACCAACAACAAATTCGCGGCGGACTTCCAGGTGTGGAGTCAGAGCTATCAAAAACGCCATCCCGAATTTAAATTCAGGATTGTTAATGACGGTTCCACAAGCGATGACGACAAGCTAGGCGCAATTGGAGACATCAATCTTGTCGTCACCCAGGAGAACCTGTCCGACAACAGCCTGCTAATTGCCGCAGGCGACAACTTGTTCACCGATTCTCTGGCAGGTTTCGTGGCGTCCGCGAGGAACACCGAAGTGACTGTTGCGGTCTACGATGTTGGCGACACTGAAGCGATCAAGAAGTACGGCAACGTCGCCGTTGACGCCGAAGGAATCATGACCCGGTTTGAGGAAAAACCGCAAAACCCCCAGGGAACGCTCGCCGCAATTGCCCTATATTATTACTCACCTGCGGTTCTCTCGCTGTTGAGAACGTATCTGGATGCCGGGAACAATGCGGATCAGCCCGGCCGTTTTGTGCAATGGCTCTACACCCGCAAACCGGTGAACACGTTTGAGATCAAAGGCCGATGGCTCGACATCGGAAGCAAGGAAACGCTCGAGAACGCGGACCGCATCCTGGCTTCGCCTCGTTGAAACGTGAATGGTTAAGCGTTGAATCGTGTGACGCCGACGTAACGATGTAACGGCTTAACGAATTACGCTCTCTACTTTAGCCTTCCTTCATCGAACTCAATCAGATCGAAATAAGTTCGAATATCTTTGCGTCCGTCGCCGCCGGCTTCTTTGAGAAAATGCAGGAAACGGGCCTTTTTTGCGGCCGTATCGGGATGGCGCGAAATCATGGCGTCGTTCCATTCTTCGATGGCTTCGGGCGAATGCTGCTCTCCATTTTTCTGCACCCAGGCGAAAATCGCCTGGTCGTCATCCAGCTTGTGGGCGATTTCTTCGAATGCTTCTCCGTCAATTTTGAGAAACGCGAGTAAGTGCTTGTCGAACCCGACGGTTTTATAGTTGTAACCATCGAGCAAGCCTTTGCGATGCAGCCTTGCCTTATCAATCAAACGCGGCAGATGAACATAACCGCCGAGTTTCTGGTAAGGACTGCGTGGATGCAGTCTTCGCATGAACTGATTATTGCTATGTAGCCGGCAACGGTTGCGCTACGGCATGTTGAAAACTGGACTCAGGCGGCCGCGATACCGCCGGCTCTTGTTTCTCGAGCAGTTCTCCTTGCGCCAAATCGATTTGTCCTATAGCGAGTTGACCGGAAAAAATCCCGCCTCTTTCCACGCTAATCGCCCTCGCTGTCACATCGCCCTCCAGCGAACCCTTTCTATAGACCGTTACGGATTGCGCAATAATCTCACCGGACATCTTACCTTTGATTTCGATGTGCTCAGCGCGCAGCCTCCGAAAACAGTGAACGTCAGCTTTGCGATCAACGACTACGTGCCGCGCGCTGATGCGGCCGGGGATTTTCCCTGAATAGTTAATTGTCGCGGTATCGCAATGCAAATTTCCGCGTAGCCTGCCTTCAATCAAAGCGGACTGGCATTCCACACTGCTGCTGGCAAGATCACCTTTGCCGGAAAGATGTACATTGCCGCGGGTGCGAATGCTTCGACTGAAACCACTGGTGATTTTATAATCGCGCAGATCAATGTGCGCGCTACAGGACGGACAGATGGTCGATGTCGCGGCGCCAGATACCTCCTGTTTGCGTTTACATTCGAAGCACTCGACGACCGAACTGGTTTGACGATTCCAAAAATCTTCGAGTTTGCCAAAAAGAGATGAGGAAGCCTCCGGCGCAGGCGCTTCTTCAGTCGTCCGCAGCTTCAGGACCGGTTTCGGTACAAACGGAGTAAAAGCGCGGCCGCACTGGCGGCACATCGAACTCTTTGCCGCCGCGTATTCCATCTGCTTGAAGCCGCAATGCGGACATTCCGCACTGACTTTTGCAGGCGATGGATTGGCCACTGTATGCTTGCCGAGACCTTTCTCTACGCGCGCACTCCGAATGCCGCCTTGATCGGCTCGCTGGACCGCACAACTTCAGGGCGCGGCGCAGCCTTTGCGGAAATGGCACCGGTAGTGACTTCCGATTTCCCGATAAAGGTTGCCCCTTCTTCAATCACAAGGCGGGCTGCTTTGAGATCTCCCTGCAACACGCATTTGGATTTTAGCTCGCAGCGCTCGGTAACGGTGATATTGCCGTGCACCTTACCGTAGACGGAGATCGATTTGGTTTTGATCTCACCCCGAATCTCGGCGTTTTCACCGACCGTCAAAACGCCGTCAGAGTTGATGTCGCCTTCGACTTTGCCGTCGATGAGCAGTTCTTTTTGGAACTTGATCGAGCCTTTGATTTCGACATCGCTCGAGAGGATGTCTTTGCCTCCGTGATCTGCCATAGGATTAGGTTTTGGATTTGGATTATCGATTATGTTTGGTTTTGGTGGTGCCTCTTCGCGACTCGCAAGATGATTATTCTCATCTGGAG
>DASXHS010000024.1:0-3689 GCA_036488345.1 Candidatus Udaeobacter sp.
ACATGTCCCACGCCGAGTTGCTGGCCGATTTCGCGCAGATTGCGCGGTGCGCCGCTTTTGTACTGCATGACGCTCGTCCGGCTGATCACTTTCAGATCAGCTATCTTCGCCAGGTACGTTAGGATTTCATCCTGGACGCCATCGGCGAAGAAGGCGTTCGTTTTTTCTTCGCTCAGATTTTCAAACGGAAGCACCGCGATACTTTTTCCCCCGGCAGTGGCGAGCGAACGCGCCGGTGCCTTGCGCAAAAAAGAGAAAACCGCGGCGGCGAGCGCGGCCACCACCACCAGCCCGATCGCCACTGCCGCCCAACGCACATGGGTGCGATGTCTCTTAACCGCCTGCAGCTTGCTCGGTAGCTGCGCATTACCGACTTCGCTGTCGTAAAGGTTAGCAAGGCCGATGCGCACTCCGTGCTTCACTTCGCATTCGCCCAGGTCATGGAGATAGGCCCACCAGCGCGGGTACTCTTCCAGATCTTCCGCCACATGTCGGGAGAGAAGAATGTGGCCGGCATCACCGCAATTCATCACCCGATGCGCGATGTTGATGCCCGCGCCGGCAAGATTAGCTTGTTCGTTCAGGTCGCTGACTTCATTGACCGGGCCGCTGTGAATGCCCATCCGTATGTGAAGTTCGGGATGACTCTTCAGCGCCTTACTAATTTCCATTGCGCATAACACTGGCGCTTCCGGCGTAGTCCGAAACACCAGTGCTCCACCATCGCCGGTGGGCAAACGCACCAACTTGCCTTCCGCTTCGGCCACGCGGAATTGCTCCGTTCCGCGGACGATCGCTTTTAACTTTTGAATTTGATCCCGCTGCTCGGTGATGAGCAACTTCGAGTAACCCACGATGTCGATGAACAAGACATGCCCGATCTCGAATTTCACTTCGGAGGAAGACTCGGAGGGCATAAGCTTCGTTCTACCCAGAAACGCTGCCTCTAACGAGTCTATTTCGGCGCGAGTGAGGCGACGATTTGCTCGAAGCGCGGATCACCGCGAAGCGGATCCCAGGCCGGGAACAGTTTCAAGGCACCATAACTCAGCATTTCCGACGCTTGGGGGGCACGCAGTCCAGCTTCCAGGTGCTGCAAGGCGAACTCCCTGTCGCCCGCCCACGCTGCTGTAATAGCGAAATATTGAAGCACGTAACTACCGTTGATCGTGTCTTTTTCCAGCGGCGTGAGCGCGATTGCTCGACGGCCTTCGTCCAAGGCCAGGTCTTTATGTCCAAGCGCTGCGTCGATCATCGCCAGGACGCAGAGCTTGGGTCCGTAATCCGGCTGTGCCTGCACGATCTTTTCCTGCTGTGTGCGAGCCGCTTCAAAGGCAGTGCGCGCTCTTGCCTCGTCTTTTGTCATGCGCGCCAGCAGACCTTCACCAAAGCTGCGGCTCAGAATGATCGTCCCTTCACCCCAGCAGGGATTGTCGCCCAGCGCGACGAGTGCTCGTTCGGCCGCAGCTGGATCGCGTTCGGCCAGAGCGCAAACGAACCAGCTGGGCGCCGCACTGGCAATGGCACCGGAGCCTTGGGCGAGAATTGCATCAATTGTTTGTTGGAGCGGCCGGCTATCCGCTTTCCAGTAAATGTAATATTCTCCACGAGTGGCCCGCGTTTCGACATTGTCGGGCATGATCGCTAATACGCGATCCAGCGCAGCGATCGTCTCGGCATAGCGCCCTAAATTTTGGTAACTGATCGCGATCTGTTGCAGAGTAAGAAAGTTGCGCGGATCCAGCGCCACCGCGCGCTGCAGATTTTGCAGACCTTCCTCCTGCTGGCCACGCCGCCTCAAAATGTAACCAGTGAGTTCGAAGACACGCGGATCATTGGGTAACGCTTGCCGCGCGATCTCCAATTCGGCGAGGGCGCCGGAATAGTCGCGCAGTCCGTAGTAGAGATATTGTGCGCGCGCCAAATGCGTTTCCGCTGCAGCCGGCCGCAGCCGTGTCGCAGCTTGCACCGCAGCTTCAGCCAGCGCCAGCCGGGCGGGAGTGTGATCAACCCCCGATACCGCATAAAGCTGTTCGTGCGCCCGTGCGAGCTGGCAGTAAGCGTCGAAAAATGAGGGATCGCGCTTCACCGCTTCACCCAGGAGTTCAATTGCCTTACGCAGGTTGGGCTCGCTCGTCGCGCTGAAAGCTGCGGTCAGAAGAATTGACTTCGCCCGGCTGTAAAGGTCGAAAGCCGCCAGATCTGTGGTGGGCGGCCGCTCGATGGCTCTTTTCTCGTTAGGCGAAAGCTTCGCCTGCAACTGATCGGCAATCGCCTTGGCGATCTCGCTTTGGATGGCGAAGACATCGGCCAAATCGCGATCGTAGGTTTGGGCCCACTGATGCGCGTCATTGCGGGCGTCGATCAACTGCGCATTCACCCGGATCTTATTCGCCGCGCGCTGCACACTGCCTTCGAGGACATGCGCCACGCCGAGTTGCTGGCCGATCTCGCGCAGATTGCGTCCCGCAGGCGCGGGACTTTTGTAGTGCATGACACTCGTGCGACTGATCACTTTCAGATCAGCGATCTTCGCCAGATTCGTTAGGATTTCGTCCTGGACGCCCTCGGCGAAAAAGGCGTTCGCTTTTTCTTCGCTCAGATTTTCAAAAGGAAGTACCGCGATGCTTTTTTCCACGGCAGTCGCGAGCGAACGAGCGGGTGCTTTGCGCAAAAAAAAGAAAACTGCAGCAGCGAGCCCTACCGCCACCAGCAGCCCAATTGCCACCGCGGCCCAACGCACTACGGCGCGATGTCTCTTAACCGCCTGCAGCTTGCTCGGCAGGTTCGGATTACCAACGTCATCGGAGTAAAGGTTGGTGACACGTATCCGCGCGCCGTGTTTCACCTCGAAGGTGCCGATGTCGTGCAGAAATGGTCGCCATCGTTCGTATTCCGCGAGGTCGTCGGCCACATGTTGGGATAGAAAAATGTGTCCGGCATCGGCACAATCCATCACCCGATGCGCGATGTTGATGCCCGCCCCGGCAAGATTGGCTTGTTCGTTGAGATCACTGATTTCATTGACCGGGCCGCTGTGAATGCCCATCCGGACTCGAAGCTCAGAATGATTTTTTAACGCTTTGCTAATTTCGATCGCGCATAGAACCGGTGCTTCCGGATTGTTGCTAAAAACCAACGCGCCACCGTCGCCGGTCGGCAGGCGCAGAAGTTTCCCTTCCGCCTTCGCGATGCGGAATTGCTCCGTTTCGCGAACGATCTCTTTTAGCTTTTGAATTTGATCCCTCTGCTCGTTGATGAGCAATTTTGAGTAAGCGACGATGTCAATGAACAAGACGTGCCCGATTTCGAACTTCACATCTGAGGGAGACTCGGACGGCATCAGAGTTCGTTTTATCTCAAAACTCGCAATTCAACGAGCGATTAGCCAAAGCCGCTGGATCCAGCCAGGGTATTTCGTTTCATTCGATACCGACCTTGTGATTCCGGGTTCGAACGATATTAGCTTTCTCGTCCCCGCCGGATTAAGAATTCTCCCAGAATCATAAATCAAAAAAGAGGAATTTTAATGACACATCACTCAACCGAATCGAAACAGTTGTTGTCGCACACCATCGCAGACTGGGCTTGCTCGCTTCAGTATGAACATCTTTCGCCGGAGGCAATTCAGGCCGCGAAGTTATTCTGGTTCGATTCCATCGGATGCGCCCTGGGCGGAAGTCAGCAGG
>DASXHS010000036.1:0-2656 GCA_036488345.1 Candidatus Udaeobacter sp.
AACCGGTGCAGACGGCCTGATGGTCGAAGTCCACAACCAGCCCGAGCTCGCGCTTTCCGACAGCGCACAAGCGTTAACGCCGTCCCAATACCTTCAACTCGTCGCCGAAGTTCGAGCGATTCACGAGCTCGTCTCATCAAACGGAAGCTCCATGACCTAATACCGCTGTCATGTTGAGCGAAGCGAAACATCTCTGGCTGTTTTTGATGCACGATCAGAAAAACATCTGTGAATTCAAAAAATGCTCCTGCTGATCGACAACTACGATTCATTTACTTATAACCTCGCGCAGTATTTCGGCGAGCTTGGATGTGAGCTTGTCGTTAGGCGGAATGACACAATTTCCCTGAACGAAATTGAGGCATTAGCGCCTGAGCGTATCTGCATTTCGCCAGGGCCGTGCACACCGCGCGAGGCGGGGATCAGTAAGGACGTCATTCTGGCGTTTGGCGCACGGACTCCAATTTTGGGTGTTTGCCTGGGACATCAATGCGTCGCCGAAGCATATGGCGGAGAAATCGTGCGCGCTTCGCGGCTGATGCACGGGAAGGCATCGACCATTACGCATAACGGGAACAGCCTCTTTTTCGATTTGGCCACGTCGTTCGAGGCTGGCCGATATCATTCGCTCGTCGTGAAGCGAATTTCATTGCCTGCCTGTCTCGAAATCACTGCAGAAAGCGACGACGGAGAAATCATGGCGCTCTGCCATCGCGAATTCCCCGTGTACGGAGTGCAGTTCCATCCCGAATCCGTGCTTACCCATGATGGCAAGAAAATCCTCGCGCGATTTTTGACGCTTGTATGACCGCAATGACAAGGCAAGTCACTCCGACTTTGGACGAATTCCTGGCACTCGCGAAACAGGGCAACGTCATTCCTGTTTTCGCCGATTTCATCGCGGACGGAGAAACGCCAGTTTCAGCTTTCAAAAAACTGGACTGCGGCGGTTACAGTTTTCTTTTTGAATCCACTGAAAAAAACGATATCTCGGGCCGTTTTTCGTTTGTGGGTGTGGATCCGCGCGTGGTTTTGCAAAGCTACGGGCGCGAGGTTCGAATCATCGAGGACGGAAACCAACGGCAAAGCGCACCAAGCCGCGATCCCCTCGACGAGGTGCGAAAGTTAATGGCGCGTTATCAGTTCGTGTCGCGCCCCGAACTGCCGCGGTTTGCCGGCGGCGCTGTCGGATTTATCGGTTACGAGGCAATCCACTTTTTCGAGCCCAAAGTTCCATTGGCGCAACACGATGAACTTCAATTGCCTGAGACGCTGTTCATGGTTCCGAGCGCGCTTCTGGTTTTCGATCACCGGCTACGCAGCGTGAAAATCATCGTCAACGCATTTCTCGGCGATGGTTCGCCGAAAGAGGTTTATGCGCGCGCTGTCGACTGCCTGGCTTCGATTAAGCAAAAGCTGACGCAACCGGTCGATCTGCCCCTCGTTTCGATCGTGGAAGATGCAGAACAGCCGCCACCACGAAGCAATTTCTCCCGCGAAGAGTTCGAGCGCGCAGTAAAGCGAGCGAAGGAATACATCGCTGCAGGTGATGTTTTCCAAGTCGTTTTATCGCAACGATTCGAGGCGCCGTTCGACGGCGAACCACTCGATTTCTATCGATGCCTTCGTTTCATCAATCCTTCGCCGTACATGTTTTGTCTCAACTTCGGCGGCGATTTTTCACTCGTCGGTAGTTCGCCTGAGATGCATGTCCGGTTGGCTGACGACAGAGTGGAGATTCGTCCAATCGCGGGGACGCGCGCTCGCGGTGTGACCCCGGAAGAAGACGAAGTCAACGCCGCTCAACTGCTCGGAGATCCGAAGGAAAGGGCCGAACACATCATGCTTGTTGATCTCGCGCGGAATGACGTCGGCCGCGTCGCGGAATTTGGTTCCGTTCGCGTAACAGAGTTCATGCAGATCGAGCGCTATAGCCACGTCATGCATATCGTTTCGAATGTAGTGGGGCACTTACGCGCCGATGGCAGCGCATTCGACGCAGTGCGAGCGACATTTCCTGCCGGCACCGTCTCCGGCGCGCCGAAAATCCGCGCGATGCAAATTATCAGCGAATTGGAGAAAACCCGGCGCGGCTGTTATGCGGGCGCGATCGGCTATTTCGGATTCAACGGGAACGTCGATTCCTGCATCGCACTGCGATGCGCCGTATTGAAAAAAGGGAACGCGTACTTCCAAGCGGGTGCGGGCATCGTCTCCGATTCGGATCCGCAACGCGAATACGACGAAACCGTGATCAAGGCGCGGGCAATGATGAAGGCGCTCGCAATGGCGAGTCAGATAAAAGCGCGATGAATCCGCAACTGATGGTAAGGGAAACGGGCAATCTCGATCTTCGCGAGATGACGGTGCGTCTTGTGCGCGGAGAAAATCTTTCACGGACCGAATCGGCGAATTTTCTTGATGCATTGCTTGATCCAGTTGCCACCGATACGCAGATAGCAGCGGCTCTTATCGCTTTGACGGCCAAAGGCGAAACGGTCGACGAGCTTGCAGGCATGGCGGAAGCGATGCGCGAACGCGCGACCCCGCTGCATTCGCGGCACGAGCGCTTCATCGACACGGCAGGAACGGGTTCGAGTGCGGCCAAGCGATTCAACGTTTCAACAGCTGCAGCGTTCGTCATCGCGGGTGCCGG
>DASXHS010000060.1:0-1561 GCA_036488345.1 Candidatus Udaeobacter sp.
ATAGGGGTTAGATGTCATTTGGAAATTTGGGGTCAGAGCTCACTATCGACAGTCTCCAGTCTAGGAAATTGACTTGGGTCGATTATTAGCTCTGACCCGTTGTGCCTCCTGGGCAAGATGCAACGTGACTTCTCAGTTGTCGGATGCGTTGCCCAGGGCCAAGGTTTGCTCCGCAAATCATGAACGCCGACAGCAAAGATTTTCTCAAGCGACTGGTCGAGACGCCGAGCCCATCCGGTTACGAGCACGATGTGCAGAAGCTCGTTCGCGAGCGGATTCGGCCGTGGTGCGACAGCGTGCGGACCGATGTCATGGGCAACGTGTTTGGCATTCGCAATCCTGAAGGCAAACCGCGCGTCATGCTCGCCGGCCATTGCGATCAGATCGGGTTTATTGTGCAATACGTCACGGACGAAGGATTCTTGCACCTCGAGGCGATCGGCGGCGTCGACCCCGTCGTGGCGACATCGCAGCGTATCTCGATTATGACGCCGCGCGGTCTCGTACCCGGCGTCATCGGCCGCAAAGCGATCCACTTGATGGACGACGAGGACAAAAAGAAAGTCCCGAAGATTCACGACCTTTACATCGACATCGGCGCCAAGAGCAAAGAGGACGCGCTCAAGGTTATTTCAATAGGTGACGCTGGAATTTTCGTGCAGCCGTACCTCGAGCTTGCGAACCGACGCGCCGTCTCCATGGCGTTCGACAATAAAATGGGTACCTGGATCGTTACCGAAACGCTGCGACTGCTTCACCGCCGCCACTTCAGCGCGTGCGTTATCGGTGTCTCGACCGTGCAGGAAGAAATCGGGCTGCGCGGCGCGACGGCGAGCGCATTCTCGAGCGAAGCGGACGTCGGCATTGCCCTCGATGTCGCGCACGCCACCGACACGCCTGGCATCGAGAAAAAGCGAGCCGGGGATTTCCACATTGGAAAAGGACCGATGATCTTTCGCGGTGCGAACATAAACCCACGCGTGTTTGATTTGCTTCTCGCCGCGGCCAAAGCGAAAAAGATTCCGTATCAAGTTGCTTCGGCCGCGCGCGGCACCGGAACCGACGCCAATGCGATGCAGCTTTCGCGCGGCGGGATGGCCACGGGTCTGCTTTCCGTCCCGCTGCGCTACATGCACACTCCTAACGAACTGTTGTCGCTCGAAGATCTCGAAAATACCGCGCGGCTGCTCGCCGCCTTTTGTACAAATCTAAATGAGGACCAAGATTTTACTCCCTAGAAGCGAGCGCGATCTCCAATGTTCGATTCCAGCTTTCAGCTTTCAGCGTGCACAGAGAAGCTTCGGGTTCAGATCTAAACTCCGAAAGGATTCGCCCACCACTCACCACGGCGAGCAGGCTTTGGGTAAACTAAGCAAGCAATTTAACATTCATCGAATTTGGGAGAGTGGAGCTTTGAATTAGCTTGAGGTCACGTTGAACCGATGGAGATTGAATGAGTTCAAAAGTAGAAACTAAAAGAAGTGAACATCGTCAGGCGAAACACTTTCGTTGTCGCGACTCTGCTGGCGTGCGGACTTGTTGAATGGGCGTTTGCACAGGC
>DASXHS010000221.1:0-12579 GCA_036488345.1 Candidatus Udaeobacter sp.
GAGCACGACGAGATGCTGTTCATCATCATTCATCAAACCTACGAACTGTGGTTCAAGCAGTTGCTCCATGAGTTTGAGAAGATCGAACGCGACTTCTCTGGAGGCGATCTCTTCGGCGCGATCCATTCGTTCAAACGCACGCGCACCATCATGAAGACGCTCGTCGGTCAGATCGACATCCTCGAGACAATGACACCGTCGTCGTTCTCGAGTTTTCGGGACCGGTTGGAAACGGCGTCGGGGTTTCAATCGGTGCAGTTTCGCGAAATAGAGTTTCTCCTTGGATATAAACGTCCCGTCGCACTCGCACATGTGAAACCGGATTTTCCGGGCGCAGATCGGCTGCAAAAGCGAATCGGCGAACGAACGGTAGTGGATCATTTCTATGATTTTCTTGAGACGCGCGGTGCACAGATCCCGGCTGAGTTGAAGAATCGTGATCTTACACAACCAAATGGGCCAGACGAACGAGTACAGAACGAGATTCTGCGCTTGTACAAAAATTCGCCCGAGTGCTCGATCTTGTTCGAACTGATGACCGATTTTGACGAAGGCCTGCAGGAGTGGCGTTATCGACACGTGAAACTTGTGGAGCGCACCATCGGCGCGAAAAAAGGCACGGGCGGATCGCTGGGTGTCCCGTTTTTAAAGGAATCGCTATTCAGGCCGATCTTTCACGATCTCTGGGCAATCCGACACGCATTGTGACCCCGGCGCAGTCGTGCCGCGGAATGACGAAGGTCGAATGCAGAATACCGAGAATTAAAGGCCGAGAAATTCGCTTACCGTACCGGAAAACAGTTGCGCTCTCTCTTTTTCGGCAAGCTTCATGGAGTCGATGAGTTTTCCCGGATGCGTCTCGCCTAACGAGAATGGGTAATCGGAACCGAATGCGACGCGTTCGGCGCCGAATAATTTAAGAAGCAATTTCAGTGCGTCGGCGTCGTGGACAAGCGAATCTACGTAAAATCGGGCCGGCATGTCGTCATGCGCGAGATAGCGACGTGGACTGGTGGTGTTTTCCGGCACCACCACATCAGGGCGCACATGAAATGCGTGATCGACGCGGCCGATGGTAAATGGAAAGGCGCCGCCGCCGTGTGCAAACGCGACGCGCAGTTTCGGAAATCTCTCGAAAACGCCTCCAAAAATCATGGAACAAATCGCGAGAGACGTTTCTGCCGGCATTCCAACCAGCCACGGCAGCCAGTATTTCGGCATGCGCTCGCTGCCCAGCATGTCCCACGGATGAACGAAGAGCGCGGCATTGAGTTCTTCGGCGACGCTCCAAATCGGCTGAAGCGCTGCGTTATCGAGGTTCAGAGTATCTACGCGTCCGAAATGCGGATTAGCGTCCACGTGCGTTCCAATCTGCGCGCCGCGCAACCCGAGTTCTCGGACGCACCGTTTCAATTCGCCTGCCGCGATGTCGGGATCCTGTATCGGAATAGTTCCAAGACCGGTGAAGCGCGTCGGATGATCGCGAACCACTTCGGCGATGTGGTCGTTTAGCCGCCGGGAAAGATCGAGCGCATCAGTCGGTTTTGCCCAATAGCTGAACATCACCGGAACTGTAGAAAGGACTTGCATCGAAATCCCTCCCCCATCCATCTCTTCAATTCGGCGCGTTGGCTCCCATACGTTGTCGCTGATTTCGCGAAACAGCCGGTCGCCGAGCATGATTCGCGCGCAGCACGGCTTGTAATGATCGAGCCGCACAAAACCGCTGTAACCGTATTTCGCGTCGAGGTCCGGCCAGTCTCGCGGCAAAATGTGGGTGTGCAGATCGATCTTCACGGGCTCGAATTGTAGGGCGTTTCTGCGAAACGCCAATGTCGAAACGCGCCTGATTCAGACGCCCTACAGTGACGCTCTACAGCGCCTTTACCGGCTGCGCTTTTTCCACTTTTTTGCCGCAGTTCTTGCAGGTCCGGCGCGCATCGTCGCTCCAGAATTCGAGCATGGCCTTGCTAAAATGGTCCACGATGTCTTTGCAATCGAAGTTGATGTCTTCCACCAGTGCTCCACAATTTTCACAGTAGAAAATTACGTGCTCCTTTTCACCCGGCGGACGGCGTCGCTCTACAACTAACCCGATCGTGTGTGGCGGGCGCTGGGGCGAGTGCGGCACGTTGGGCGGAATGAAAAACGTTTCGCCTTCGCGGACAATGTGATCAACGATGCGATCGCCTTCGCGGATACGCACCTTAATGTCCCCTTTGAGCTGATAGAAATACTCTTCCGAATCAACGAGATGAAAATCGTTGCGTGCGTTGGGGCCTTTGACGACCATCACAAAAAAATCACGGCCGTCATAAAGATACCGGTTGCTTACTGGCGGCTTAAATTTTTCAGCATTCTCTTCAATCCACTTCTCTACATCAATCGGTGATTGCACGCTGGTCATAGACATCAGCGTATTTCTGCGGGCGCAAAGCGTCAAACTGCCTGCTCCTCAGCCGAAACCCGCGCTTTTTCGAGGCGACCACCTGGCCTACTAAAACCGACTTTACAGTTGAATGCGTAATCTTCCGTTGAATAGTATCCGCCCCTTTGTGAATAATGGCCGAATACTGAGAATTGCAGGTACGCTGCTCGCAGCGCTGATTATTTGCAGTTGCGAAGAATACCCAGAGCCGTACGCGGCGGGACCGGGCTTCTTTCCGCGCGCCGCTCCTGCGGGCTGGTGGCACGACGAAGGCGCTTCCGGAAAGCCACGGATCGTCGTGCACACAAGCGAACAGAAGGCTTACTTTTACAAAGGCAAGACTTTGGTCGGCTGGACAACCGTCTCCACGGGTAAACCCGGTTTCGGCACTCCACCCGGTCACTACACAGTCCTATCAAAGGATGCAGACCATGTCTCAACCGAATTCGGCGATTACGTGGATGGTTCTGGAAATGTCGTTAGGTCAAATATCGACTCACGCAAGGACCACCAGCCGAAGGGAACCCATTTCGATGGCGCGCGGATGCCGTACGCGATGTTCTTCAGAGGCGGTTACGCGATGCACCAGGGATATGTTCCACCGTTTGCTGCATCGCATGGTTGCATTCGCATACCAAAGGGCATGGCAAGTCAGTTTTTCGAACACGCATCCGTAGGAACGCCTGTCACTGTAACGGAGTAGCTTGATCCGAGTTGGATCAGTCAAATATAGTCGGCGAAGTGCCGGCTTTGTGCTCCATACTCGTCCGCGCATGGACAACGCACGCGTATGTTCTGAATCCGAGCCATGCTAATTTATAGCGATGCATAAAAGTGTCATTGCGGCAGAAAGGGTTTCGGATGCCGCCCTAACGAAGGAGGAACTGCAACGTTATTCCCGGCACCTCATCATGCCGGAAGTCACTGTCGAGGGACAGAAACGACTCAAGGTAGCGCGCGTTTTATGTATTGGCGCCGGTGGTCTGGGTTCCCCTGCCGCGCTGTATCTCGCAGCAGCCGGTGTGGGACGACTTGGGCTCGTCGATTTCGACCGTGTTGATCTCACCAATCTGCAACGGCAGATCCTCCACGGGACAAAGGACATCGGCCGCAGCAAACTTGAATCGGCGCGCGACCGGCTGCGCGACATCAACCCAGACATCGAAATTCAATTGCACGAGTGCCGATTCACCAGCGAAAACGCAGAGGGAATTGTTGCTGACTATGACGTGATCGTCGACGGCTCGGATAATTTCGCGACCCGCTACCTGTCCAATGACGTCTGTGTTTTTGCCGGAAAGCCAAATGTTTACGGCTCGGTGTTCAGGTTCGAGGGCCAAGCCACTGTGTTTGCGCCGCAGTTGGGCGGCCCTTGTTATCGTTGTCTGTTTCCTGAGCCGCCGCCGGCGGACTCAGTTCCGAACTGCGCGCAAGCTGGTGTCCTCGGAGTTCTGCCCGGCATTATCGGCATGCTTCAGGCGATTGAGGCAATCAAGCTGATTATTGGCATCGGTGAATCCTTGATTGGACGCCTGCTGCACTTCGATGCGCTAAAGGTCACGTTTCGCGAGCTAAAGTTGCGGCGCGATCCGCAGTGCCCGGTTTGTGGTGAAAACCCAACAATCTTTGCGCCGGTTGATTACGATCAGTTTTGCGGGACGCAGGATGAAGCTAGCGTTCCTGGAATATCCGTGCAGGAAATGAAAAGGAAGATGGACGCGCGCGAAGCGTTCGAGTTGATCGATGTACGGGAGCCATTCGAATTCGAGATTGCACGAATCGATGGAGCCAAACTGATTCCTCTCGGTGAAATCTCAGAGCGCGCAGACGAGTTGCACCGTGAGAAAATGTTCATTATTCATTGTCACAGCGGCCGCCGCAGCGCAGAGGCGGCGCGACTGCTTAAGCAACGGGGTTTTGCGAACGTGTACAATCTCGAAGGCGGAATTGATGCCTGGTCGGACTTCATCGATCCGACCGTTCCGAAATACTGACAAAATTTCATTAACACTGGGGCTTCAGCCCGGTGTGACAGACGCACCCGATTGGATTAAACCGTTTTAACGGTTTGCCCTGCCTCAAAGCCGTTGAATGGCTTGGGTTCGAACTTGCAGTACAACCACTGGGCTGAAGCCGCAGCGTTAATCAGACTTCTTCACCGCCGCAGCGAGTTCGTCGGTGCTGGGAACGCTGTGCCATTGCGCTTTCAATTCCCCACTTTGTCCAAATACGAATACGCAGAAATCCGTTGCTTCCGGTGACTGACCTAACTGTGAAGCGATTGTCCCGTCAAAATCGGTGACGATAAATATATCGCTTTTGGCATCGCGCCCGATCTTTTGCTCGTCATATCGCGCCTGAAGCCGTTTTGCCGCTTCACCCACGCGGTGCCGAATGAACGCAGTCGCCATTCGGCGCCCTATTGCCAGGTGTTGCCGGATGAAATGAACAACGGTAATCATCCTGTAATCCGGATTGCCGAGACAAAAATCTGGAACATGATCGCCCACGCTGCGCGCCTGTTCGCGTTCAGCACTCGTCGTCAACACGACGATGGTGACGTGTCCGTCGGCTGTAGAAAGTTTGTTTCCGTCCAGGTCCAGAAAGCTAATCAAATAGTCTTTGCCGGTTGAAAGCGCGCCAGGCGCAGGCGTGGCGACAAGAAGAAGCGCCGTCGCCAGCGACAAAAAGATTTGAAGTGCACGCACACTCACAACCAAGCAAATTGCCGAGAATGCGCTGTACTGCCAACTCTCAGCTTCGTCGCATCTGTTCTTTTTCACTACGGCGTGTAAACGCGAAGGTGAACTGGCTTTGCCTCTCGCTGTTTTTCGGTTGCGCGTTGGCTGGGTGCGATCAGATCGGCAATTCCCGTCACGCTCAACTGACGCAGGATGCAGACAGTAAATCAGCCCAAGGCGACTTCGAACGCGCGGTGAACCTCTATGAAGCCGCGCTCGACGACAGCCCACGCGGTGCCGAAATCCACTACAAACTCGCTCTTATCTACGATGATAAGCTCAACGATCCCGTGGGTGCCCTGCACCATTTCAAACGCTACCTGGCGCTAAGTCCCAATGGCCCGCACGCAAAAGACGTCAAGAATTCGATCAAGCGCGACGAGATCGCTACGCTAACGGCGTTGTCCAGCGATTCCGCTATTACTCGGGCGGAAGCGGCACGGTTACGCAATGAAAATCTAACGCTGCACAAGCAACTGGAAGAGCGCGCTGTATCGCGAACTGCATTTGAGAAGTCGGAACGAAGCGACGCCCGGAAATCAAAGAAAGCGGGCCAAACCTACGTTGTGCAGTCGGGGGACACGCTCGTTTCGATTTCGCGAAAGTTTTATAAATCTCCGAAACGGTGGAAAGCCATCCTTGAAGCGAACAAAAAGAGTATTCGCGATCCAAAAGATCTTACGGTCGGCCAGACGTTGGTCCTTCCTTAAATAAGTGTCGCCGTTTATCCGAGACCGAAGCCTCACTTTTCTAACCCAATCAACTCGCGTTGCCAGGGAACCAGCAAGACCGTTGCCCGCGCAGGATCAGCTGCGATAGCTTCCAGAGCGCCGCGCGATGCAACGAAAGACCGCTCCAGTCCAAGTTGTTCGGCCGCTTTGTCGCGCCGTTCGCGTAACTCGTCGGCGCGCTGACGCATTTCGGCGGTCGGTCGAGAACCGGCGCGGCGGCGCATAATCGGCCAATCCGATTGCGGCGATTGCAACGCAACTTTTGCTGCTTCACGGAACGTCTGCCGCCGTCGAGCTGAAAAATGTTTGTAATCGGGCACCTGACCCGAAGCGAAACTTTCCGCCGCACTCAAGAGATCGCGGTTTTGTAAAATATGAAATGGCGGTCGATCTGCCATTTCGGCTTCCCCGTCCCGCCATTGCCATAGCGCGCGAAGAACCGCTCCCGTATACGAGTCCAGCGTTCCCGCTCCTCCGATGCGCCAAAGCTCATCCTGAATCCGTTCGCGCTCGGAGGCGGCCACCTCAATGGCACGCTCACAAGATTGCCGAAACCAATCGCGGCGATGAACTCGCTCGAGCTCGTCCTCTAATTTTGCGGCAAGCGGCAACAAATAATGCACGTCGTCCATCGCGTATTGCAGCATCCGCGCCGGCAGCGGTCGCAGCGCCCAATTTGCCTTTTGCGAATGTTTGTGCAGCTCGATATCGAAGAAGCGCTTCACCAGCGCACCCAGACTGAATTCACGGATGCCAAGCAATCGCGCGGCAACGACTGTGTCGAAAATTTTGCTCGCCGTGAAATTCAAACCGCGCCGGAGCATCCGCAGATCGTAATCCGCGGCGTGCAAAACAATTTCTCGCGGTTCTAATGCTAGGCGCAGCGGTCCCAAATCGACATTGCTCAATGGGTCGACAATGAAATCGCAAACCAACTCCATGACGGTGGATGGAACGCTAATTTGCACCAAACAAAGTTTTTCCCGGTATGAATGCAGACTGTCTGCCTCGGTATCGATCGCGATCCGATCGGCCGCTTGAATTTGCCGAATCAAATCGGCGAGGTTCTGCTCCGACGCGATAACGTCGTTTGACGCAGAGTTTGCGGACGCCATTTCTCTCACCGCAGTCCGCTCAAGAGCAATTCGGCGTTCGTTTTGGTCGCATGCAGGTTATCGATGAGTTTTTCCATCGATTCGAGCGGCGGCAGCGCGCCCATTGTTTTGCGCAGCATCAGCACGCGCTCCCATTCATCTGGGTGATAAAGTAACTCCTCGCGTCTTGTCGCCGAGAGCATTGGGTGAATCGCCGGATAAATTCTTTTCTCCTGCAGCCCCCGGTCAAGATGCAATTCCATGTTGCCCGTGCCTTTAAACTCTTCGAAGATTAGTTCGTCCATTCGGCTGCCGGTTTCAGTCAACGCCGTGGCCAGTACGGTAAGGCTGCCGCCTTCTTCCGCGTTTCGCGCCGATCCGAAAAATTTCTTGGGTTTGATCAGCGCTTTCGCTTCGACGCCGCCCGACATGATACGGCCTTTGCCCGGCTCCAGATTATTATAGCCTCGTGAAAGCCGCGTAAGACTGTCGAGCAACAACACTACGTCACGTTTCATTTCGACGAGGCGTTTCGCGCGCTCCAGCACCATCTCCGCCACCTGCACGTGGCGCTGCACGTTTTCGTCGAAGTTTGAATGATAAATCTCGCAGTCGATCTCTCGCTGTAAATCCGTCACTTCTTCCGGCCGCTCGTCCACCAGTAGCAGGATAAGAACAATCTCGGGATAATTTGCCTGAATCGCTTTCGCGATTTCCTTCAGCAAAATGGTCTTGCCCACCCGCGGCGGTGCAACGATAAGGCCGCGCTGCCCGCGACCGAGCGGCGTCAGCAAATCAACCGCGCGCGCACAGACGGAGTTCGCATTTGGATTTTCCAAGATGATTCTGCCCTGCGGAAACTGTGGCGTTAGCTTGTCAAACGCGGTTGATTGCTTCCAATCCTCGGCCGGTTGATCCTCGACCTTTGTAACTTTGTCGAGCGACAGAAACTTCTCGCGTTGCACCGGTAATCGCACCGTACCAGCAACTTTTTGCCCGGGTCGCAGATCGTATTGCTCAATTAGATTGCGCGGAACAGCCACATCGTCAGGAACCGGCAAAAAATTCAACTTCGGCCAGCGTAACATCGCGAACGAGTCGCTCACCTGATCGAGAAATCCTTCGGCGGAAACGATTGCGCCACCGGCCACCGCTGCACGCACAATGTCTAGAATGTGCTGATGTCGGGAGCGCGCCTGATGAAGATGCAGATCGAAATCGCGGGCCACCCCTTTGAGCGTCTTCTCCGAAAAATCCTGTAGCTCGTTTAAATCCAGTGCCCGCGGCGCTGTGTAGGCGGCATCTTGTTCCTGCGCAGGCGACACGTCTTCCACCCCAGTCTCCATTTCTGAAACTGATGTTTCTACTTTTTCGTCCATGTTTGCCCTTGCCATAATGCGACCAAAAATCGCGCCTGCTCCATAAGGGACGTTCGATCCCCGTTGTTCCAAACGACGTGATCCGCACGTCTGATTTTTTCATCGAGCGGCATTTGCGAGTCAATCATTTGTTTCGCTTCGGCACTTCTGACCGACATGCGTTTTCGTAAGCGAGCCAACTGCACCTTCTGCGAACAGGCCACCACAACCACCTGATCGCACAAGCTTTCACCGCCGGTCTCATAAAGAAGTGGAATGTCAGCAAAGAAAAACTTGGGAGAATTGCGATGCTCTTTCGCCTCTGTCCTCCATTGGCGGCGAATCCGCGGATGAAGGATCCGCTCAAGCGCCAGTTTTTTGGTGGCGTCGGCGAACACTATCGCGCGAAGCTTCGTTCGATTCAAGTCGCCTGCGCTTGAAAACACTTGCGCGCCAAATTCACGCCGGATTTGCTTTTCAACTTCCGGCCGATTCAGGAACGCATGAGCCGCTTCGTCTGCATTGAAGAATGTTGCCGCCGGCAGAAGCTTGCGCAGACATTCGACGAACGTGCTTTTACCCGTGGAAATTCCGCCGGTAATCCCAATTGCAGGCATGGCACGGATGTCACCGCGGCGTGATGCCTTCTGCGAGATCGACATGAAAACTTTGTTTCATTTTCGTTGTGCCGAAACTTAGCTCAGCTGTGTAATCGCCAGCGGCAAGAAATCGCTCCGGCTTTTCACCGCCATATTCTACCCTCACATCTTTGGTGGGCCGTAAATCCCAATTCAAACGAGTAAATCCTGGCGTGCCAGGCGCCTTAAGATTTGCCACAGGTTGCCCGGTTGCTGTCGTAACAGCGATTTTGATTTCATCGCCCGTAAATTCGTGCACCCAAATCGTGAACAATGCGCCTTCGGCTGGGTTTTCGCCGCGATAAACACCTTTGCCGTTCGAGTCCACGAATCCAGGTTGCAGATATCTGGCAGTCACGGACCGCACACTGAACAAGTGAGCCGCCTTTGCGGCGATTTCCGGAGTGAACTCACGAAACGGAACGCTGTCATCAAGAATGGCAATGCTCCGTCCATGTGTGGCAATCACCAGATCTGATGTGTGCGGATGAATCTGAATATCGTCAACGCGTACCGCAGGGATATCGCCAATGCGCTCCCAGTGGTCGCCTTGATCAAACGACGCGAACACTCCGAAATGCGTGCCCGCATAAAGCAGTTTTGGATTTACCGGATCTTCGCGCACGACTTCGACCGGGTCGCCTGATGGAAGATCGCCAGTGACCGACTGCCACGTTTTTCCCAGATCGGCCGTTCGCAAAATCGAGGGACGATAATCACCCATGCGATAACCAGTGGTAGCGACATACGCCACGTTTTCATCCAATTGAGAAAGCTCGATACGCGACACCCACTGACCGCGCGCTGGCTCAGGCAAATTGTCCGTCAACTCCGTCCACTTGCCGCCGTCATTTTCTGTCACCCACAGGCGGCCGTCATCTGTCCCCGCCCACAGCAAGCCTGCGCGTTTAGGTGATTCAGCCAGCGAAAACACAGTGCCGTAATTTTCTGCGCCGCTTCCCGCGGCGGCCGTACGTGCCGGGTCGTTGCGCGTCAGATCTGGACTGATCACCGAATATTTTTCCATGCGATCGGTCAACCGGAACACGCAGTTGCCTCCCAGATAGATCACGCCCGGTTTGTGCCGGCTCATAATCATCGGCGAATTCCAGTTGAAGCGGTAACGCGGCTGGCCCTCAGCCGGTTCAGGGCGCAAACGCCGTATCTCGCCATTTTGCAGGTTGATCCGGTGCACTTCGCCTTGTTGGCTCTCGGCGTAAAACGTGTCGCGATCCGTTGGATCGAACAGCACGTAAAAGCCGTCGCCACCTGCTAGCGCAATCCAGTCACAATTGCGAATGCCTTCCTTGCTTTGGACGGCGCTGGGTCCCACCCAGTTTTCATTGTCCTGAAGGCCACCCGCGATTCTGAAATATGGTTTCGTGTCGTCGAGCGAGATTCGATAAAATTCACCCGCCGGAATTTTGTTGAGATGGTCCCAATTTTTTCCGCCGGCAAAGCTTTGATACAGGCCGCCATCAGTTCCGAGCAGCACACGCTGGCAGACTTGAGGCTTTGGCGGCTTATTTTTTTCTTCAGGCTTAGGCGGCTTCGGAGACGGCACAGTGCCGGGCTGAATCGCAAACGCGTGATCATCGGGATGAGTTTTTTCGGTTAAATCTTCGCGGAAATTTTTCCCGGCGTCATCGGAAACGAACAACGCGAATCCGAGGAGGTACACGCGTTGGTCATTCGCGGGATCGATACGAATTTGGCTGAAATAAAATGGGCGCGGGTTCATGGCGCTCATTCGCGTCCATGTTTCGCCTCCGTCCTCCGAACGAAAAACGCCGCCGCTTTTGCTGCGCAGATCGTCAATCGCACCGAAGCCTCCTTCGTAACTTTGAACAACTGCCATCACGACTTTTGGATTGCTGACGCTGACTGCCAGACCAATTCGTCCAGTTTGACCAGGAAGACCGCCGTCGAGCTTTTTCCAGGTGGCGCCGCCGTCGGTACTCTTAAAGATTCCGCCAACGTCTTCACCCCCAGTCACGCTCGGTCCTGAACTGAAACTCCACGGCGTACGTTGCCGCGCGTACAGCGCCGCGTAAACAATCTGTGGATTCGTCGGGTCAAGCGCGATATCGCCACAGCCCGTCTGTGCATCGTGCGGAGGCAATGCATGCAAAACCAATTTCCAACTCTTACCGGCGTCAGTTGTCTTAAATAGACCCCGTTCCCCACCGTCCTTCCATAAGTCGCCCATGGCTGCTACGTATGCGACCTCCGGCTTCTTTGGATCGACCACGACGCGCGCAATCGTGCGACTTTCCTTTATCCCGACGTTCTGCCAAGTCTCGCCACCATCGCTGGACCGATACACGCCGTCGCCCCAGCCCGATGAATTCCGATCGTTGGCTTCGCCGGTGCCGACCCAAATCACGTCGGAATCAGATGGCGCAACAGCGACCGCACCGATGGAGAGCATCGGTTGTTTGTCGAAGATCGGCTGGAAGGTAACCCCGTTGTCGTTCGTTTTGAAAACGCCGCCGTGTCCCAAGCCGACATAGAATACAAAGGGATTCCGCGGGTCAATGGCAATGTCCGACACGCGTCCACCCATCACCGCGGGCCCAATCGAGCGCGCCTTCAGATTCTTAAATAGTGCTTCGCTCAGGATTATGGGTGAGGCAGAAGGACTCGATGTCGCAGACGGCGACGGAGTTTCTTGTGCCGATAAAATTGAAATCGCGGAAATCGAAACGAACAAAGCGCAGCAACCGACAATTCGAGTCGTCATGGCCACTTATCATCGCGTTGTACCGTTGCAGGGCAAGCGCATCGGTTACCGGGACAGGCACAGCGTCTGCTCAATATTTGCCAGTCCGTTTGCTATCCGCCGAACCGTTGTAACCTTGTAACTTCTTAACGTTTTTATGACCGACAAAGTTTTGGCAGGAAAAATCGGCCTCGTATTCGGCGTGGCGAACAAGCGCAGCATCGCCTGGGCGATCGCAAAGGCCTGGGCGGCGGCCGGTGCGCGCCTGATTTTCAATTATCAAGGCGAACGTCTAAAGGAAAATGTCGAGGAACTGACCGGCGAGTTCGGAGAAAAGACTCCGCTGTTTCCCTGCGACGTTACCAGCGACGATGAGATCAAAGCGTTTTTCGAAAACGTTCGGGGCCAAACCGATCGCGTCGATTTAATGCTGCACTCCCTCGCCTATGCCCCGCGGGAAGCGTTGGAAGGCGATTTTCTCAGCACGACTCGTGAAGCCTTTCGCGTCGCGCACGATGTCAGCGCGTATTCGTTAGTCGCGCTGGCGCGCGAAGCGGCGCCGCTGATGACCAACGGCGGGAGCATCGTCGCAATGACCTATTACGGCTCGGAAAAAGTTGTGCCGCATTACAACGTGATGGGCGTGGCCAAGGCCAGCCTCGAAGCCAGCACGCGCTATCTTGCCTATGATCTCGGCCCGAAAAAAATCCGCGTGAACTGCATTTCCGCCGGCCCCGTGCAAACGCTGGCCGCACGTGGAATCAGCGGATTCACCTCCATGTTGAAGCATTATCAGGAACGCGCGCCGCTGAAACGGAGTTGCGAACCCACCGAGTTAGGGGCTACGGGAGTTTTTCTCGCCAGCGA
>DASXHS010000097.1:0-7042 GCA_036488345.1 Candidatus Udaeobacter sp.
AAGCCAATTACTTTACTGAAAAATTTGTCTGTGCCGTCCGGGCGGGGTGCATACCAGTTTATCATGCTCACGCGACGGTTAAGACCAGCTTTCTTTCTGGTGCCAGGTGGATCGATCCCGCTGATTTCGCGTTTTCACCACGCCGCACAATTGATTTTGCTTTGAAGCAGGATCAAATGGAATTCCGCTCCATTAACGACGCGTGGCTGGAATCTGGAATTTTGGGGGATACTGACGACCTAAAAAGGCTGCCGAAGCTTCACGAGATAATCAGTGGCAAACTTAAGGCACGGAATTGCAAATCCCGTTAAGTGCGAAGTTAAATCATTTCCTTCGACAGTGTGCAAGGTTGCAGACGCACGGTGAATAAACCAGAAACTAATCGGATCGAGCTAGCTGCATCTGGCCGGGATACAGAAGAAATTCCCAAAGTACCAAACGCTGGAATGGTTTTTCATAATACTGCCGGCGAAGCGATTCAACTGATGCATAACGGCGTTAAGGTGATTGCTAATGCCTACTATGGACAGTTCAATTCCGAAATTGTAAAAAAATTAAGAGGACACCATGAACCTCAACAGGAGAGAGTTTTTCATGAGCTTTTAAAACTGGTCGCCGCCGGTTCAGTAATGATTGAGCTAGGTGCTTATTGGAGCTACTACTCCCTTTGGTTTCATCAAAGGATTCCGAACGCGATAAATTACGTGGTGGAACCAATTACTGAGCACTTGGAGCTTGGGAAAAGGAATTTTGCATTGAATGATTTTCAAGCGCACTTCGTTCATGCGTTAGTCGGCGATACTCAATCACGCGAAAGCGAACCACCAACAATTACGGTTGATGAGTTTGTGAAAAAGGAAGGCTTAACAAAAGTTGAAGTTCTACATGCGGACATCCAGGGGCATGAATATGCGATGCTTGTTGGAACGAAAGACTTACTACAAAGCAAATTAGTACGCTTTGTGTTTCTCTCGACCCATGGTTTCAAAATTCACGCCAAGTGTCTTGGATTTCTCCGTAAGCGTCGTTACAAGATTATCGCCGAGCATACACCTGGAGAGAGCTATTCAGTTGATGGTTTAATTGTGGCTTGTGCAGATGGGAACGTTGACAAGATAAAAGTGACAAAAAAGCCTCAAGTTATAAGAGACCGAACCAAATCTCTAGTTTGTCGATACCTTTCCTACTTTGTCGGATGATTATTCTGAAAGTTGGAATTCGTTCGCAATGACGGTCTCGGTGATGATCACAACGAAGAACCGTGCGACGGATTTGAAGCGCACTTGTCAGATTCTACGACAGTTGGAGCCATCACCGCTAGAATTACTCATCACTGCCGACGGTTGCACTGACGGAACGGCGGAATTCGTCGGGTCCGCTTTACCAGAAGCGAAATTGATCGTGAACAATCCGCCGGTCGGTTCGGTCGCTTCGCGCGATCGGATGATGCGCGAGGCGCGAGGTGATTTAGTCCTGGCTCTGGATGATGACAGCTATCCGGAGCAGCTAGATTGTATAGCGCGCTTCGTCCCGTTGTTTGAACAGCGGCCCAATTTGGCGGTGCTCCATTTTCCCCAGCGCACCGACGAGTATCCCGAAACACTTTCGCAAACCGAATTCGGCACGGAACATTTGACACGTTCGTTTGCTAATTCCGGTGCGGTACTGCGGCGATCCATTTATCTTCAACTACCCGGCTTTGAGCCGCGATTCTTCCACATGTATGAAGAACCCGACTACGCTCTCCAATGTGTGGCGGCGGGTTATGATGTGCTTTTCTCTCCGGTTGTCACCATTCGTCACCATTACTCAGGGCAGGGGCGCGATGAGATGCGCGTTCATCATCGTCACGCCCGCAACGAATTCTGGAGCACACTGATGCGATGTCCTTTTCCGTTTGCATTGGCCGTTCTTACCTGGCGCATTTTCTCCCAGTTTCGTTATGCTTGTACGCGAGGCTGGTCTTGGGTAATCCGAGAGCCCACCTGGTGGTGTCAGGCGTTGGCTGGAATTCCGTCTTGTCTGCGAAAGCGCACGCTTGTTTCATGGGCAAGTTACAAACGCTGGCTCGCGTTGCCCTGAAGTAATGAAGTGGCTTGGTATCGCACTCCGCCCGCAAGGCTTCACGCGCATCCGTGGCGACCTGGGGTGGCTGGGCGAAGCAAGTGCTGACCCAAACTGGTAAAGATATTTTAGGTTCCGAGCTTTTCAGTCTTTCAGTATTTACCTTGTGAAATTCATAGTCGCTCAGGTTGGCGCGCGGCGCGGTTATGCGGTGCCGGCTCTTTTGGAAAAAGCTGGAATGCTTGACCGCTTCTACACTGACATCACGGGGGACATTGGTGTTGGCGCTGTCTTTTCTGCGGCCGCCGTGTTGCCCTTTGTCGGCAAATCCGCTAGCCGGTTGTCCGCACGGCGTTTGCCTTTCAACATTCGTGCAAAGACAACAACGTTTCCGGGTATCAGCCTGTTTCACGCTTTGCGTGAAGCGATGGTGGCGCGCGACCCGGCGGCGTCGTGTCACGAGGGGGTTCGTTTTTCCGATGCGCTCGGCACGGCGATGATGCGGCGTGGCTTTGGCAGTGCTACCCACATGTACTCGATGCTTGGCGAATGCGGTCCACTCTTTGCGGAAGGGAAACGGCGCGGTCTTGTCACCGTGTCCGAGATTTATGTCCCGCTGAGCACTGAGCGCATACTGACGGAGGAGAGAAAGAAGTTCCCTGGTTGGGAAGAAAACGTACCTGACTACGCCGCCGTTTGCCGCGGGTTTGACTCCTCGGGCGGCCCACGTGCGGACGCAGATTCTGTGATCTGCCCCTCTGAATGGGTGCGCGATGATCTGGTTCGCAACTTTGGATTCCCAAGCGAGCACACGGCGATCGTGCCTTACGGAGTAAATCCGGAATTGTTTTCTGTGCGGAACGAACCAGTGCGCGGTCGCATTCTCTTTGCAGGGACCGCGGAACTGCGCAAAGGCATTCACTACTTTGCGGCGGCAGCGGAAAAACTTCTCGTGCGCAGAGTGCGCTGTGAATTCCGGGTTGCCGGCAACGTAGAACGCTCAGTTGCAAACCAGGAACAATGTCGTCATCTGAAATTCTTGGGCCGCGTCCCACGTGCGAAGATGAGGAGTGAGTTCGCGGCAGCCGATCTGTTTGTGTTACCGTCGCTGGCAGAAGGCTCGGCGGAAACAATCTATGAAGCGCTGGCCTGCGGCGTTCCGGTTGTGACGACTTTCGAGGCGGGATCGGTTGTGGGGGACGGCATTGACGGACGCATTGTGCCGTCGCGAGACCCCGAAGCGCTGGCGAACGCAATCGGCGAGATTGTTGAGGATCGGCAAAAACGCGAGCGGATGTCGCGCGCCGCGCGCGACCGAGCACACGATTATACGTGGGAACGGTACGGCGAACGCTTGTTGGCTGCGTTAAGGCAAAAGGTCGAAGACAAACCGTGACAGCTGGGACCAGGATACAGGAATCAAGAGACCTAGTCAGGAACCAGTAATCAGGCCAACTGCCCAGGCGCATCGCGCAAGGCTCCTTGACTGCATCGCGAGTTCGGACCGGCTGGAAAAGCTTGCTTCTGCGTCACGTGTGCGTGATAAGTTCACAATCGAAGTGCTTGCCAACCAGCTGCAGCGCCTGGGCTCAACTCTCTAGCAATTCCTCGTGATTCTTTCAATTTCTGCTTCTTTTGACGTTTTTCTTCGGTCGGCAGTCGCGAATGAACTAACTTTCTATCTCGCCGCCCTCATGTTGGTGGTGTTGACGGCAGAAAGCTGCATCAGGTTGCTGAAGCGGGACAGCTTTGGCATCACGCTCGGGGTGTACGTAACGGTATTCGCATGGTATTTCGTCGATCCGATGATAAACCCGGAGGAGTATAATTATCTGCCTTCCTCCGCGTTAACCCTGGGTTATGGGCAGGTACTACTGTTTTTAATCGGGTTCCGCGTTGTTGTGCCGGCGGCAGCACGTTGGATTCTCAGCCGGCGAAGTACTGGCGTCGTTGCCCTGCAGCGCATGCCTCCTGAGCAGATCTTAATTGCTGTCGGGACGCTTTGGCTTCTGCTCTTTGCGCTTGGGATCTATCGGATGGGTGGGGACGTGATCGGCGCGGTGTTTCCGGTCGATTCCCGTTCAGGCATGACGATGTTTCTAGTGGGAGGTTCGGCGAGCGATTTTCTGATCAATGCGGCATCGTATCTCTTTAGCGCCGTAACAGCGTTTCTTGGCATGTTGGTATTTTTTCAACGGACCACTTTCTGGCGCATCCTCGCTGGCGCAATGTTCGCCATGACGCTCCCATATTACTTTTTGTCGGGAACGCGCAGCGGGTTCGTTGCAGTCGCTCTGCCGTTCATCATCACCTATCTGTTTTATGGGCGTCATCTGCTGATCCTAAAACTGGCCATTCTGGCGGTGGCGTTCTTCTGCTTGAAAGAGGGTTTCAAGTTTGTGCAGGTATTTCGCATCAGTGGCTTCAGAGAGGTACTGGCTGTTAAAAATCCCTATGAGCTTATGGATGAAGATGTGCAAACAGTCGGCCTGAACATGATTGGGGAGCTTTGCTTTGTGAATGCTTACCTGGATTCCGGTGAAACGTCTCCAGCGTATGGCGGAAGATATTTGAATGAGCTGCTTAACTTTATTCCTCGCACGATCTGGCCTTCAAAGCCGTTGCTTGGAATTGACTACGCGATATGGCGCGGATTTGAGAGCGATACCAATGACTTGGGTGTGAACACCACCGTTGCCACCGGAATGATCGGCGGCGGCGTTTTGAACTTTGGCAAAATCCTTGGTCCAGTCGCAGCCGGCATATTAATGGCGGTTTGGAGTAGTCTGCTCATCCGCTGGTGGGAACAAAGAAAATCGCTGCTGCGCCTGGCGTTGTTCATGCTTGGCATCGGTCTTACCTTCAATCTCGGCCGCGATATTACCCTGCTGGTGCTTTGGCCTGTCGTATTTGCATACTTCTTCGTTCGCCTCGTTGAGATCTGGGCGACGAAGCGATTTGGACGACTGCCGCAAGCGCAAACTGTTGCCTCCCCTAGTGCTGGCCAGTTGTTAGCTGGCCAACTGACTCAGTGATGGCACGGCGCTGAGTTTTGCGCGAGGCGCTTTGGAGTGCGGCGACTCCGTCGCTTTTAATTCCCAGTTTGAGCACGAACTGTTAGTATCGAACAGGCACTGAGGAAATCTCTTTGCACACCACCTTTGACTCTTTCTTTATCTCGAGAGAAGTCTATCGGCTAAGGTAAGACATTATTCCGAAAGAGCTGAGCTATTTGGAGCAGGCTAGCCCACCCGCACCATAGCCATACTTCTCTCCTTTTTGGAGAAGTAATGAACGGAAGAAGGAAAAACGCAGATACTTCTAGTAAGTAACGCTCGTACATCACGTGGCCTCGTAATGCCTGCATAATCAATCCTAGAAAACAAATCAGTTTGACTGCGAGCACTTTGACGTTGTGTTGCGGAGCACACGTGAGCAGACGAAAGCAAACTACGGCGCCTGTTGCAACGAGTACAAGCCAAATCGTCCAACGAAAGCCGGTTTCACTCACTCGCAACAGCACCGTTCGTATTGTGCCGGCATAACTGTCGACGTTGTCCGCGGACAGTTTAGGCATCCAAAAAACGCAAAGCATTATTGCGATCAGCATCGCCACTGCAACGCCAAACAACCAGCGTCGCGAGTTGCTCCTTAAGGCGAGCGCGAATGGCCAAAAGTAGAGCCCGATAACTGCCAAGCTGAAAACTACGTGGGACAGATCCACTCCAAGCGCTACCGGAATCGGCCGGCCCTGCGCGGTGGGAGCGGCCAAACTCCCCCAAATGAACACCAATGGCGCACGTAAAAGAAACGGCGCAATCAAACCGATAGCTAGTTGGCGAGTTAGGCAGTTTCGCACTGCGAAAGCTGCACCGATAGCAACCAGCACGTACAAAGAGTCGATCCGAATATAAGAAGCAGAAGTGCTCGCTAACACGCCGAGAACCAAGTGAGAAAGGCTCTTCGAGTCCGTATAAGCCAGGAACGCGTAAACAGCGAAGACAGTAAGCGCTAAACACGGCACATCCGTCATCGCGGTCGTACCGAGAATTACAAAATACGGAAGACAGATTAGAGATATCGCGGAGGCTCCGTAACCGAGCTGCTCCGCCAGCTTTGCGAAGCTAACCGCTAATAACACAGCAAACACTATGGTCAGCGTCCGAAGTATTGGCAGAGCAAAACCGAACCAGTGGCCATAGGCGCCAAGCAGCGCAAAAAACAACGGCCCTTGCGCCTCATAATCTCGAGCCCCTTCGTAATCGATCAATGTGCTCCAACCCGGATGGTTCGCGATTTCCTGTGCGAACGCCTGGTGGGCAATCTCGTCGTACTGCGGCGGAAAATTCAGTCGCGTCCAGATAGCGAACACTGCAAAAATCAAAAGCGCAAAAAGTAACGTCTTTAGCGCTATGCGACTTCTTGCGATGCGAAGGGGCAGATGGTTGATCTTCACTAAATCAAACTAGCAGTCTTCGGCTTGCTTCCGCTCGAAAGGCAATTGCTATCTCAGTTTTCTTCGGACTATTTTTTGATGTTTGAACACATGCACCTTGGTTGTGCTTCAAGAAGCAAGAGCCACATGTACAGACGCCTGCTAGTGGATTGAAGCGTGCTTGCCGTTCAGCTTGTTCCACGTGCGGCGCAGCAGGAAGTACTCGTTGTAGGGCTGGTCGTCCGTCACGCAAACGTGCGAGTCCGGATTCAGCGCATCTTGGAGCGGGACCTCGCGTTCCAGGATAGAGCCGACGTACGCCTCCAAGGACTGTCCGTCGGCCCATTCCAGCATGTCGTCGCGCGCGCCTTCGGGCATTCGCGCAATGAAATCGTGGACGCTGGGCTTTTCCATCGGCTGCATGGAGGCGGAGAAATGGTAGCCCCAGTTCTCAATCGAGTGGTAGATGCGCACGTAAGGAAACTCGTCGACGATCGCCCGCACGCTCGCCTCGTACGTGAGCTTTTCGCCCCCGGGGAACCA
>DASXHS010000109.1:0-10760 GCA_036488345.1 Candidatus Udaeobacter sp.
TCCCGCCCATTTTTTTGGCAGTGATGTCATCAGTTCTCAAGTATTCGGTATCCGCCTGCGTCTTTTTGCTCATCGCCGGCAGCGCATTGATTGACGCCGCTCCGCCCGGCTTCATGGAAGGACATTTGAAAATTGTCTCGCCGAAGGAAGTCGAACTTGCGGATGCGACACCATCTAAAATCACCTCTGAGAATTACGCCGATTATCCATTGATCATCTTGAGCCGCGACGGAGAGAAAGAAATCGCGCGGGTCACAGCGGATGAGAGTGGACAATATCGGGTCGCGCTGCCGCCGGGTAATTATGTTCTTGATGTTCAAGGCCGGCGACCTAAGGGCCACGTCCGTGCGAAACCGCAACCATTCACGATCATTTCAAATCAGACGGTGCGCGTGGACATGAGCATCGACACGGGCATTCGCTGACGGACCGGCGAAAGCCAAGAGGCGATTGACGAACTAAGTTTCCGTGCGATTAATTGGCGCGGTAAATTTCTCCCCTCGCAAGTCATTCTCTCGCGAGGTGAACACAACTCGCAAGTTCCAGGTTGAAAATAACTCCGCACACCTATGGCGGGACATAGTAAGTGGTCGAAGGTCAAACGTTTTAAAGGCGCGATCGACGTCAAACGCGGCAAGATCTTCAGCAAATTATCCAAGGAAATCACCCTCGCGGCAAAAACCGGCGGCGGCGATCCGAGTGCCAATCCCCGTCTACGCAGTGCGATCCTGGCGGCGCGCGCCCAGAGCATGCCGAATGACAATATCGAACGAGCGATCAAACGTGGCACGGGCGAAGGCAAAGACGGCGAACAACTCGACGAAATAACGTATGAAGGTTACGCGCCTGGAGGCGTGGCCGTCATTGTGGAGACCGCGACAGATAATAGAAACCGCACCGGAGCGGAAGTACGCAGAATTTTCACCCAGCACAGCGGCAATCTCGCCACGAGTGGCAGCGTCTCGTACATGTTCCACCGAAAAGGACAAATTACGGTTCCGCGCTCGAGCATTGACGAGGATCGACTGCTCGAAATTGCTTTGGAAGCTGGGGCGGAGGAGTTGACAATCGAGGAGGATCAATATGTTATCACCACTTCCCACGATCAGCTCTACGCCGTAGCTGAAGCGCTCAAGAATGCAGGCGTCAGTACCGATGGGCAAAGGTTTACGTTTATTCCGGATACTACAGTCGCGGTCAGGGACGAGACCGTGGCGCGTCAGGTGTTGCGATTGTGTGATGAGCTCGAAGACGACGACGACGTGCAAAACGTCTATTCAAATCTAGATATTCCCGACGAATTGCTGGCCAAGTTGCCGGCGTGAAAAACTACTGCTTACAAGACCTTTAGGGCGCTGTCCCCCGCTTCCAGCGAACCATCTTAGCTTATGAACGAAGAAAACGAAAACCAGCCCGCGCCGCTGGAAACTCAGTCCGCATCGCCGGAGCAACGCCATCCTCGCCCGCGCCGTCGTTTCCCGAGAAGGCGTTACCGAAGCGATCGCTTTAGGCCCGATAATTCTGAAAAATCACCAAATTCATCGTCAACAAACGCCGATGGCACCGGCGCCGATGTTGCCGTCGAGACGCTCGATCAGCCCGTCCGAGAGACCGCTGAGAGCGTTGGCGAAACCAGCGAGCCGGTTCAAACCGAACCGGAATTCGGTGAGGGTATCATCGAAATTTCCGGTAAAGGGTTTGGCTTCTTGCGCGATCCGAAACGCAATTTTGTTCAGACACCACAGGATATTTTTGTCACCCCGGAAATTGTACGCCGCTTCGCTTTGCGCGACGGAATGTGGATCAACGGCGAAATCCGACGCGGCAGCCGTGGCCCGCAATTGACAAAGTTACTGACGATTAACGGGGACGAGCCCCCGAAATACCAGGGGCTTCGGCCTTTTGAAGAATTAACGACGATCAACCCCAACAAACGGATCAAACTCGAGACGGCCCCGGATCGTTATACCACGCGGATCATGGATTTGATGACGCCACTGGGAATGGGTCAGCGCGGCCTGATCGTCGCGCCGCCGCGCACAGGCAAGACAACGTTGTTGCATCACATCGCCGAAGCGGTCGCTAAGAATCACCCCGAAATGGAACTCATTATTCTTCTGGTCGATGAACGGCCCGAAGAAGTGACTGATTTTCGTCGTTCGCATCCGACAGCGCAGCTGATGGCCAGCTCCAACGACGCTGACATAAAGAGTCATACGCGGATTGCTCAACTGGCGATCGAGCGTGCCAAACGACTGGTCGAAGCTGGGAAACACGTGTTCATCCTCCTTGATTCCATCACGCGCACGGCTCGCGCCTTTAACAATGCCATGGGCGGTGGCGGCCGCACGATGAGCGGGGGTATCGATGCGCGTGCCATGGAAATTCCACGAAAGATTTTCGCAGCCGCGCGCAACACCGAGGAAGCGGGTTCGCTCACGATCGTCGCCACGGCGCTGATTGAGACCGGCAGCCGCATGGATGAACTGATCTTTCAGGAGTTCAAAGGCACCGGAAACATGGAAATGGTGCTCGACCGAAAAATCAGCGATCAGCGTATTTATCCAGCCATCGACATCTTTTTGTCTGGAACACGCCGCGAAGAACTGTTGTTACAAGCGTGGGAGCTGGAGAAAATTAATCTCATCCGCCGCGGTCTGGCTGGACACAAGCCAGAAGAAGCAATTCAGCGACTATTGATGTTCGTGAAAAAATTCCCGACCAACACGGAGATGCTTAAAGGCATCCCGGGCTGATCGAAACGGTTGCGCACCTGGAAAATTTCCGAGAGGTCCTCCGCGAAATTTATCGTATTCTCCAACCAGGCGGCGGCGCAACATTCTCCACTCCAAATATTTTGAATCTGCGCTCGCGTTTGCGCTATCTGTCGTCGGGCTTTTACAATTTGTTTGGCCCTTTGCTCCCTGACGAATCCGCCGTTCACACCACACGCGGTCACATCAACCCGGTGAACTGCTTCTATCTGTCGCACGCCCTCCTCAGTATTGGTTTTCGCGATTTGAGAGTGACCGTGGATAAATACCAGCGCCGCTCTCTTCTGGCATTTCCGTTCCTGATCGTTCCTCTGATGCCACAAACTGGATTGTTCATCCTCGTGACAAGCGCACTTACGGCACGCTCGATGAAAGGAATGCCTGGGCCGTTCGAGTGATGAATTCACCCGAGCTACTGCTTGGGCGAACCTTAATCGTGACGGCGGTTAAGGCAGTGTAATTCGCCGTTGGTAAAGCGCGTGGATTGCGTGACGAGCGTCGAGATAATCGCGACTGAAATCGGCAAATTCGTTATAGCCGAGACGGATGGCAAACTTTCGTTGTTCATCTGTATCGCTCGGAAGTGTTGAGACGCTTCTGTTGTCATATCGACGCAGCACAAGTTCGCAGCGCCGCAGAAACGCGTAGGAATTCTTGAGCTTCGCAACGTCCGACTTGTCCAGATGCCCTCTTTTGTGCAATGCGCCGACGGCACGCTCCCAGTTCGGTTCCCAGATCTTTGCGCGCATCTGCAACGCTTGAACGAGAAACTCCGCTTCTATGATGCTGCCAGATCCGGTTTTTAAATCGAGAAAATCAGATCCGCTTCCACGCTCTCGCCGAATTCGTTGCACCATGTCATCGATTTTAATGAAAAGCGCGGGATCCTGGCATGCGCGACGCCACGCGGCTTTGGCAATCGCCATGAATTCATTTGTTAGCGGGCCACTGATGGCACGTGCCCGATTGAGCGCCTGTAGCTCCCAGAGTTGCGCTCGGCCTGCGTAATAGGATTCGAACGTAGCAAGCGAGCAGACCACCGGACCTTTTTCACCTTCAGGGCGTAGCCTTGCGTCCAGAGCCCAGATATTTCCCTCGGCGGTTGGTTGCGCCATCGCGATCATGAGATTCTGCGCAGCACGAACATCTTCGCCCACAAACAGCACGTCCAGATCCGCGCCGTAGCTGACCTCGTGTCCGCCAAACTTTCCGAGCGCGATGATGGTCAGTTGCTCGCTTGCGAGCAGTTTCGCGACAAAAATCAGGCACGCTTCGGCGACATCGGACAGCTCGACAAAGGTTCCTGCCGGTTGCACGAGTCCCAGCACGTCGCGAAGGATGATGCGCAAGAATTGCCGCTGACGGTAGGCGCGTATCGGATCGAGATTGTTCGCACTTGCGCCTAACGAATCGAGTCGGCCCAAATTTTCTTCCACCGACCGCGGTTCATCAAAGGTTGGGTCCCTGGTGATGTCTTCCAATAATTGTGGCCGGCGAATCAGGAGATCCCCCGCAAACCGGCTGGCATCGAAAGTTTTTACGACCAGTTCAAGCAACTTCGGATTCGTGACAAGCAGTTCGAAAAGCAAACTGCGCAGACCATAGCTCTCCACGAATCGAAGGAACTGGTTCAGAGTCGCGTCGGGGTCGGCGGTTTTGGAAATCCGATCCAGCAAAATCGGGCGCAGCCTTTGGAATATCTGGCGAGTTCGCGTGGCGACATGAAAACTCTTTGCCCCTCGTTCAAGCTCTGTGAGCGCTTTTTCTGCTCGTTTTGCATCCTTGAAAAATTCAACAGTGATTTTGGCGCTCTGCGCAGGGCTTCCAGAAATAATCCGTTCAAATATGGGCCGCACCAATCCCATTCGGTTCTGCAGTGCCGCCGTGAAATCGCTGGCCGACGAAAACCGAAGGCTGCGCGCGAGTCGGGTCAGTGGGTCGGGCTCGTCCGGAACAGTGTGGGTTTGTTGTTCGGCTTCGATCTGAAGGCGGTGTTCAACACGGCGGAGGAATCGATACGCATTGTCCAGCGCCAGAACTTCATCGGGTGGGAGCAGATCCAGTTCTCTTAGTGCGCGGAGCGCCTTAAGCATACTCGGTTCCTGCAGAAATGGATTACGCGCGCCATGGATAAGCTGCAGCGTTTGCACGACGAACTCGATGTCACGAATGCCACCGCGCCCAAGTTTTACATCGCGATCCAGCTTTTCCGGCCCAACGATGTCGCGCTCTATGCGGTGCTTAATGTTCGCAATCTCTTCGAGCAAATCCGGCGTTGGACTTTTTGGGTATATGAATGGCTGATGTAGCCGTACGAAATCGTAAGCCAATTCGCGACTGCCAGCGATTCCGCGCGCCTTAATGAGCGCAATTCGCTCCCACGTTTCGCCGAACCCAGCGTAATAGTTTTCCATGCTCTCGAGAGACCGGGCCAAAGGTCCCGCCGAGCCTTCGGGGCGCAATCGCAGATCCGCTCGAAACAGCGATCCGGCCGGATGCGGCTTCGAAAATGTTTCGAGAACCTTGTTTCCCAGTCGATTGAAAAACTCGTGATAAGAAATGTGCGGCGTAAGTTGGCCTTCGTCACTGTAGAGAAAGAGAAGGTCGACATCCGAACTGTGATTGAGTTCGGCTCCGCCGAGTTTCCCGAGCGCAAGAATCGCAAAATCCGCTTTTGGCGAGCCGTAACGTTGCCGCAGTGCGGCGTCCCAAAATTCGAGCACACGACGAAGACAAATCTCTGCGATCAGTGAAAGCTCCCCGGTGGTCTCCTCCAACGGTGCGACTGCAGCCAGTTCCCGCACAGCTACGCGCGTCATTTCGCGGCCTTTCCAAAAACGTAGTGATTCAAAATTGTTGTCGACCCCAGAATCACTCGTCAGAGCGTGCACTTCAGCGAGCATTTGCGCGCGGCTACGCGATGCGAGGCACACCTCAGGCTGAGCGAGCCACAGCAGTGTTTCAGGATTGCGCGTCAATCGCGCCGCGCAGACGCTCGAGACTGCCAGAAGATGCAGCAGGGCGGTTTCACCTAACGGAAATTGTTGGACCACTTCGACAAGGGACATCGGGTTTGCCGGCCATCGTTCATTGAGCTGCACCAAAGTCGTCTCTACCAGTGAAGGGTTCAGCGATTTCGCTGCTTTTTCCCGAATCCAGCGGGCACGGTGATCCATCGCGCAGAACATCACGCGGTTCCGGGCGAAAAACCAGTTGTCCCAGTGCTCGGACTAAAGCTACGGCGAGGCTGGAGGCGACAGCACAGGAAGGGCTTTTTCGTGCATTTGGAAGTCAACGGGACAATTCCCGGCTAATTCACCATCCAGTTCCACGGGAACGTCCTGCTCGCTGCTTACACGGAGTTGGCGGGTCTGAAAATATTCAATTTCCGGAACGCGGATGTCGGAGCTGAATACAACGTCATGGAGATATTTTAAGATTTCTAGAAAACCGAGACGCTTGAATAGGACCACATCGAATAAACCATCATCGACGACAGCCTGCTTGAAAAACGGGAAAGGTCCACCGTAAAGACGCCCGTTGCCGACAAGCACAAACGATCCTTCCTGCACAGGCGCGTCCTCCGACTCGATTAAAAGCTTCGGAGGTTGGCGCGCTGCAATGTGTGCAGCGGAGATGAGATAACTGAGTGGGCCAAGACTGCGCTTGAAAGCAAGAGTGGTTTCTTTCACCGCTTGCGCATCGAGGCCAATGCCACCGAGTTGGACGAAGTATTTTCCATTCGCGCTCGGTAGATCGACGAGACGCGTGTTTCCGGCCTGGATAATTTCCCAGCAACGATCGAGATCGTTCGCAGGCAGACCGAGTTCCATGGCGAAAACGTTGACCGTGCCCATCGGGAGAATGCCCAGCGAAGCACCGCTGCCGGCGATTCCGTTTGCCACGTGATTCACGGTTCCGTCGCCGCCCGCTGCAACCACGCGTCCAAAACCTTCCTCGACGGCACGTTTCGCGAGCATTTCCGCTTCGCCAGGATGCGAGGTGATGCGGACCGGCCAGCGTCCGATGGTCGGTTCGACTCGCTCTTGCCAGTCTCGAATAGTTTCGAGATTTCCCGCGGCTGGATTGAGAATGATAACAATGTCAGTCACTCGGAAAAGGAACTACAACTTATCTATTCATCTCAGTACCCATTGTCATGTTGAGCGTAGCGAAACATCTCTGGTCTACTTCTGGTTTGGGTGACAGGCTCAAAATGGATCTGAGATTCTTCGCTGCGCTCAGAATGACGAGTGGGCTTTGGTCTTTGCTTCAAACTGCTGCTGCGTAACATCTGAGGGTGCAAAAATTGCGCCGGCTGGCAGTGATCGCTCTGGGGGCATTGATTGGAGTGGGCGCAGTGGTTTTGGTCGGCGTGAATCTGTATGTGCAATCACAAGGGGCACAAGGAAAGATTCAGCAGGAACTGACTCGCAGCCTCGGCGTTCCGCTTAAAATTCGCAGCATGAGTGTCACTCCCTGGGGCGGCCTTGAACTTAGCGGCATCACGATTCCCCAAACTGTCTCGGTTGGACCGAAGGATTTTCTCAAGGCAAGAACATTCCGGCTGCGCGTTCGCTTTCTTTCGCTCTTTTCGCGCCGGCTGGTGATCAAAGAAGTTTCGCTGGTTGCTCCGAGAGTTGTTTGGCCGCAGAACACAGAAGGAAAATGGCGTCTGCCTAATGCGCAAGCACAGCGCGCAGAAACCGTGTCCACAAATCGGGCTCCAGCGACCCCGCAGGCTGACGCAGGAATGGGATTCGTTCGAACTACCTCTACCGCCGCCGTGACCAATTCAGTCAGCGTTCCATCTTCGCCAAAAGTAATTGTTAAAAACGAAACGCTAGGAGGCGAACCAAAATTGGCAGTCGCTCCGGAGGTTCGACGAGTAACCGTGAAGGATGGCGATTTCACTTTCTTGGACCAAAAGGGAAAGCTCATGGCGAGTTTTATGGGGGTGGATTTTCGAACCAACATTCGTAGCGCGCAGGCGCTGCGGGGAGATGCAAAGGTCACCCGAGTGTCATTGCACGACCGCTTTTTTCTGGACCAGCTCCGCTCACCGATTCGATACGAGCCCGACGTCCTCGAGCTGTCGAAAATTTCTGCTCGTGTCGCAGAGGGCGAGGTGACCGGTTACTTTGCGATGCAGCCAGAGACAGAAGATTCCCCATTCACTACGAACGTAAATTTTCATGACGTGCTCGCCGATCAACTCGTCGAAAATGCCGGCGGTGCGAAGGGAACGGTGAAGGGCAAATTGGAAGGAAATTTCCAAGCCTCAGGAAAAACTAGCGACCCGGAGGCGCTTGCCGGACAAGGCGAAATCTCTCTGCGGGACGGCCGCGTCCAACAATACAAATTGCTAGTGTTACTCGGCCAGATTCTACAGATCGAGGAGCTGCAGGAGCTTAATCTGGAGCAGGCGGAGGCAAAATATCACTTGCGGCCGGGGCTGATCACGATTGATGAGCTGGTTTTACGTTCTCCAAACATTCGCCTGACCTCGTCAGGCACCGTTGCGTTTGATGGGACGCTTCAACTGAATTCGCAGCTAGCGATCAACGACAGAATTCGCGGTCAACTATTCAAAGCAATTCGCGACAACTTTCACCGCATCGACGAACCGGGCTATTCAGCCATCGAGTTTCAGGTCGGGGGTACTATTGAGCGGCCCAGCACCAACTTGGTGGAGCAAGTTGTCGGCCGGGATATCAGCAGCATGCTCAACAGCTTCTTCGGCGGAAAAAAGGATCGATCAAAAAAGAAAAAGAAGCCCGTTGAAGATGCGATGACCGCTGTGCCGTCGTCTTCTTTGCCGCCGGACGCAGCGCTGCCTGAAGCCACTGCGACGGCAAGTCCAGTCGCGTCCCCATGAGGGTGATCGCCGGCAGCGCCGGCGGAGTCCGCCTGGCAGTTCCGAAGCGCGGTGTCCGCCCGACAATGGATCGCGTCAAAGCGGCTATCTTTTCCAGCCTGGGTGAGGCGATCATCGGCGCGCGAGTGCTCGACCTTTTCGCTGGGAGCGGCGCGCTCGGCATCGAAGCGCTGAGCCGTGGGGCGGCCTCAGCAATATTTGTTGAAGATGACCGCCAATCGGCAAAAGCAATCGAGGAAAATCTTGCCAAAACGAACTTACAAGGCCGCGTTCGCGGCCAGGATGTTTTTGATTTTCTACGTCAACGATCAAACGCCGATAGATTTCAAATCATTTTTGCGGATCCCCCGTATGAAAAAGGCCAGCACGACGAAAACTGTACTGAGAAGCTTTTGACTAACGAAAGTTTGCGACAGCTGCTGGAGCCGGGAGGCATTTTCGTTTTGGAGAAGCGGCCGGCTGAACGGCTTGCTGAAATGAAGGCTTGGAAGACCATTCGACAGAAAACGTATGGCGCAACAGAAGTGCTGTTTCTGAAGGCGATCCATAACTAATGACTCGGTTCATCTATAATCTGCTTTGGCCGCTCGGACTGTTGATCTTTTTGCCGGGCTATTTCGTTAAGATGATTCGCCGCGGCGGTTACCGCGAAAAATTTGGACAGCGGCTGGGAATTTACGACCGCGAGGTGCGGAGCCGGCTTTCGAACCAGCGTCCAACATGGCTGCACGCGGTGAGCGTGGGAGAAGTAAACATTGCTTTGAAACTCGCGAGTGCATTACGCGCGCTCGAACCGGATTTGCAGTGTGTGCTAACCACAACCACAACAACCGGCTTCGCGTTGGCGCGCAAAACTGCGCCGCCCTGGATCGAAGTCATGTACACGCCGCTGGATTACTGGCCCATCATGCGTCGTGCGTTTTCGGTTACTTGTCCCGCTCGCGTGGTTCTTGTTGAAGCGGAAGTTTGGCCTAACCTCGCCGCCGCAGCACACGCGCGCCGGATCCCCCTCGCACTCGTCAACGCGCGATTGTCTCCGCGCTCCGAAGGACGCTATCGACGTTTTCGGTTTTGTGTTGGGCCGACTTTTCGGCTCCTCGATTTGGTGTGTGTACCGGAACGGGGTGATGTCGAACGGTGGACAGCGCTCGGTGTTTCGCGAAACCAAATACATGTGACCGGCAGCATCAAATTCGACCCTGACGTTCAGACACAAAGCCGCACTGTAGCCGGATCCATCTCAGGCGCGTTCAGCTCGGATTCACTCGTGCTCTTCGGTGGCAGTACGCACCGTGGTGAAGAAGAAATCCTGGTCAGAGTTTTCCTTCGGTTGCGCGAGCAATTTCCGTCGCTGCGGTTGTTCATCGCGCCGCGTCATGTCGAACGGCTGCAAGAAATCCGGGCGCACTTGGGCGCAATACCGTTGCCCACGACGCTCGCCAGCGAAGCGCTCACCTGTAATGCAGCCGATGCGGATTGCATGCTCCTCGATACGACTGGTGAACTTCAACGCTGGTACGGCATCGCTACTGTGGTGTTCGTCGGGAAAAGCCTCGCCGCGCACGGAGGACAAAATCCTGTGGAACCGATTCTCGCGGGCAAGCCTGTTGTGTTTGGTCCGCATATGGAAAACTTCGCGACGCTCGCTAAAACGCTCGTTTCAAATAATGCCGCCATGCAGGTTAACGATACCGACTCGCTCGAGCGTGCTGTGGGCGAACTTCTCCGCGACAGCGAATTGCGCCAGCGTCTCGTGGAAAACGCACATGCTGCGTTAGGCGAACACGAAGGCGCAACCGCGCGCGCTGCGACATTGATCCACGAACTCCAACGGAAGCGTTGAGAGATTCGCGCTTTTGGAATCTCATCGGCGATTTGCCTTGCGCCGAAGCGTGGCAATTCCGATATTGCCCGGCTTTTTGACCCTATCGTCTAGAGGCCCAGGACACCGCCCTTTCACGGCGGTAACACGGGTTCGAATCCCGTTAGGGTCGCTTCCTTGGTAAACAAAGATCGCACCGCGGGAATCGAACCACGGTGCGACTTTCTAACGATTATCCGTTTATTGCAGCTTGTGAATACCATAGCCACCGCGTGGGGCGGGTCTC
>DASXHS010000154.1:0-5924 GCA_036488345.1 Candidatus Udaeobacter sp.
AAGTGCAGTTTCTTCCTGTACTTCTCCTCGCCGAGGCGGAAGTCGCCGTCTGAGCGGGGGAGTAGTTCGTTCTGGAGCCATTTTTTATAATCCTCGAGCGCCGCAGCGGTTTTATCCTGCAACGGGGCCAGGTCCTTCTTCGTTTGCGGCGCCTGATCGAGGAGCGGTGCAAGGTCTGTGCGGACGAGATTGATTGCGCCTTGCGTTTGCTCAATCGCGGTCTCGGTGTGAATGCGCGGCGGATGTTGCAGATTGGCTTTCGCTTGCGCGATGACGCCCGGAATTTCTTCCAAGCGCTGGCGCAAACTCGGGATCCGTTTTTCGGCCGGTGCGAAATCGCGCGCGACCAAAAGATAAAGGCTGTTGGCCATGCTCTGCATGTAAACCAGAGGATTCCATTCCGGCTCCTTCAGCTCTTCGGCCCGGAAGATTTCGTAATCGATGTTCTCTTTGAGAATTCGAAAATCAATGTTGTTCGCGCCTGTGAGTTGCGATCCGTCGATCGCGTTGAGCTTGTCGCGAAATTCTTTTTGCGTTGCGAGGTCTTTGGCTCGCGCTTCTGACGAGTAATCAGTCAACTCGCCATCAAAACGATGGTCACCGAGCTCAGTCGCCTGCTCGGGATTGGCCTTTAAATATTGTTCGACGTAATCGTGCGCAACTTTTTGGAACGCGTCGTCTTGGGAAGTGGCGAATGTGTTTGAAATCGCCAACGATAAAGCGGCCGCAGCCGCGATGATGACTCTCATTCGAGTTCAGCTCGGTGTGCCGCCGTGAAGAATCGGCTCGGTCGCAACTTCATCGGGCGTGAGCTGTGATTGCAGGTAAGTGCGCCCTTTGTAAAAGCAAGCCACGATTGTAAAAACGACAGCGGCTCCAAACATCAACCAGGTGAAAAAGGTAAAGTACTGATAGGCACTGACCTTTTGAGCGCCACCTGCGTGCAAGATCCATTTATTCACGAGCCCGACGAAAAGTTCGCCTGAAGCGACAGTCAAAAGCCACAATGCCATCACCGAGCTCTTCATCGAATTCGGTGCCTGGGTATAGGAAAATTCGAGTCCGGTGATCGACACCATCGCTTCACCCAGCGTGAGGATGACGTAGGCGAGCAATTGCCAATTAATACTCGGCCTCAGTCCCGCGTCGATCTGTCCCTGGATCCAAACAATCACGACGAACGACAACGCCGTGATATAAAGGCCGATCCCAATTTTGCGGAGCGGCGTGAGTCGGAAAACCTTGTCGATCGCTGGATAGATCACGTAGTTCACGATCGGAATGAAAATCAAAATGAGAATTGGGTTTGCGGTTTGCACCTGGGCGGCGATCAAGTCCATGCCCATCCAATGCAGGTTCATTTTCTCGGCTTGCAACGTCCATTCAGCGCCGTTGCTCATTCCCCAAAGCGCCCAGAAAACCAAAATGAAAACGTAAACCATCGCGATCCGGCCAAGCGTAAGGAGACCTTCCTTGCTGAATGTTTCTTTCAAATAACTGAGGCCGGCTGCCGGCACGTGCACCATTTTCTTGCGACCGCCCCAGAAGAACAAAGTAGCAATAACCATTGCGATGCCGGGAATTCCGAACGCCCAACCGGGTCCCCACTTGGGATTCGCAAGGAGCCACGGACAAAGAATTGAAGAAATGAAGGAGCCGGCGTTGATCGAAAAATAGAACCAGCCAAACATTTTCGAGAGCAAATGCCTGTTCGATTCACCGAACTGATCGCCTACGTTCGCAGACACACATGGTTTAATGCCACCCGCTCCCATGCAAATCAGGAACAACCCAATTGCCAGCATGGTGCGCTGGCCAATTGCGATTCCCCATGACGTGGCCATGCACGCGAGCGTGAGGTTGCCCAGGCAGTAAACGATCGAAAGCGACAGAATCGTCCAATATTTGCCGAGCCAACCGTCGGCCAAAATCGCGCCGAGAATTGGAAGGAAATAGACGCCGAAAACGAAATAGTGCGTGTACATGTACGCTTCGTTCTCCTGCATCGGCGCCAGCAGACCCGACTGGTTCAGGATGAAATGCGCCATGAAAACGGTCAGGACCGATTTCATGCCGTAGTATGAGAAACGCTCGGCCGCTTCGTTGCCGATGATGTAGGGGACCCCCGGCGGCATCCCGGTCAGGTTTGGCGGTGACCTCATGTATTGGGGATCAGCCATGTGATCTCCTTTGCCTAACGAGCTTCGTGTGGAACTTCGGCCGGCGTCTCTGAAGTCGAATGCTCTTCAGAATGTTCGGCCGCATTCGACCAGACCTTTGCTGGATCGAGTTGTTCCCTCTGAACTTCCGGCATCTGTCCGACGGGATGCTTTTCGCAAGATGTAGAAAACAGGGCCATCGCAAAGAAAACAGCGAAGATGCTCTGACGAACAAAGGAAGCCATAATGCGCTGGCACAGTTATCAGTCTCCGCTGCCACACGCAAGGATGAAAGCGCAGTGGTAGCACAGGCATCTTGCCTGTGGGGCCGGTGGGCTTCCAGCCTGCCGAAGGTCTACGGCAAAGGGTTCAGGCGGGACGCCCGAACGCCCCACAGGCAAGATGCCTGTGCTACTTGTGATTGAAAGACGTCTGCATGGCGTTACTATCAGCCGCGGTGGGCCGCACAGAAAGACTCAGCGCATGGAACGAAGTGTTCGCTCTCGTTCTGCTTTTTGCCGGCACGCTACTGTTTTTCGCGCTGATCTCTTATACGCCGAACGATATACCGTCGTGGCTTTGGTTTAGCCACGTTTCACCGGCGAATCACCCTGCACAAAATTTCATCGGGCCGCTTGGAGCGATCTTTGCGGGCATTTGCTATCAGTTAATCGGCGTTTTCGCGTCGCTATTGCTGGCAGCGGTTCTGCTCGGATTCGGTGCGGCGAAATTGTTTTATCCTCGATTGCGTTTCGTGCCGCGAATCCCGTGGATCATTTTGTTTCTCATCTCCGGTGCGTGCCTCGACCAAGCCTGGGGGATTACACATTTGCTTGGGAGGACAGTTCCGGTCGACATTCAAGGGCCGGGCGGCCTCATTGGGTATCGCTTGTCCGACGAGCATCGGGGCCTGCTTCCCGCCGCACTCGGGCCGGTCGGTTCGGTTCTTCTCCTCGTCGCAGTTTATTTGACCACGCTGATCTTGGTTACGGGTTTGCGCCCGATTCATCTTGTTCGCGAAATGGTCAATCTTACGCGACGGAGCGTGGCGAAGCAGGCCGAATGGCGCGTGCGCCGGAGAATTCGAAAGTCGGATCTCACAGAACAACTCAAGACGCAAAAGCAACAACGAGCGCTCGAGGCGCTACAGAAGCAACTTAAAAAGAAAGGTGTTCCCGTACCCGAAGCCGCCTCCCCGATGATTTTGCCGGATGAACTGAGGAACCGGCCCGCCCCGAGGGTCGTCGATACGACAGTGCAATCGAATGAGCGGGCGGTAAGTCGGCGCAGACCTTCTCTTGCGGAGCTGCGCGCAAGTGAAGAAAAATCGAAGGCGGCCGCAAGTCCGACAACCGCCACTTCGAGCTGGGAAAATTACGTCTTGCCTGGCATTGATTTGCTCGAGGAACACAGTCTTGAAGCGCGTACGGCCACCGATCCTTCTGAGCTGCAAGACGTCCAAAAAGTTCTGATTGAAACGTTGGGGCAATTTGGGATTGCTGTTGCGCCGGGCGACATCACCAAGGGTCCAACAATCACACGCTACGAAGTGTATCCGGCCAAAGGCGTTCGTGTGGACAAGATTGTGAGCCTTGAGCGCGACCTTGCGCGAGCAACGAGCGCCGAACGAATCAACATTCTCGCGCCTATTCCCGGCAAAGACACCGTAGGAATTGAGCTGGCCAATTCGCGCAAGGTGACGGTGAAATTGCGCGAGCTGTTTCAATCGACTGATTGGGACACAGCCAAGGAGCACGCAAAAATTCCGCTCGCGCTCGGCAAGGACGTTTATGGCAAGACAATTATTGCCGACCTGGCGCAGATGCCGCACCTGCTTGTCGCGGGGACGACTGGTAGCGGAAAGAGCGTTTGTATCAATGCGCTGATTGCCAGCATGCTTTTTCGCTTCACGCCGGAAGAGATGCGGCTCGTCATCATTGATCCAAAGATGGTGGAGATGCAGGGGTATCAATCATTGCCGCATCTGGCATTCCCAATCGTAACTGATCCGAAAAAGGTGCTGCTGGCGTTGCGATGGCTTATCGACGAGATGGAACGCCGCTATAAAATGTTTGCCCGCGTAGGCGTTCGGAACATTGTCGGGTTTAATGCGCGGCCGAAGAAGAAAACACAAGAACAACTCGACGCTGAGGCTGTGGAGTCCGGTGTCTCACCGGATCGGGCACGGAGGTCCGCTGAGGCCGCGGACGCTGCACCGATCAAAGTGCCGCGCGAAGACGAGGAGCAAGTTCCCGACAGAATTCCGTACGTGGTCGTCATCATCGATGAGCTGGCAGATTTGATGCAAACTGCGCCCGCGGACGTAGAGAACGCGATCGCGCGCATCACGCAAATGGCACGTGCCGCCGGCATGCATGTGATCGTCGCAACGCAAACACCGCGCGCGGACGTGATCACTGGGGTTATCAAAGCAAATATTCCCAGCCGCATCGCATTCCAAGTCGCGAGCAAGATCGACAGCCGCGTCATCCTTGATGAGAACGGCGCCGACCGTTTGCTCGGCCAGGGCGACATGCTCTATCTGCCGCCGAGCGCTTCACGCCTCATCCGTGCGCAAGGCGTGCTCGTCACTGATAACGAGATTCACGCGGTCGTTGAATTTGTTTCGAAACAAAGCCCCCCTGCATTTGATACGGCCATGCATGAGAAACTCCAATCCACTAGCGCGCCGGAGGAGGAAGTGAATGCCGAAGATGAAGAGCTGGTCGAAAAATGCATCGAGATTATTCGACAGGAAAAACGCGCGTCTACTTCGCTGCTCCAACGCAGGCTGCGACTCGGTTACACGCGTGCGGCGCGCATCGTTGATATTCTGGAGCAGCGCGGTATTTTGGGTCCCGGCGAGGGCGCCAAACCACGTGAGATCCTGGTCGATCTCGATGCTGCCGTTTAGCCGGCTTTTTCATTCATGACAATAGAGGGGCTTGGTAAAAAATTTCAGGAGGCACGCGTAGCGAGAAAGCTCACGCTCGATGAAGCCGCGCGCATGACCAAAATTCGCCCGCAGCGGCTGGCGGAAATTGAAGCGGACGATTTTTCGCAATTCCCGAGCCTGGCGTACGCGAAGGGTTTCCTGCTTATCTACGGGAAATTCCTGGATGTCGACGTCACGCCTTATCTGGACGCGTTTGAGGATCCCGAGAGCGTGACTGTGGACGGCTACTCGTACCTCCAGGAGAACGAGCGCGCGAAACCGGTCTCCGCGCCGGTGGTTCGGCGCCGGCCGGCTGCTACCCGTGGTACTGGCGGCAGCAATCGCGTTTCGCCAATGCCGCTCATTGTCGGGATAGCCGTTTTAGTGCTCGGCTTTCTTGCCATGAAATTTTTGCTGAATGTGCAAAGGCTCGCGCCTGCGCGAGGAAGCTCGAGCGCGCAAACGTCGGCAACTGCAACGCCGGCGGTTGCCTTAGGCGGATCAGGTCCGACAGCAGCTCCGAACGTGGCAGCTGTCGCTGCGAGTGCGCCAGTCGCGTCGCCTGTTCCGACACAGGGGGCACCGGAAACGCGCAAGGCCTTGGCTGCTGATTCCACCGCGCCAGCTGAGCCGGAAGTGCGCAAGGCGAAGCCCGTCACTAAAGAAGAGCTGTCGCAAGCCGGCACAGCAACGAATTCGCCCCCACCGGAATCAGCCGAACAAAATCGAGTCGCCATTCAGCCGCTCAAACGAACTTACGTAAGGGTGACGCTCGGCGATGAGGCAAAAGCAGCGTTCGAACGATGGGTCTCCCCGACTGATGGTCCGGT
>DASXHS010000018.1:0-5961 GCA_036488345.1 Candidatus Udaeobacter sp.
TTCACAGCACAAAGGAGAAACCCCATTAACCCGATCTGCAATGATTTAATAAACATAGTTGAATATAAGATATGATGATTCACTAATTCCTACAGGAAAAAGGACGCGAAGTTCCAAAATGATTTGTAGAATGAGGGAAAAAGCGAAGTTCCCGCGAGCGGACTGTTTCTACCGTCGGGCTTCCGTGAGGCGTGGGCACACGGCCCACAGAGCGATGGCTACAGATCAGAAGCGTTTTCTCGGCGCGACGTCCCCAGTACGACCCTTGATGTTGGTCGTCGCTTCTTTGCAGCCGTTTTCAGATTACCACCTTTGAGTGGTGTATGTCTGAGTCTTGGAACCGGAATTCTCATTTCCCTTGTCGTCGACTTCGACCCAATTACCGCCAAGATGGGTCCCAGTGCGACCTGGCATCCATACAATATGCTTTCCACTCTTTGCACTATTACCTGCTTGGGATGTTGGCTTGAAATCGAAATTCAACTGAGTCGGTTGATTCGCTTTGGTCCGCGTGTTCATGATCGACGCCTTGACCGTCCCGCTCGCAAGCAATGTCACCCGATAGACGCCCGGTGGCAGTCCCTGTGAAATATAGCGGCCCTGTGTATCGGTCTTTACGGTGCTGAACACCTGTTTGCCATCTCGGGATTCGACCCGAACGTCTGCGCCTTTGATCGGTTCGCCTTTTGCATCTTTGACAAACCCTTGAAGGGACGCTGGCCCGTCCGTCGTAATTTTGTTCGTTCGGAGATCGGCTTGCGATGCACGATCATGCACACTGGTGTTGAATGCCATCTCTGGAGGCGCACTGGTCACGTCCGCTGCAATTTTGTTCGTTCGAAAACCGGCCTGCAATGCGCGATCACGCACACTGGTGTTGAGTGGCGTCTTTGGAGGCGCAGCGGTCTCGTCCGCTGTGATTTTGTTCGTTCGGAAACCGGTTTGCAATGCGCGATCACGCGCACTGGGGCTGAACGCCCCCTCTGGAGGCGCAGCGATTACGTTCGCTGTAATTTTATTCGTTCGAGGACCTTCCAGTGCGCCATCACCCACACTAGCAGTGAATCCCGTCGCTGGAGGCACACCGGTCACCTGAGGGTCTGGGCGCCGCGAGTCGAAATCTTCCGCAGATGTGTAATCCGGAACGGTGAATGGATCAGATGAATTGTGTACGGACACGCTAGCGTCGATACCGCTAACTCCTGTCGGATGGATTACATCCGTGAAAAGTCCCTGTAGATAACGGTCGTACACGCCATTGCCGGATTGTTCGTGCGCGGAAAGCTGAACGGCGAACTTGATCTTGAGTGCATCGGCAATAGATCCGGCGATTTGGTCCTGGAGTGCAAACGCTCCGTCCAACTCGCGGTCATACGTTTCCGTCCAAACGCGAAAACCGTTTCGCGCGTCAATCAGTTCGGCTGTCACACGAATACGGTTACCGTGGCGCTTCAAACTCCCTTCAAGCACATTTCCAACGTTGAGTTTTTCTCCCACCTCCTTCGTGTTCTTTCCTTTCAATGAGAATGACGAAGATCGGCCGGCCACGCGCAAACCGTCAACTTGCGCCAACGTATGGAGAATCTCCTCGCTGATGCCGTCACCCAAATATTCCTGATCTTTCGCCGCGCTAGAATCTGTAAACGGTAGAACCGCAATACTCCTGTCTGGGGGATTAAACTGCGACGCTCGGAAAAGATCAGCGCGAAATAACCAAACCGCAGTCGCGCCTAAAAGCAGACCGGCAGTCGCTGCTCCGACCAGTTTGGGATTACGCTGCGACCAGCGCCAGATCCGCGCTGGCGGTGAAACCGGGCGGGCGACGATTGGACGGCCGCCGAGCCAGCGTTCAAGATCGGCTGCGAGGTCCCCGGCGGACTGGTAGCGCGCTTTTGGATCGCGTTCGAGACAGCGCGCGCAAATCGTCTCTAAATCGCGATCAAGCGATGGTGCCAACGAGCGTAGTTTGGGCGCCTCCGTTTCAGACGCTTGGCGAATCACGGAAACCGGATTCGAACCCAGGAATGGTGGACGTCCGGTAAGGACGTTGAACAGGACTGCGCCGAGACTGTAAACATCGGCAACTGGGGTAAGATCGACGGCTGCGTCACCGGCCTGTTCGGGGGCGATAAACCCTGCGGTTCCGAAGGTGGTCAGTGACCTGGTAAGATCGTTGTTGCCGTCCAGCAGCTTCGCCAAACCGAAATCGCTGACCAGTGGCTCGCCTCGATCGTTGAGCAGAATGTTTCCCGGTTTTAGGTCGCGATGGAGAACTCCACGGCTGTGGGCGTATTCGACGGCGCGCGCGACTTTTGCCATGAGTTGCACGCACTTCCGCGGTTGATCGCGGAGAGAAGCCGCGTTCTCTTGCAAGCTTCCCTTCTCCGCGAACTTCATGCTGAAAAACGGCAGGCCGTCCTCGCTTTCGCTCACTTCATAAATCGGAAGGATGTTTGGATGATCCAGACTGGCCACCGCCTGGGCTTCTCGTCGGAAACGTTGCAGTGCTCCATGTGAATCAGCGCGATAACTAAGGACGCGCTTTACCGCCACGATGCGCCTGGAATGTCGTTGCCTGGCGCGATAGATCACGCCCATCCCGCCGCAACCAATCTGTTCGAGGATTTCGTAATTTCCCAGGAACCAGGACTTGTTTGGCGCGTCCACTTGGGCGAGGACGGTTTGAAAAAACGCCTGAGATACTTCGTCGCCGCCTTCCAATCCCTTGCGCAAGAGGCAGCTGACGCAAACCCCGGTATCGAGTCGCATGGTTGCTCCACACTTCTCGCATTTTGCGTGCTCTTCGGTAGCGCTCTGAACCTGATCGGAGGGGGGATCTGAATCTGTCATTGCAATTACTCGGTTCCTGTTGCGAGTAACGCACACAGGTAACGGATCTCGTCGTCCACGTCGGCGGGGTCTTCGACCGTTTGCGAGACTTCTTCGCGCAGCAGGCTGCGGTAGCGCTGACGCATGTTGTGCAGCTGTTTTTTCACGGTGGTCTCAGCGATTCCCAGCTCCGCGGAGAGTCTCGCATATGAAACTTCATCGCGTTCGTCTGTAAGATGGGAACTTAGCGTCTGGAAAAGCCAGAGTTTGCCTTTGCTCTCACATTCTTCACGCAGCCTTTGAAGCGCGTGTTCAACTACGGTGGCTGCCCATGTGAAGTCGAAGAGCCGCTCGGGCGGTAACGACTCCAATGTCGCTGCGGGCAGAGACAAGTCTGATGGTGCTTCCGCCATCCAATCGTCCCAGGAAATAAATTCCACGCCGCCGCCGCGTTTGTGGGCATGAGCTTTCTCCGCGGCATTAACAAGAAAATTTTGGAGCGACTTGAGCAAGAGCGAGCGAAACCGCCCGCGATCACGATCCGCGTGCTGTAGCCAGTTGTTCTTCAGAATGGTCACAAAAAAATCCTGCGTGAGATCCTGTGCGTCCTCAATCGAATAGCCGCGTGCCCGCACAAACAAGAAAATGGGCCGCCAATAAACGCGGCAAAGTTCGGCGAGCGCATTGTGAACTTTTTGCTCGTCACTCCCCAAGTGGGCCGCCGAAAGGATCAGACTCCAGCGGGTAGTTACAAACTCACGCGCTACGCCTGCGCTCTCGTGGCCGTTCTTCCCGTTCACAAATGAACATTGTGGTTCTCGCTCACGCACACAAGCACAAAGTGTTATCGGCACGATCCGAACAGGCGTCAGGTGGACAGCGTGAATCGGAATCGCCAGGTTTTCAGCTCTGTGCGGGCTCATTGCCTAACGAGAGCTGCTCAATCGATCCGCTGGAATTTCATCTGTAAATAGCGGTGTTGACATCGTACGCACAAATCCTTAATCATCATACCCGTTCGTTAGTCTGTTTGATGTGACGAGTGAACTTCAAGAAGCGGACTGGAATCGGCTCCTGCGTAGGATTCAGTCGGGGAAGTGCACTCCTTTTTTGGGAGCGGGCGCCTGCTATGGCGCGCTCCCTCTTGGGGCCGAGGTGGCGGAAGAGCTCGCACAGCGCTACGCCTATCCGTTCCCGGATCGAGATCTCGTGCGCGTTGCTCAGTATGCGGCCGTACAATCCGACCCGAACGCGCCAAAAGAAGACGTCGTAGACATTCTGCGCGCAGCCGGTCCGCCAAAGTACACCCAGCCGCCACAGTTTGGGAACTCCGGTGAACCGCACAGCGTTCTCGCGGGTCTTCCGCTGCCAATTGTGATCACGACGAATTACGACGACTTCATGGTTCGCGCTCTCAAATGGAAATTGAAAGATGCGCGCCGTGAGATCTGCCGCTGGCAGGACATTCTCCAGCACGTGGAATCGATTTTCGAAAAAGAGCCTGGCTACAAACCAACGCCCGCCAATCCGCTCGTGTTCCATTTGCATGGCGCGCTCGACGTTTCCGAGTCGCTCGTCTTGACCGAAGACGATTATTTAACGTTCCTCGCGAACATGGCCGCCAAACCGGATCTTCTGCCCGAGGTTGTGCAACAGGCGTTTGCCGCCACGAGTTTTTTGTTCATCGGCTATCGTTTGGGGGACTGGAATTTCCGCGTTCTCTTTCAAACCTTACGCGCGCGGCAACAATTCAGCAGCATAGTCGTGCTAAAACCTCCAGATGAAACCGATCCAAATCGCGCTGCGCATCGGGCATATTTCGAAAAATTTTACGGCGCCATGGACATGAAGGTTTTCTGGGGGACAGCCCGAGAATTTTCATCGCAGTTGGACGAGCGTTGGACAACCTTCGAGCAATCGAAAAAATGAGCGCTGATCCCGTTGCCGCCGAATCAAAGGACATTCTGCCCTCGAAGAGTGGCCGTGAGTTGGACGACAAGACTTGGGAGCGGCTATTGAAACGCATCAGAGACGATAAGTGCACGCCCGTGCTTGGCTCGGGTGCGTGCACAGCCCCTCCCGTCGGTGCTGATTCGGCAGAATGGGCGAAATTAAATTATCCGTCAAAGGAGCAGATCGCGCTCCAGTTCGCGGCTGATTACGCCTATCCGCTCGACGATCAAACCAAGCTGGAACGAGTGGCGAAATACGTGGCAGCGACCGATGACATCATGGCTCCGAAAGAGGCGTTTGCCGAACATTTCGGTAGTCTGCCTTCGCCGAACTTTTCGGCTTGGCCTAACGAGCCGCACCGGGTTTTAGCCGATCTTCCTTTTCCAGTTTATCTCACGAGTAACTTCGACGATTGGATGTTTCGCGCGCTGACCGAATACAAGAAACGAGATGCGCGCCTTGCGATCTGTCGTTGGAACCGGCATATCCCTGAGAAAGCGCCAAGTTTTGATGGGGACTTCGCCTATTCGATAGCGAATCCACTTGTCTATCATTTTCACGGTTGCACTCCGTGGGCGGAATCGGCCGTAGTCACCGAGGACGATTATTTTGAATTCCTAATCAACATTTCGCGGGACTACAAATCACTCGCGCATCGAGTCGACCGTGCGCTGGGAGGCGCGCTGCTCTTTTTGGGCTACACCCTGTCGGACTGGGATTTTCTGGTGCTCTTTCGACTCTTCGCAAACAAGCTGCGCGACAGTGGTAACACGCACATCGCGGTGCAACTAGAGCCTTCTGACGCGCCAGGCGAGCAGGCAGAGAAAGCGGCCAAGGCCGTGAAGTACCTCGATTCGTATTTCGGCAGCGCGCAGGTAAAAATTTATTGGGGCACGTGTCAGCAGTTTTGCGAGGAGCTGCGAGTGCGGTGGGAAGCTTTCAGCCGGGGATGAGCGATTCGCCCTTCGTCGGACCGCGGCCTTTTGAAAAGGAGGACAGCGATCGGTTTTTCGGTCGCACGCGCGAGACGGAGGAGCTTCTTTCATTGATCATCGCGCACCGGGCTGTCCTTGTTTATGCGCAATCGGGAGCAGGCAAAAGCTCGTTATTGCGGGCAGGTGTCATCCCGCGGCTGGAGGATCAGCAGTACCAGGTTCTGCGATCCGCACGCGTCCATGG
>DASXHS010000008.1:0-30151 GCA_036488345.1 Candidatus Udaeobacter sp.
CGCCGCCGGCCGCTACGATTTCCGGAACGAGCATTTCCGCGTCACCGCTCTAGTAATAAAGCCGTTTTGCGGAAATACCAAAGGTCATTTCGTGGTAGGGACGCCGCGCTGCGGCGTCCGGACAGCGCAGCGCGCTGTCCCTACCTTCATTTCACCGAAATGTTCTTCGGAAACGTCGGATGTCTTTTCGCCACCACGATAAACGCAACGCCAATCACAATCAGGAAAAACGAAAAGAATTGGCCGCGTGTGAACGACGCGATTAGTTCGGCATCGGGCTCACGAAAGTTTTCAATCACGATCCGAAAGATCGCGTAACAAATGAAAAACAACCCAGTTAAAACCCCGTTGGGTTGGCGCGTGCGCGTTCGCACCAACCACAAAATTGCGAACAACGCCATGCCCTCAAAAAATGCTTCATAAAGCTGCGAGGGATGGCGCGGTGACAGAATTGAACGCAGTGCGTTTGCGGCCTCCGGCTGACTGCGCACCGCGCCAATGATTGCCTCTGGGCTGGTCAATGATGGATTGATTTGAGCGCATGCTGCGACCGCACGCTCCGCTTCCTGAGGATGATCGAGCAGTTCTTTCGGGAATTGCATCGCCCAGGGAACATTCGCGATCCGCCCGTACAACTCGCCATTTATGAAATTCGCGCATCGTCCGAAGAACAATCCGAGCGGCGCGGTTACGACAAGATTGTCGCCGAGATTTAGCCACGAAATTTTGTGACGGCGCGCATAGTAAAGCGTGAACAGTAATAGGCCGACCATCCCGCCATGACTCGACATCCCGCCTTCCCAAACTCGCAAAATCGACAACGGCTCGCGCAACATTTCCGGCTTGTAAAAAAAAACGTAGCCAAGACGGCCGCCCATGATGACGCCGAATAGCGCGCAGCCGGTGATGAAATCGCTAACGCGTTGCGGTGGCAGATCGGCATATCCGCGCTTGGACAACCAAAGGAAAAGAAAATAGCTCGATACAAATGCACCCACATAAGCGAGCCCATACCAACGCGGCCCGACATTGTCGTAGATCCGGAAAATGATTGGATCGAGGTTGTGCAGATAGTACGCAAACATTTGCGCCGCGATTGTCACTGATGTCGCTGATAGCCGCAATCAAAACGCGTTGTCATCCCGAATGAATGTGAGGGACCTCTCAATAGATGACCAGTCACTCAATGTTCACTGCGTCACGGTGATTTCGATTGCGAGGTCCTTCGCTCCGCTCAGGATGACAGCGGTGTTGTCGCGCGGGGTATATTGAGAACCTTTCGTAAAAATGGCGCGGTGCGGCTAACGCGGTTCTTCGCCACTTGTTCCGGCGTTCCGCAGGCAACTACTTCGCCGCCGTTGGCGCCCGCTTCCGGCCCGAGATCCACGATGTAATCGGCTTCGGCGATCACACTGAGATTGTGTTCAATGACAATGACCGTGTTTCCTTCGTCCACGAGCCGATGCAGCACATTGAGGAGCAATTCAATGTCGGCCATGTGCAGCCCGATGGTTGGTTCCTCGAGCAAATACAATGTCGATCCGGGCTTGCGCATTTTTCGAATCCGCTCGTTGGCCGCGCGGCTCACACCGCGTTTCAATTGCGTCACCAGCTTGAGGCGCTGCGCTTCGCCGCCGCTTAGGGTGGGACTCGGTTGGCCGAGCTTCAGATATCCAAGCCCGGTATCGACGAGAAGTGAAAGGGGGCGGGCGATTTTCGGATGCGCTGAAAAGAATTGCGCAGCTTCTTCGATCGTCATTTCCATCACGTCGCCAATCGATTTCTCATTGTAGAGAACTTCAAGTGTTTGCGCGTTGTACCGCGAGCCGTGGCAATCTTCACAAGAGACATAACTGCTGGGTAGAAAGCTCATTTCGAGCTTGATCACGCCCTGGCCCTTGCAGGTCTCGCAGCGGCCGCCTTCAGCGTTAAAAGAGAATCGGCTCGCAGAATAGCCGCGCATGCGTGACACAGGTAATTGCGCGTAAAGATTTCGGATCTCGTCGAACACTTTTACGTAGGTTCCCGGCGTCGAGCGCGACGTTTTTCCGATCGGCGACTGATCGACTTCGTACACGGCTTCGATCCAGTTTACGTTCCGGGGAGCGCACGCTTGTAGCGTGCTGGTTGCCGCATCTTGCGGCAACGAACTTTTCTTTTTTCCCATCTTATCGTCCCATAGGGGTAATTGGGAAGTCCGTGAAGGCAGAATGCCTTCACCCGCACGCTGCAAGCGTGCGCTCCCCAGAGTCTCGCGAATACGCGGCAACAATTCCTCATGCATTAACGTGGATTTGCCAGAACCGGAGATTCCGGTGATCACCGACAGCCTGCCGACCGGGAAACGCACATCGATGTTTTTCAAATTGTTCGCGCGCGCGCCACGAATTTCGATCCAGTTTCCGACATCGCGCAGCGAACGACGCAATCCCCGAATCGGATGACACAACTGCGATTTCAAGCAACGCGCCGTTTCGGAATTTTGATTTTTTTGGACATCACTGAGCGTTCCGCTCACCACGACCTCGCCGCCGTGAATTCCCGCGCGCGGCCCGAGATCGATGATGTGATCGGCGCGCCGCATCGTTTCTTCGTCGTGCTCGACCACGATCAATGAATTGCCTTTGTTCCGCAGCGTCGTGAGCGTTTCGAGCAAGCGCTGATTATCGCGTGGATGCAATCCAATCGTTGGTTCGTCCAGGACGTAAAGCACTCCGCGCAAATTTGAGCCGAGTTGCGCAGCCAAACGGATTCGCTGCGACTCGCCGCCGCTTAAAGTTTTTGCCGAACGCCCCAGCGTGAGATAGCCGAGGCCGACGGTCTCCATGAAATGTAGTCGTTGTTCAACCTCAGGAATGAGACCGGCGGCGACGGTCTGATCTCTCCCTTTGAATTTTAACTTCCGGATCGCGCACGCCGCTTCGCCCGCCGCGAGATCCGTGAATTGATCGATGGTATAGCCTTGCACGCGCACATGACGCGCCTCCGCGTTTAAACGCGAGCCGTGACAATTTGGACATTCGCGCGCTTCGCCTTCGTCTATCCATTCGGATTCGCGTTCGGCAGCCAACTCGTTTTCCAGAACAGATTCGCCATCGCGGTTCGCTCCTGTTTGCACATCCTTGTCCCAAATTTCGCCGAACCCGCCGCATTCTTCGCACATCCCATGCGGCGAATTAAACGAGAACAAACGCGGATCCAGTTCCTCAAAAGCGCGGCCACAGTCTGGGCAACTCATCTCGGTGCTCACGACGGTAAGGCGATTCCTTGAATCGAGCAGACGGGCTGTGCCTCGGCCAATGTCAAGGGCGCGTCGGGTAATGTCGCGCGCATTATCAATTCGCCGCCGATCGATCACGCCCACCACCACGTCAATGGTGTGTTCCTTGAAACGCTCCAGTTTCCGAAACTGCGCGACTGGAACGAGCTTTCCATCCACATAAAGAGTGTCGAATCCCTGGCGTTCCGCCCAACGCGCGACGTCGGTGTGAAAACCTTTGCGGGCTTTCACCAGAGGCGCGAGCACCTTCAAGGGACCGCGTTTCGCAGCCGTCTCGATCTGTTTCACAATCGACGCCGCACTTTGTTTCTGCACAGGCAAATTACAGTCGGGACAAAACTGCGTTCCGGTTTTTGCGAACAAGAGGCGCAGGAAATGGTAAATCTCTGTAACGGTGGCGACAGTCGATTTGCCTCCCCCACGCGTCACACGTTGCTCGATAGCGACGGTCGGGGGCAATCCGGTCACTAGATCGACATCTGGCTTTTCGAGTTGCTCCACGAATTGCCGCGCATAAGGCGACATGCTGTCGAGGAACCGGCGCTGTCCCTCGGCGAATAAGATGTCGAACGCGACCGTCGATTTGCCGGAGCCGCTGAGTCCGGTAATCACCACTAGTTGTTCCCGCGGGATTTTCAGATCAATGTTTTTGAGATTGTGCTCTCGCGCGCCGTGAACATAAATCGCGCCATTCGTTTTTCTCTTGGGGAGCGCGGGCGCCTCGCCCGTTCCATTCGACGCCTCGTCGAATGGCTCTTCAGCAGCACGTAACGCCGGTTCGCCATCCTCATCTGCGTAACGGCTAATCGCGTGAGTCCGAGGCGGGGCGCCTCGGGCTGCGGGCGAGGCGCCGGCACTCCCCAACATGTCGCGAAGAAATTTTCCGGTATGAGAGTTCTCAACTTTCGTAATTTGTTCGGGCGTCCCGCTGGCGACGACTTCACCGCCCGCATCACCAGCTTCTGGACCGAGATCGACGATCCAATCGGCGCTCTTAATCACTTCGAGATTGTGCTCGATCACTACGAGCGAATGTCCGCGATCCACAAGGCGCTGGAATAATTGCAGCAGCATTGCCACGTCGTCGAAATGGAGTCCCGTGGTTGGTTCGTCAAAGATGAACAGATTGCGAGTGCCTGAAGCGTCCGACAAATGTCCTACTAGCTTTAGCCGCTGCGATTCGCCGCCGGACAGGGTGTTCAACGGCTGACCCAGCCGCAGATAACCAAGTCCGACTTCGCCGAGTACTTTAAGCCCATCGGAAATGCGAATATAGGGATCGACCCTCACCTGGCGCTTCACGTCCGCCTCTCGGCGCTCCTCCCAGTCGCAATCCCGACCTGAGGATTGAGGTGAGGGTGTCTCGCCGATTTTCTGTCCGAGTCGCGCAAAGAACTCGATCGCTTCGCTGATGGTGAGTTCGAGAACGTCGTGAATCGATTTTCCATGGAGTTGCACCTTCAGCACGTGCGACTGGAAACGTTTGCCTTCGCATTCTGCGCAGCGCACATAAAGATCGCTCAAGAATTGCATTTCGATCTTTTCGTAACCTGTTCCCGAGCAACGTTCGCAACGCCCGTTCCCGGAGTTAAACGAAAAGGAGCTTGCGATCAGTCCCTGCGCCATCGCCTCTGGTTGCGCGGCGAACAATTCCCGGACTTGATCAAACAGACCGAGATAAAGAATCGGAGTTGAACGCGGAGTGCGAGCCAACAGTGACTGATTCACCATTACTACGTCGCCGATTCGATGGGTGCCGGTGATCGATTTGCAGGCGCCAGATTCCTGATCTGAGGATTGTCCCTTGGCGCGCAGCAGATTCCGGTACAACACATCGTGAATCAGAGTGGATTTGCCGGACCCCGACACTCCAGTTACGCACGTGAAAACGCCGAGCGGCAACTCGACGTCGATATTTTTCAGATTGTGCTCGCGCGCGCCGAGAATGTTGACTGACGAAGTCCATTTTCGCCGCGTTTTTGGAATCGGAATGAATTTGCGATTCGTCAGGTAATCGCGCGTTAACGATTGGGGAGCGCACGCTTGTAGCGTGCTGGTCGCCGCATTCTGCGGCGACGAACTTTTCTGAGTATGAAACGGCTTTTCTTTGGGCTCAGCACTGTTTGAGGGACCTTCAAAAGTTCGTGAAGGCAGAATGCCTTCACCAGCACGCAGAATGCGTGCGCTCCCCAGATTTCTGTCACGGCGCGCGAGAAGATCTTCCAACGGTCCGTTCCAAACTAATTCGCCGCCGTGCTCGCCGCGGCCGGGGCCGAGATCGATCAAATTGTCTGCTGCGCGGATGATTTGTTCCTCGTGCTCGACAACGAGCAATGTGTTGCCTTTGTCGCGGAGATTATGCATCACGCGCACCAGTTGACCGACATCACGCGGGTGTAACCCAATACTCGGCTCGTCCATCACAAAAAGCGTGTTCGCCAATGAAGCACCGAGGCACGTGGTGAGATTTACCCGCTGCACTTCACCGCCGCTCAATGTGCGCGTGGACCGGTCGAGCGTGAGGTAACCGACGCCGACCTCGCAAAGATAATTGAGGCGTGCGGAAATTTCGTCGCGCAACATCTGCGCTGTTTTGTCGTCAGGCGAACCTTCGATCGCGCGCAGAAGATCACGCGCGTCGGAAATCGAGAGCGCTTGGAATTGAGGAAGCGTTAAGGTAGCGCACGCCTCCGGCTTGCGATTTCTTCCATTCGTAACCGAGACGGTCGCGCTACTAATCCTATAATTGAGCGCTTCGGGTTGGTAGCGACCGCCGTTGCATTTAGGACAAGTCACGTAGGCGCGGTAGCGGCTGAGCAACACGCGCACATGCATTTTGTAAGTCTTGCTTTCCAGCCAACGAAAAAAACCGCGCACTCCATACCAGCGATCATCCTCGTAATCTTCGTCGGTGTATTCGCCTGATCGCCTTTCTCCTTCGATGACGAAATCCTGATCGGCTTTGGGTAATTCATCGAACGGCACGTTAATATCGATGTCTTCGCGGGCGCATGCGCGGAGCAAATCCTTCTGTGATTCGCCAAACTCAACGCCGCGAAAAACGCGTACCACACCTTGTTTAATGCTGAGGCTGCGGTCGGGAATCGCCTTGTTTAGATCAATCGCGATCGTTCGCCCGAAGCCGCGGCAGTCTGGACATGCCCCGAGCGGATTATTAAAACTGAAAAGGCCCACCGTGGGCGGGCGAATGTCCAAATCGCACCATGCACAGTGCCAACCGGTCGAGAACGGAAACTCGTGGTCGGTAATCGTTGACCCTCCTTCGCCAAGGCTACGGCGGAGAGGCCGGCGATCGGTTCGACGTGGGGCGTCCGGCGTTGGACGTTCAGCGTTTTCTGAGATCTGAATGACATTGATCTTGCCCTTCCCAAAGCGCAGCGCGGTTTCGATTGCTTCGACCAATCTCCCGCGATTTTCCCTAGTGATGGCGATGCGATCCTGCACGACCTGCACACGTGCGCCGAGTCGTTTAATTTTTGAATTCGGGTCGTCCACGCGAACGACTTTGTTGTCGATCCAAACGCGCAGGTATCCTTGCTGCTGGAGAAAATCGAAGAATTCCCGCGGCTCCGTTTTCGATGGGACTGCCACCCAGAACGTGATGAGAACGATCTTCTCGTTATTCGGACCGAGGTAGGGGCGATTGACCTCAATCGCCCGCGAGCGGTTCGGTGAACCGCCCCTACCTTCGAAATGACCGAATACTTGCTCTGCAATCGATTGCGCTGTTTCTGGTCGAATTTCACGACCGCAGCTCGGGCAGAACGCATGCGCAATGCGCGGCCAGAGAAGTTTTAAATAATCGTTGATCTCTGTCATTGTTCCGACGGTCGAGCGCGAAGTCTTGACGGGGTTCGACTGCTCAATGGCGATCGCGGGCGGAATGCCGCGGATATCGTCAACGCGCGGCTTATCCATTCGATCGAGGAACTGCCGCATGTACGGACTGAATGTTTCGACGTAACGTCGCTGGCCTTCGGCGTAAATTGTTTGGAATGCCAGACTCGACTTGCCGCTGCCGCTCGGGCCGGTGACGACGGTCAATTTTCCCAGCGGAATATCGACATCGATGCCTTTAAGATTGTTCTGGCGTGCGCCGCGAATCTCTATGCAATCATTCGGCGCCGGAGAAATAACCCGCTGCTTGTTCCCGGTCTTCGAACCCACCGGAGACAGTTCCAGATCGCCGCTCGCTTCGCAAATTTTCCGGGGGAGCGCACGCCGCCGGCGTGTTCCTGCCGGCCGCTCGTCGATCGGTTCAGAAGCGTGGCAAATCGGGTGTCGATGGTTCGGTACTATGTCGCTCAGCAGGGCTTGAGAGGCTTCGACCGGCGGCCGAAACAGGCACGCGGGCCGCGTGCGCTCCCCTGAAGCGTGCAGCGTTGCTACAGATCAAACCCGGCGGCTAGTTGCTCGCGCTGTTTTTGCAATTCTTCCGGCACCACGCCGCCTAACGAATCGAAAAATTCTTTGTGCGCAGCGATCTCTTTTTGCCATTCTTCGTGATCGAGCCCAAGGAGTTCGTCAACGGCATTGTGATCGATGTTCAGCTCAGCCAGATCGAGATCGTGAGGACTCGGCAGCCAACCGATTGGCGACTTGAGTGCACCGCCGTTTCCTTCGCATCGGTCGATGATCCATTTGAGCACGCGCATGTTTTCACCGAAACCGGGCCAAAGGAATTTTCCGTCTGCGCCTTTGCGAAACCAGTTCACGTTAAAAATCAGCGGCGGATTGGTGAGCTGTTTTCCAATATCGAGCCAGTGCTGAAAATAAGCCCCGATGTTGTACCCGCAGAAGGGCAGCATCGCCATTGGATCGCGCCGCACTCTTCCTACGGCACCTGTGGCGGCAGCGGTGGTCTCCGACGCCATTGTTGCACCTAAATATACACCATGGTCCCAATCGAAGGCCTGATAAACCAGCGGCACGGTATCGCTACGACGGCCGCCGAAAATGATCGCGCTGATCGGCACGCCTTCACCTTTCTCGACATCGGGGTCAAGGGCAGGATTGTTCCGCATTGGCGTCGTGAAGCGGCTATTCGGGTGCGCAGCTTTTTCGCTTGATTGCGGTGTCCATTCGTTTCCGCGCCAATCAATCGCGTGCGCGGGCGGTTCGCCATCTTTGCCCTCCCACCACACGTCGCCGTCGTCGGTAAGAGCAACGTTGGTATAAATCGTGTCGCGGGCGATCGATCCCATCGCGTTCGGATTCGATTTATGACTCGTTCCGGGCACGACACCGAAATACCCGTTCTCCGGATTGACTGCGTACAAACGGCCGTCGCGGATTTGCATCCAACCGATGTCATCCCCAACCGTGGTCACCTTCCAACCTTTGAAATGCGCGGGCGGAATGAGCATAGCAAAATTCGTCTTGCCGCATGCGCTCGGGAACGCCGCGGCCACGTAATGTTTGCGCCCTTCCGGCGATTCCACGCCAAGGATCAGCATGTGCTCCGCCATCCAATTCTGTTTGCGCGCCAGATACGAGCCGATCCGCAAGGCCAAGCACTTCTTGCTCAACAAAACGTTGCCGCCATAACCTGAGCCGACCGAGATGATCGTGTTGTCCTGCGGAAAATGACAAATGAACCGGCGCTCAGGATTTACATCCAGCAACGAGTGCACGCCGCGGTTCCATTCTGCACTCGGATCATTGCCGAGACGTTGCAACGCAATCGCACCCATGCGCGTCATGGTCCTCAAGCTAAGCACGACATATTTGGAATCGGTGATCTCGAAACCGATCTTGGCCAACGGCGAATCTGCCGGGCCCATCATGTAGGGAATGACGAACATCGTCCGTCCACGCATCGCGCACGTGAGCAGGTCCCTAAGTTTCGCGTAGGTTTCTCCCGGCTCAGACCAATTGTTTGTGGGCCCGGCTTCCTCTTTTGTTGGCGTGCACACAAAAGTACACTGCTCGACACGCGCGACGTCGTTCGGATTAGATCGGTGAAGATATGAGCGCGGTACTTTCTTGTCATTCAGCTCGATCAGGACGTTTTGCCTGAGCGACTCAGCGATTAGAAAATCCTTCTCACTCTCCGAGCCGTCGCACCAGAAAATGTTCTCGGGTTGGGTCAGCGTCGCGATCTCCTGCACCCAATCGAGCACAGCCTTGTTGGAGGGCTTTGCATCACCGATTCCCTTCGGCGGGAATATGGCGGCGGCGAGATTCTTCATCGAACGAAACTGCCCACTTTAACCATGAATCTGCCCCCGTCGAGGCTACGGCTGACAAGTACACGCCGATCACGCGTCCAGAATTGCTAAGCAGAATACCAACGGAATTTGCGACACAGATTCTGTCGTTTCACTTGCACAAGCACATTGCGAGGCATTAATTGAAAACATGTTCGGGGTGACCACGTCCGATGATTATCGGCCGGTTGCGTGGATGGGTCGGTATCCTGTCGATGTGACCACGATGCTCGTCGGGGTACACGTGGCGGCTGCGGTTTTGGCCGCGCTCCTGGTGGCGTTCGGAGCCGGATCTATTTTGCTTTGGCTGCAATTCGATAGTGCCGCAGTCTGGTCGACCGGGCAGGTGTGGCGGCTGTTTACGTATGCATTCGTTCATGCCCCATCGGGGCTGCTTTGGTTCGCCATCGAAATGTACCTTCTGTTTGTCTTCGGGCGAGAAGTGGAACGATTTCTGGGCCGACGCGCGTACATCGCGCTCTATGCTTTTTTGCTGGTCACACCGGCAGCGCTACTAACCATCTGGGGACTCTGGGAACGGTGCGCAATTGCCGGGTCGCCCGAGTTACACTTTGGAATATTCGTTGCGTTTGCCACGATTTACCCGCGTGTCGAAATGTTGCTCAGGATAATGGCGAAGTGGATCGCGCTAATTCTTGCCGCCGTTTACACGTTTCAACTGTTGGCTTATCACGCTTGGAGTGATCTGATGGTGCTCTGGACGAGCATTGGTGTGGCATTCCTTTTCGTCGAACTGAATGGCGCCGGCCCAGAGCTCGCCTGGTGGAATGACTTCAAAGCGCGTTTTGCCTCCAAGCCGAAGTATCACGTCCTCCCGAAACCACGAGCTCGCACCGTCGGCAGCCGCTCGGACCCAGAAGACGTTTACACCTCAATTGATCCGATCCTCGACAAGATTTCCAAGTTTGGAATCGGAAGCCTCACCGCAAGTGAGCGGCGGCAGTTGGATCGGGAGCGCGAACGATTGCTGAAAAACTCGGAGTAACCGAAGGAACGCTGGCTTGGGCAGCTGACGGCCTGAGGCCGTCAATCCTTGATGCGCGATTCGATTATCTCGCACAGCACATGCAGCAAAAGCTGATGTGCTTCCTGCACTCGCGCAGTTGAATCGCTCTTGACCAAAACATCAAGATCCGCTATGCCGACCGTCGATCCGCCATCGCGCCCCAGAAACGCGATCGTCTTCATTTCACGTGCCTTCGCTTCTTGCAGGGCCCGCGCCACATTCTTGGATTTACCCGAAGTGGTCAGGCAGATGAGCACATCGCCCGCGACACCGAACGCGGCCACCTGACGCGCAAAGATCTCATCGAAGCCATAGTCATTCCCAGCGGCGGTGAGAATTCCGCTATCGCTCGTGAGACAAATCGCCGGAAGCGCGCGTCGATCTTTAACAAAACGAACAACGAGTTCTGTCGCAAAATGCGAAGCATCAGTCGCGCTGCCGCCGTTTCCGCAGACCAGCAATTTGTTTCCTGCGCGTAAACATTGATCGATCACATCGGCAGCTTGCGCCATCTGTGGTTCGAAGCTGGAAAGTGCGCGAAGAGTCTGCGTTGCCGCTTCAATCGCATCGCGTAATTGAGGGACTTCAGACATTGGCTGCAGGCTTGATCTTGAAGCGATTGCTGTTGATACAGCTTTTCGCGCTCGAAGCAAAAATCAAAGCGGGGCCTTCACCAGCGCGACGCTCCGACTGACCTTTTATCTTGTCTGACATTTCCCGAACCAATAAACATAACGGCAACACGCGTTCCACGTGAACAAACTCGCTCCAAGTGACCGGACTTCCGTCCCGTCCGAAGCTATACCGCTTTTATGCTAAACACGCTCGATACCGTGATCGCCTTCGCGGTGATCATGACCGTTCTTAGTCTGCTTATCACACTTTTTGTGCAGATGGTCTCGGCGACTCTGTCTTTGCGCGGCAAGAACCTGGCAAATGCGCTGGCGCTTACGTTTCAAACTATCGATCCGACTATCGGCAAGTACGCGCATTCATTGGCCGCGCAAATTTTACGCGATCCGATTTTTAGCGATTCACTTTGGCAGAAAAAAAACCGAAATCTGGACGAGAACGCACAGAAGTTCATTGCCGCTCAGAGAAAGCTGCGTGATGCCACACTGCGCAGACCGGACGATCCGACCCGCGCCGAGGCAATTAGCAAGGCCACTGCTGAAGCGAACACCGCGAAAGCGGCAGTCACAATTCCGAACGTGACTCCCAATCGCGAAAAACCATGGGGATTTTGGGCAATACCATGGGGTGGTCCAATGAAGATCGCGACCGCAATCCGACCGGGCGAAATTTATCGCGTCCTTCAAGAGATGAGGGAAATGACTCCTGAAGAGGCCCAGTTGCTCGACATTCCCAAGGAGTTGCCCGAGAAGGCGCGAGGATTGGTCGCAGCTCTGCACCGGGTGGATCTGCCGTCGATCGAATCGCGGGTAAAGCTGAAGGACATCGCAGCGGCTGCAAAGATATTTGCGCCTGAACAGCAGAAAGCCGTTCTGGAATCGCTTGGAAGCTTCGGCGCGACCGTGGAGCGCGCGACGACGCAGGCTTACGATCGGTTTCAGCGCTGGTTCGGCAGTGCACAAGATCGAGCCGAACAATGGTTTCAAATTCACGTGCGGATGGTCACAATTGTAGCGGCGATCGTGGTCAGCGTTTTTCTCCAACTCGATACGGTCGAGATTTATGACAAACTGCGCCACGAACCAAAGCTCGTAGAAGCGCTTGTGAAAGCAGCGCCTGGCACGCTTGAGCAAGGCGCCGCTGCGCAGGGTCAACTCGATGCCGACGCGCGCGAGAAAGCATTCGCCGATTTCAAGGAGAAGATCGACAGCACTGGATTTGAGTTGTTGCCGCGTGGTTGGTTCGCCCGCTGGCCGACCGAAAAATCGTGGTGGTTCAATCACTTGTTCGGGCTGGCACTGACCGCAGGGCTCCTGACACTCGGCGCGCCGTTTTGGTTTAACCTGCTCAAGAACTTAATGAATCTTCGCCCGGCTGTAGCGACTCTCGTTGAAAAACGGCCCACAAGCGCACCGGCATTACCAGCGACGCCGTCGACTCCTCCTTCGCCCAGCTAACACCGCTAATTACATCGAAGATTGAAGCGTCGCTGCACGCTGGAAGTGGTGCGCGGTAGAGGTTTCGAACCTCTGACCCCTACCGTGTCAAGGTAGTGCTCTACCACTGAGCTAACCGCGCATGGAAATCAGAAGTGATAACTGATCGGTGATCAGTAATCAGTCAAGACTCACGAGAACTAATCACGGGCACTGGTCACAGTTCAGATCGATACTGGACAACCAGAACACCTCAGACGAACATTTCGCTCCGCGTGAGCACACTTTTTTTCAAGCGTTTTCTGAAGCGTCCGTTCCAAATCGCGTCGATTGTACCCAGCTCGAAGGCTATGGTGGAACGCGTCGCCAGCAAAATGGATTTCAGCCAGCCGCGAGTGATCGCGGAATACGGCCCTGGCGAAGGCGTCCACTCGCGTGAGATCGCGAGACGTATGACACCGGATTCGCATTTGCTCCTGTTTGAACTCGACGCGCAGCTGGCAAGAGCATTGGAACGGCAATTTGCCGGCGATCGGCGGATGCATGTGATTCATGGCGATGCGGCCTCGTTGCCGTACGAGCTGAAGCGCCGCGGATTCGCTTCGTGCGATTACATTCTCTCCGGCATTCCGTTCAGCATTCTCAAGATCGAGAAGAAACGGGCACTGCTGCGGAAGACGTACGATGCGCTTAAGCCCGACGGCAAGTTTATCATTTACCAGGTCACCAACGAGTTGAGGCAGCACGCCACCGTTTTCCAGCGCGCCAAATCGGAATATTTTCTGCAAAATATCCCGCCAATGTTTATCACGGTATTTCACAAAGTACCGTCGGCACATGGCGGTGGACGCACGTCTACGAAGAGCCGTTCGCGCCTCGCCGGCGTCGGCGCAGAGCGTTCGGCATGACGGAAAAACCGACGCGAATCGAAAAAGATTCGATGGGCGAGATGACTGTGCCCGCGCATGCTCTCCATGGCGCGTCCACGCATCGCGCGGTTTTAAATTTTCCGGTAAGCGGTTACCGATTTCCGCGGCCATTCATTCGCGCGCTGGGTCTAATCAAATGGGCAGCCGCGAAGGCGAATCAGGATTTAGGTTTGCTCGACGCCACCCGAGCAGCGGCGATCGCACAGGCGGCCGAAGAAGTCGCCGACGGAAAACTCGACGACCATTTTCCGCTCGACATTTTTCAGACAGGCTCAGGCACCAGCACCAACACCAACGCGAACGAAGTGATCGCGAACCGGGCGGCGCATCTGTCAGGGAAATCGATCGGATCGCACGATCCTGTTCATCCGAACGATCACGTCAACATGGGGCAATCGAGCAACGACGTGATTCCCTCGGCGATTCACATCAGCGCCGCTGAGGAATTGAAGAATCATTTGATTCCCGCTCTGGAAAAATTGCACAGCGCGCTCGAAACCAAGGCCAAAGAATTCTGGCACGTCATGAAGATTGGGCGCACGCATTTGATGGACGCGACGCCGGTGCGACTGGGGCAGGAATTCTCCGGCTACGCTCAGCAAGTCGCGTATGCGAAGGCGCGCGTGGAGAAAGCGATCGAAGCTTTGCGCGAAGTTGCGCTCGGCGGGACCGCAGTCGGCACTGGTCTGAATCGTCATATCGATTTTCCTAAAAAAGCGTTGGATCACATCAAGCAGCGCACCGGGATCGCATTTTACGAGGCGAAAAATCATTTCGAAGCGCAAGGCGGTAAGGACGCAGTTGTCGAAGCGAGCGGCCATTTAAAAACTATCGCCGTCGCTCTCTTCAAAATTGCGAACGATATTCGCTGGCTCAGCAGCGGGCCGCGGTGCGGCATCGGCGAGATTCAACTCCCTGCCACGCAACCGGGCAGCTCGATCATGCCGGGAAAAGTGAACCCGGTAATGGCCGAATCGCTCATGATGGTGTGCGCACAAGTGATCGGCAACGACGTGACAATCAGCTGGGCAGGCGCGAACGGAAACTTCGAGCTCAATGTGATGATGCCAGTGATGGCGCACGACATCCTCGAATCCATCCGATTGCTGGCGAACGTCGTGGATATCTTCACCGAGAAATGCGTACGAGGCATCGTGGCGAACGAAGAGCGCTGCCGCGAACTAGTGGAGCTTTCGATGGCCATGGTGACCAGCCTCTCGCCAAAAATCGGTTACGATCGCGCGGCAGAAATTGCCAAGGAGAGCGCCAAGACCGGACGAACGGTTCGCGAGATTGCGCGAGAAAAAAAGATCTTGTCGGAAGACGAACTCGAGCGCGCACTGGATCCGATCAAAATGACCGAGCCGGACGGAACCGGCGGGGAGTAATTGCTTCGGTGGTTGCCAAACTTGAAGGGCCGCAGTTTTCAGGCGGCGCGAACATCGCAATCAAGTGCCCGAGCCACACGTATGAGCAGACCGTTGCCTTTTATCGCGACACGTTGGGGCTGCCATTGATCGAGGAGGAAAAGGACGGCTGCATTTTTCAATTCGGCCCGAACCGGCTGTGGATTGATAGCGTGCCGAACCTGAGTCATCCCGATGTCTGGCTAGAATTGGAAACGAACGACACCGAAGCAGCCGAGTCATTTTTGAAAGTTCACGGCGTCTCGCGACGGGACGAAGTCGAGCAGTTGCGCGAAGACTTTAACGGCTTCTTTATCTCAGCGCCCAATGGCGTGATCCATCTGGTTGTGGGACCGGAGGAAGTGTGACGGCGCGCACGAAGTGACGCGCCCTACCAACGAGGGCGAACGGACGTCCGGGTCGGTAGGGCGGGCAGTCCTCTGCCCGCCGTTTAATCCTTCAATCCTTCACGACCAATCGCGCACCGCGCCAGCGTCCGACCCAAGTACTCCAGCCGTAAAATCCCAACGGCTGCAACAAACGTTCCGCCACCAATGCATCCACATCCGCGCGGCTCGGCGTGATCTTTGAATTGGCATCAGCGCCGAATATGTCGTCGATAACCATCCAGCTTCCCTCGGCAAATTTGTCGCGATAACAGTCGATGTCTCTGCGTTTAGCAGCATCAGCATCGAGGATTAACAGCCCGATTTGATCCGAACCGAGTGCTTGGCGGACAGCCGACATCGTTTCCGGCTTAAACGACTTTCCCTTGACCAACGTGACCATGTTTGCCACACGCTCTCTGGCGAGATTGCGTTCCAAGTCGCGCAAGATATTGCGAGTACCGAGCCGTTTGTGTTTCACGCTGCCGCCGGGTTCGACCGCGATCAGTTTCTTCTCCTGACCTGAATCGCGAACGCCTAACGCTGCGGCAATTGTTGCGCCCCCAACAAACGCGCCGATCTCGAGAATCGCGCCGGAGCAAACCTTCGCGAGATAATAAATCAAAATCAGAACGTCCACATGCAGCATGGAGTATTTGTGGCGGATCTTCATCAGCTGCGAATTAATTGGTTGGTGACGGTACGCCATTACCGTGTGCATCAGATCCAGGCAGTCGTTGCCGCTAGCCTGTGCGATCGGGTTTTCGGGATTCACGGCCTTCTTTTGCTGTGAGGACTTCGGGATAAGGCGGGCGAATGGGTTGGGGCGGCTGTCGTGCTTGCCGAGGCGGTCTCAGCCGGCGTCGAAACGTGAAATGCGAATGTCGGAGCGGGTGACGGAGGCGGCGTTCCTGACGCAGTTGGCGAAGGAGATGGCGAAGGACTCGGAGTCGGACTGGGAGTGGGGGAAGGGATAATGTTTTCCCAACGATGCAATGGGACGCCCGCGCCGCCGATCTCTTTTACCAGGGTCTCGCAACGCGCGTTGATTTTGTCCAAGTCAGGAGGACCGAATGGTTTCTCAGCCGTGCCCGGGAAAATGATGTAACTGACCTTCAGATCGTCCACCGGCCGATTGTAGGCTGTTGCGAGTGCATTGAGTTCTTTTGCAATGCGCAGTGACGCTTCGCCGACTTTATCATTCGGACCGACGTCTCCGACGATGGCTGGATAAATGGCATCGCCAAAAACCACGAGCGCGTAATCGCCGACCTTAACCGGATCGGGGCCGTGGGTAAAGGTGCCCGGCACCACAATGAATGGGTCGGTCGCGCCGATCAGGAAACTAAACTTTTTCAGCGTGCCAATCTCGTTGCGTAGTTCTGCGATTGCGTTGCGCAGGTCGTGTTTGCGTGCGGGCGCGGTACTTGCCAGCGCGTACTCATCTTCCGCGCGTTTAACTCGCTGTTCAGTCCCAGCGAGATACGGGTTGGGCGCCGCCGTTTTCTTATCCCAACGATAACTCGTGGCGGGCTTGAAATTCGCCGGTGCACCGGTACCAACAGGGAGGCGATCGGAATCGGAGCCATCGGCGTCCACATCCATGTCCGCCTGGAGGAGAAGCGCTTTCCGATGGGTCTGCGGATGCTGAAGCTGTAGAACGGTCTGGCAATCGAAAAAATTATGCCGCGATAAAAGCAGATCGAGACGGCCAAGATTCTCGCGCAGCATTCTGACTTTCGTGTCGTAGAGCTGCGTGAAAAGCGGCGAAACAGGTTCGGCCGACAACATCGACGCCAAACCGGGTAAGAGCGTTGGCAATCGGGGACTGACTTTCACCAGTTCATCAATTGTTTTGTTCGGTGAAGGCACACGCGCCAGCAGCTTGATATCCAGTACGTAACTCTCGGGTTGGGCGCGTTCGGTTGCAGCATCTGCGCCGGGAGTCGTCTCCACTGTGGAGTGAAGTGTGATGCCGTTGAACAGTTTTGCGGTGTCCAATTTTCCCTTGATCAACGGCGGCCGAGTTGCCGTCGGTTCCGGTGTTGGCGTTCCCGATATCTCGATGGGCGCGAAACGTTGCAATCGCTCAAGCGAGATCCAGCGATAGACAATCGCGGCGAAAATCGCGGCGAATAGAACTAGAACCAACCGCCGCCACGTACGAAGGCGAATTTTTCCCACGCAATTACTTTCTGACCCAGACGACGATTGCTGCAATAATCCCGATCACGCTCAGCACCGACATCATGCCAGCAGGCATGATTCTGCCGGTGCGAAAGAATTTGGGCACGAACTGCCCAGCGAGCAAAACCGAGATAATGAACGCGGTCGCTAATCCAGCGACGCGGTGTTCAGGCAAAAGAAACGCCGCTACGAGCAGCAAAACCCCTGTGATTCCCCCGGCAATGATCGATGCCGTGCTGCCAGCCTTAACGTAGCCGATAATGCCACCGGCGATCGTGAGCAGACCAAAAATAATGAAATAAATCTTTGCCGCTTCCATTTGAAACGCGCCATTTGGTAAGCCAACTGCTCCGGTCTGTCCAGTGGGACTAGGTAGGGACATCGCGCTGCGATGTCCGGACGCCGGAGGGCGGCGTCCCTACCAACTACTGTGGCGCGCGCACGCTCGCATCATTGTAGAATTCGATTTGGCGTCCGCCGAGGCGGCGGATGATGCGCCAGCCATGGTTCGTTGCAAATTCACGAAGTTCGTTTTCCGACATCTCCCGCAGAACCCGCAACTCCGCGGACTGCGTCACGACATACTCCGAGCTTATCGAAAGTCTTCCTCCGATCTTGGCGGCGAGAGCTGGCAAATCGTTGTGCACTTGTTGCACTCTAGCGGCTAGCCGGGCGGTCCGCGTCGGAAACCTTCTTCTTCGACGGCAGCGGTGGCGGCCGCTTGGGTTTACGATTAAGTCTTGACCCTAGTGCGTGAGCAGCTTTCCGACCGGGGGAAGGGCCACGCGCGTTTGGTTTTTCCATATTGATCTTGCTTGTTGTAGAGGCGTTTGTGTCGGTCGCATACGTATCAAATTCATCCTTAAGCACAAGTGCCCCAATATAAGTTTCGGCTCACTGGCGCGACGCTTTTCCCTCGCTAACTTCTGTCGATGTTTTCGGAGACGATCGAGTTACGCGGTCACATTATTGATTCGCTCATCCTGCCGAAAGTGCTCGATCAAATTTTAACCCACGGCGCTAATTTTAAGATCGGCGACATCACGATCGGCCAAAAGCGCGCAGACCAAAGCTTTGCCCGCATCGAGGTCTCGGCGGAGACAAGCGACGGGCTGGATGAATTAATTCTGAGACTGCGACAGCACGGCGCTGAAGTCGCCGAACGCGCAGATGCTCAGCTAGCTTCCGCTCCGGCGGACGGCGTTTTCCCTCCCGAGTTCTATGTGATGACGAACCAGCAAACCTTCGTTCGCGTTAACGGCAAGGAGATCGAGGTGCGGCCTACCATGATGGACTCCGCAATCGCAGTGGACCGAAAAGGGCGCGCCGCGAGAGCCGTTAAGTTCTTCGACGTTCGTAAAGGCGACGAAATCCTAATCGGCCACCAAGGTGTGCGCGTGGTGCCTGTGCAGCGCGCGACGTCGCGCACGGATATTTTTCAATTCATCAACACGATCATCGATGCTGATGAACCGAAATCGGCCATTATTCGCGAATTGGCTGAGGAACTTCGACGCGCGCGCAAGGCGAAAGGCAAAATCGCAGTTGTGGCCGGTCCAGCAATCGTGCGGACCGGTGCCGATCAGCATTTGGTCCGGCTCATTAAAGGCGGGTACGTCGATCGACTTTTCGCCGGAAATCCATTTGCCGGTTACGACGTGGAACGAGCGCTGTTCGGTACTTCTTTGGGCATCAGCCTCGATCTGGCGTTCGCGCGCGGCGGCCGCGAGAACGTTATGCGCGCGATCAATGCGATTCGCCAAGCCGGCAGCGTTGCCGCAGCAGTTGAGAAAAATCTGCTGACCAGCGGGATCATGCACGCCTGCGTCCGCAACAATGTCGATGTGGTACTCACCGGCTCGATTCGGGATGAGGGATCGATTCCCGGCGCAACGACAGACGCTATTGAGGGCCAGAAAGTGTTGCGCGAAAAACTCGCCGACGTGACGCACGCGTTGCTGCTGGCGACCATCCGCCATTCGCTTGCGGTGGTGAGCATGCTCGCGCCCACGGTGAAAATCGTATCCGTCGATATCGATGCTTCGGCGGTCGAGCGAGTCGTCGAACAACAGCCGTTACAGTCAATCGGCATGATCACAGACGTGGAACCGTTTCTGCGGGAACTCGCCGATTGCCTCACAACATCATAATGTCATTCTGACGGAAGCGAAGAATCTTGGATCAATCCGGGAGAGGTGCCGGAGAAAACAGGCCAGAGATGTTTCGCTTCGCTGCTATGTATGAGGTGAGTTCTAGTGAATTCTGTGCCGCCGAGTAGATTTAAAGTCGTATGCGCGAGCTGCTTCTTTGTCCGCCGGATTACTACGGCATCGAGTACGAGATCAATCCCTGGATGAGCGTCGCCCACGGCGCCGAAACGGCGATCGTGCAAGAGCAATGGAAACAACTGCACTCGACGCTTTCCAAATTTTGCAAGGTTCATCTGATTGCGCCGCAGCCGCGGCTGCCCGACATGGTCTTCACCGCCAACGCAGGGCTGACGGTTGGCCGCAAATTCATCCCCAGCAATTTTCGCCACAAAGAACGCGCCGGCGAACAACCGTTTTTCGCCAAATGGATGGAGCAACACGGCTACGAAGTGGATTGGCTACCGGAGAAACTTTATTTCGAAGGCGAAGGCGACGCACTCTTCGGTAATGACGTGCTCTTCTGCGGTTACAAATTTCGTTCCGACATTCAATCGCATCGTGCCATAGCAGAAAGACTTGGTTGCCTTACTATTTCGGTCGAGCTCGTCGATCCGCGTTTTTACCACATTGATACGTGCTTTTGTCCGTTGCCAGACAGTGGGGGGTTTTGGTTTCCGGCCGCCTTCGATGAATACGGGCAACGCGCAATCCGGGAGCACGTGACTGATTTGATCGACGTCGCACCAGAAGAGGCAATGCACTTTTCATGTAACGCAGTCGTGATCGAGCGGGACATCGTTTTGCCCGAAGGCGCGCCACAGCTTGTGACGAAGTTGGAAGAGCGCGGCTACCGATGTCACGCGTTGCCGATGACGGAATTCATTAAAGCCGGCGGCGCCTGCAAATGTCTCACCATGTTTATGCCACAGCGGCAAGCGCAGGAGTGATGGAGTGTTGGGGTAATGGAGTAATGATTCACACTGCTAAACACTCCACGACTCCATTACTCCGCAGGTTGCCGCTTAGCTTGCAACGCCTGCTCGATTTTTCCGAGCGGTAAACAATTCACTACGTCCTCTCTTGTGAGGCAGCCTTTGCGGGCGATGCCGATTCCAAACCACAAATCCTGTAGTCGCTCTGTGCGGTGAGCATCGGGATTGATCACACATTTAACGCCCTTTGCTTTGGCCAGTGGCCACCACCGCCAATCGAGATCAAGTCGCTTGGGCGCGGCGTTGAGTTCAATCCATGTACCGGTCTTCGCTGCCGCGTCGAGCACCGTCGGAATATCGATTTGGTACGAATCGCGTTTCAGCAGCAATCGGCCAGTCGGATGCGCCAACATCGTGACGAAGGGATTTTCCAGCGCGCGAATCACACGCTGGGTCATCTCGGATTCGCTGAGATTGAACGCGGAATGGACTGACACCACAACGTAGTCGAGTTGCGACAGCACCTCGTCGGGAAAATCGAGCGAGCCGTCACGCAAGATATCGCATTCGACTCCGGCAAATAAATAAAATCCGTCGAACGTCTTGTTCAGCTTTCGAATCGCGGCGACTTGCTCGAGCAATTTTTCCGCGGCAATCCCATGGCCTTGAACGGAGCTGCGGCTGTGATCAGCGATACCGAGATACTCCAGGCCGAGTTCGCGGGCGGCTTCGGCCATTTCTTCGAGTGTATTGTGACCGTCGCTTGCCACCGTGTGGCAATGAAACGTGCCGTGCAGATTTTCTTTCTCGATGAGCTTTGGCAGGGAATGCTGTTTGGCCGCTTCAAACTCGCCGCAGTTTTCACGTAGCTCTGGCGGAATGAAATCGAGATCGACGGCCCGATACAAATCGGCTTCGTCCCGCACACTCGGAATCTTGTTTGGTGACTTTTTCTTCTTCGCTTTCGGATCTATGGGAAGCAGCGCGAGCCGGTATTCGTTGAGCGTCCAACCTCGCTGCAACGCGCGACTGCGCATCTCGATGTTGTGTTCCTTATTCCCAGTGAAGTAAGCAAGCGCAAAGGGGTATTCTGCAGTCGTGACCACTCGCAGATCGCACTGCACTCCAGAACGGAGCCGCACGCTCGATTTTGTCGGGCCTTGAGCGATGACGGACTCGACCAGTGGATGGGAAATGAAGAATTTCGTAACGACTTCCGGTTCCTTTGTTGCCACCAGCAAATCGAGATCGTGGACGATTTCTTTTCGCCGTCGATAACTCCCAGCGATCTCAACTTGCAAAGCTGCTTCGTGCGCAGCCAGATCTGATCGCAGCGCTTCGGCCTCAGCTGCTACCTGGCCGAATTGAAATGAACCAGCGTGCGATGCGCGTCTGGCGATGGCGTCACAAATCTTTTGCTGTGTCGTTTCACCAAATCCCGCCAACTCCGCGACCCGCCCTTCTTCGCATGCCTTTTGCAACTGCGCGATCGAACTGACTCCAAGGCTGTCGTGGAGTGCCTTGATCTTTTTCGCGCCGAGCCCGGGCAGTGAAAACAATTCCAGAATTCCCGCCGGGAATTCGGCGCTCAATTCCCGGAAATAATTAAGCGATCCGGTTTCGGCAAGCTCCTTGATCTTCATCGCGATGCTTTTTCCAATTCCCGGAATTTTCGCGACGGCTTCTTCGTCCTGAAAGTTCGATACATTCGCGCCAAATGTTTCGATCGCGCGCGCTGCATTCGTATAGGCCCGGATCTTGAACGGATTTTCGGCTTTCAACTCCAGGAGCGTTGCGATCTGCTCCAGAACGCCGGCGATTTCCTCCTTGGTCATCACCAAGACGGTTAAACCTGAATTACTCCGCCGTCGACGGCGAAGCGCCGCCGCTGCCAAGTATCACTTGCCTCTAACGCGCGACAAGGCTCCTGCCTGACGCTGGCGCAGGCAATTCAGGCAATTGCTTTGCGAGTCGATGCGACGAGAGCGGAGCCTGTTTTGGCTATGGCGTGGCCAACGTCTTGTCCGGACCGTACTCGATAAATATACCGACGCTGTTGCCGACGACCATGCGAAAATGATATGTCGTGCTCGCAGTCAATCCGTTGATATTCGCAGTGACGTTGTGGTATGTGTTCCCGCTGTGACTTTGGGCTCGAGTTACGAATCCGTAACCATTGGTAGTGCCGTATTGAAAACTAATTCTCGTGGTCATTCCGTGCGGATCAACCATTCCGTTGAGCGTGGCTGAAGAACTTGTCACGTTGGTGGCTTCGTTCGCGAGGACTATAGGTGGCCCGGTTGGGTTCAACGTACGAAAGGTCCGGTCCGCCCCGTAAGTAGTCCCGGCGCTGTTAGTAGCTACGGTTCGAAAATGATACGTAGTGCTCGCAGTCAAGCCACTGACATCGGCAGTGATGTTCTGAAACGTGTTCCCTGTGTGACTGTGGGGTGCGGTCGTGAGTCCGTATCCAGTCGTTGTTCCATACTGGAAATAAACTGTAGTAGTCAATCCATGCGGATCTAGTGAGCCATTGACTCTGGCGGAAAAGCTCGCGATTAAGCTTGCGGGATCGGTTGTAACAACCGGACGACCAGTCGGGGGAAGCGTAGTAAATGTCCTATCGCCGCCGTATCTGGTGCCGAAGCTGTTCGTGGCCACGATCCGGTAGTGATACGTGGTGCTCGCAGTTAACCCATTGATGTTCGCAGTAACATCCTGGTATCTGTTCCCTGTCTTAGTATCGGCCGGCGTTGTCAATCCGTAGCCGGCCGTTGTGCCATATTGAAAATAGACGGTCGTAGTCGATCCGTGCGGATACACGGAGCCGTCCAGCGTGGCTGAAAAACTGGCTACGCTGGTTGCGGGAGTAGTTGCAGCGACCGGAGGCCCTGTCGAGGTAACAGTAGTAAAAGTCTCGTCGCTGCCGTAAACGGTCCCAAGAGTATTGGTTCCCACAATGCGGAAATGATATCTGGTATTCGGAGCCAACCCGGTAGCGTCGATACTGACGTGTTGTGTTGTGTTTCCGCTGTAGCTATGAATGGGGCTGCCGGATCCGTAGCTAGTCGTATGTCCGTACTCAAAATGGACGGTTGTGGTTAGCCCATTGGGACTGACCGTGCCGTTAAGTCTGACTGAAGAATTGGTTACGTGAGTCGGCAGATCGGTGGTGACGGTTGCAGTCGCTAAATTGTAACCTATAACGTCGAGGTTAATGCCTTCCGGAGATGCAGCCGCGATATCAGAAGCCTGTTCGGGGCAGAAAAACGCATTTTGCACATACGGACGCGCCTGAGGACATGAGGCGCTCGCCCAGTCACCGAGATCGCCGCTTAGGTTCTGATTGAAATTAATGATATTTGTAAAGCCACCGTTAATCGAAAAGTAGCGTGTCCCGGATGTACTGATATTTCTGACGCCGGCCGATGACCAACTGAACAAGTCCTGCGGCCTAAGATCATTGCCAGGGTGGCCAAGCCGCGTTCCAAGGCCAATGACCTCGTCCATTTCGTGTTCAGTCGCACGTTGCGCATCGAAGTTGCCTGGGCCTACAGGCCGGGTGAATCCGTAAGGGAAAGACGGATTTAGCGTCACAATTCCATCATACGGGCCGCCGGCGCCGACCGTGCCGTTCGCAAACATCGCTGGCGGTGTGTTTAGCCTAACTGATCGCCCGTTCGCACTTATCGTTATGATATTACTCGATAATGCAGTCCCCGGAAGACTCGCGTTGGCGCGAATATCATTGGCGCCTCTTGCATGTGCTCTCAAAGCACTGATGTAGTCGTTCCATGGAACCTGGTAACCGACCGCGACACTTTCCGCGGCAGCGCCAGGTGGCAGCGGAGTACCGTCTGGAGCAGTTGGTGCATAGCGGAAGAGAATTTGAATTGTAACGGGATCGGTGAGCAGCAGTTCGTAAATTGCGATTGCCCGGCTAATCATCGCCTCGATGGCCGCCGCGTTGTAGTGATTGGTAATGGAGCTATCGAACGTTGCATTAATAGTCAATCCAGTCGTAGGCGTCGTTGTCGCTGTCATTGCCTCCGAGTAACTCCCTTGACCAGTGTTATAATAAGGACGCACTCGATAATAGTACGTGGTACTGGGATTTAAGCCGGTTAAGACCCGCCCGGCCACATTGCCAACGTCCAGGTCATGGTAATCGTCTACGAAGCTACTGAATGAATCGCTTAGCGAGACGTCGAGCAGATATCCCTTGGCGTCGGTTACGATCTCCCACGTCGCCATGACGCTGCTGCGTGTCGAAGGCGCCGACGAGACAGCTTCAATTTGCGCGGGAAATTGGTTCGCGTTTGGAAGCTGAACTTGGGTCTGCGGATCCGCCCATGTTCGATGCGCCAGCGCATCAGCCCGGAATGGGAAAACGCCCAAGAGACTATCTTGCGCCGGCAAATCGGCGTCACCGGCAAGCGCAGCAAGTCCCAGTACCAGACTAGTAAAAACAACCGAACTGATTATTGCAAAGGCTGGCCGCGGCATCATCTCGGGAGGAAAAGTCTGCCAATGTTAGCGGGTGATTGTTATTGCACAACCTCAAAACGACTGCGGCTAATTCAAATCGTACACCTCGACTAGCGCAACTCCGACGGTGTTGTTTACACCGCGCACGATGGCAGTGTAATTCCCGGGTTGCAGGTCGGCAGTGATCGCTGACTCGCTAGCCGCAGTCGGAGCGTGGCCGCTATTCTGAATATCGCTGACCTGATTGCTGGTGATGATCCCGCCGATTATCGTCGTCTGCCAGTCATCATTGGTAGCAATCAGTGCTCCGCTCCCGTTGTGAAGTTCCAATATGGGATTAGCCAAAGCATCGGGGATCCCAAATTGAGTAAGCTCAGGGCCAATGGCCCGAATGATCACCCTTTTTGTTCCACTCCCTTGAACAATAAAACCGCCAATCATCACGTGCTCATCTGTCTGAACAAAGCTGCGGGTGCTGATGTTAACTAGGCTTGAACCCGTGCCAGGGCTCAAATCGTACACTTCGACCAAAGCAACTCCGACGGTGTTGTTTACACCGCGCACAACGGCCGTGTAGTTGCCCGGTTGCAGGTCGGCAATGATCGCTGACTCGCTAGCCGCAGTCGGAGCGTGGCCGCTGTTCTGAATATCGCTGACCTGATTACTGGTGATGATCCCGCCGATTATTGTCGTCTGCCAGTCATCATTGCTTCCAATCACTGCTCCGCTGCCGTCGTGCAGTTCCAATATAGGATTAGCCAAGGCATCCGGGATCCCATGTTGAATAAGTTCAGGGCCAATCGCACGAATGATCACTCTCTTTGGTCCACTCCCTTGAACAATAAAACCACCAATCATCACGTGCTCACCCGTTTGAACAAAGCTGCGGGTACTGATGTTACCAAGGCTGGTCTGATTTGCTTGAGTTAGGTTGTAACCAATAACATCGAGGTTAATCCCCTCGGGCGATGTGGCAGCGATGTCTGAAGATTGTCCCGTGCACGAAAAAGCATTCTGCACGTAAGGATGCGCCTGCGGACAGGGTTCGCTCAGCCAATCGCCGAAATCGCCGTCGGGGTCCTGATTGAAACCGACGATGTTTGTCATCCCGCTGTTGATTGAGAAGTAACGCGTTCCGGAAGAAGTGGTATTTCTGTGACCAACAGATGACCAACTAAAGAGATCCTGCGGAGAAAGATCGCTGGTGTTCTGGCCAAGGTGCGAACCGAGACCGATGACCTCATCGATCTCATGTTCCGTCAGGTGTTGTGCGTCGAAGCTGTTCGGGTTAACTGGCCGGCTGAACTGAAACGGTTCGGACGAATTCAATGTGACAATCCCATCGTACTGTCCGCCCTGTCCGACCGTGCCATCTGCGAACATCACTGGCGGCGTGTTCAATCCAACTGCTCGACCGTTTGCGCTGGTTGGCCTAATATTTGTAGTCAACGCACTGCCGGGGAGGCTGGCATTCGCAACATTGTCGTTGTTCGTTTCTGCATCCGCTCTTAAGGCGCTGACGAAGGCATTCCAGCTGACGATGTAAAGGGTGGTATCGCTCTCCGAGACAAGTCCTTGCGGTAAATGACTGCCATCTGGCGCGGTGGTGGCGTAGCGAAACCGGATTTGAATCGTGATCGGATCGCTGAACAATGACTCATAAATTGCAATCGCGCGGTTAATCGTCGCCTGAATAGCGGCCGCGTTTGGATTCCCGGTAATGGAACTGTCAAACGTCGGATGAATCGTCAGGCCGGTAGTAGGCTCAGTCGTGATCGGGATTGTTTCCGAATAGCCCGTTCGTGCGGTCGCATCGTAAGCACGAATCCGGTAGTAATACCTCGTACCGCGGTTCAACCCGGTCACTGCTCGCCCGGTCACGTTACCAACGTCGAGGTCGTGATAGCCGTCGACAAAACTGTCGAATGAGCTGCTCGTGGATACATCGAGCAAGTATCCGTTCGCGCGCGATACACCGAGCCACGTTGCCATAAAACTGCTTCGCGTGGGCGGCGGTGGCAAAAACGTTTCAATCTCCGATGGAAATTCGGTCGTGGTTGGAAGCCCCAACGAGGTTTCCGATTCCGCGTGGGTCTGATGCCTGAACGATCCAATTCCGAATTGCGATGCGTCTGGCGCAGCCGTCTGGCCTGACAAGCTGTAGTCCCCTGGCACGCCGGCAAGTCCCAAGACGACGCAAATAAATGCAAAGACCCTTATATAAGACACACTCCCCATCCCCCTCAATGAAGACCGCGAACTCTAGTTAGCACAGTCTTGCTGCACAAGCTGAAAAACGAGAGGCATCCCGGCTTCTACCATTGGCACGCTGTGTCTCGTCACATGCGCCCGCGGCGCTGATAGAATTTGTAGCGGTCGATAATTGACTCGACGTATCTGCGCGTTGCGGGGAAATCGATCTTTTGCAAAAACTGCCGTTCCGATATCTCGGCAACGCTGTTTCCACCGCTCCAGCGGCGCGCACGAGTGGCGCCAGCGTTGTATTCCGCCAAAGCGAAAGGAGTTGGATCGGACTGATGATTCCAGTGTTCCATGGCCCGATGCAGATACCAGGTGCCCGCCTCCAGATTTGTCTTTGCTTCGAAAAGTTGATCGGGATTGAAACCGGCGATCTTATTTTCGCGTGCCCACTCGTTCGCCGCTACCTCGCTCACCTGCATCAGGCCGCGCTCTCCATGAGTGCCACGCTTTGTTGAATCGAAACGGCTCTCGCGCCAGGCGACAGCTTTCACAAGCATCGGATCGAGGTGATGTTCTAACGCAACGCTGCGTATAAGCCGGTCGTACTGATGAAATCGGGCCGGGCTCATCCATTCGTAAAATGCGTAGAGCGGATCCCCCGATTTCATTGCGACATAAGCAAAGGCCGCAGCGATTGCCAGCAATACGCAGAGAATCAATTTGAAAAGGATTTGTATCATTTAACCCATGCTACAATAGCCGATTACGAAGTTAGGGCACGAGGACGAGCATGAATCAAGACCATGAGACGCGCTACGTTCGCGTCATCGTTGATCGGGCAATTCATCGCGAGCTCGATTATTCGTTGCCGGAAAATTTAGCCGCGCGCGTCGGAGTCGGCTCGCGCGTGCGGGTGCCGTTCCGGGATAAATCCGCGCTGGCAACAGTCGTTGCGATCCCCGAGCAGAGCGAAGCCAAAGGGATCCGGCCCATCGAAGCGATCATCGGCGATGGGCCGGTCTTGAGCGAGAAATTGCTGGAACTGGCGCGGTGGATCGGCGCTTACTATTGCTGTCCGATCGAAACGGTGATGCGCAGTATGCTGCCGCAAGTAATCCGGCGCGCTGAAGTCGGCTGGAAAAAACAATTGTTCGTGCAACCAGCGCGCAGCATCGACCCGGGTGAAATCGAAAAGTTGCGACGACGCGCGCCGCGACAGGCCGAACTTTTGGAGGCGATTTCGAAGTTGGAAAAACCGATACGCGCGGCCGAGCTCCTGCGACAAACCTCGCTCGATAATCAGACGTTGCGTGCGCTGGTAAAGCGCGGTTTTGCTGAATTGCGCGAAGAAGCTGTGGTGCGCGATCCGCATGGCAACGAACAGTTCATCGCAACGTCGAATCTCGTTCTGAATGAAGAGCAAACGCACGCATTAAACGAAGTCGAGCAAGCGCTCGACGCACCTGAGAACGCGCGTCCGATTTTGCTTCACGGCGTCACGGGTTCCGGCAAAACGGAAATTTATCTGCAAGCAATCCGCGCGGCGCTCGACCGCGGACGCACTGCAATTGTTCTCGTACCTGAAATCTCGCTTACTCCGCAAACGGTGGAACGCTTCAAAGGCCGGTTCGCCGAGGCCCAGGACGATGTTGCGGTTTTGCACAGTCATTTGTCCGAGGGGGAACGCCACGATGAATGGCACAAAATTCATTCCAGTCGCGCTCGCATCGTGATCGGTGCGCGCAGCGCTGTTTTCGCGCCTCTGAAAAATCTCGGACTCATCGTTGTCGATGAAGAACACGAAACGACCTACAAACAGGAGGAAGCGCCGCGATATCAAGCCCGCGATGTGGCCGTGGTGCGCGCGAAGATCGAGAAATGCGTCGTCGTTTTAGGCAGCGCCACGCCGTCGCTGGAGAGTTATCACAACGCGACGACCGTAAAGTACCGGCTCGTTGCGCTCACGCAGCGCGTCGACCAAAAGCAGATGCCGCTCATCCGTGTCGTCGATCTGCGCCAGGAACGACGCACGGAAAAGAAGGCCGCCATTTTGTCCGAGAGATTGTCGCAAGCCATTGCCGATCGTCTCGAGAAACGAGAGCAGACGATTTTGTTTTTGAACCGTCGGGGATTTTCCACCTCGCTGCTGTGCAGCAATTGCGGTGAAGCTCGCAATTGCCCGAATTGCAGTGTCGCGCTCACGTTTCATCGGCATTTTCTGCAGGGGGGATCGGCTTCTCCGAAGACGATGTCCGGCCGATTGAGCTGTCATTTGTGCGGACACACCGCTGCTGTTCCAAGGAAGTGTCCGGAGTGCGGACAGGACGCATTGATTTATCACGGCTTCGGCACTGAAAAAGTGGAATCAACGGTAGCCCAGATTTTTCCCAAAGCGGTGGTGCGCCGCATGGACGCGGATTCGATGACGCGCAAGGAAGCGTATCGCGAAACGCTGCGAAATTTTCGCACCGGCAGGATCGATATTCTCGTCGGGACACAAATGATCGCGAAAGGCCTGCATTTCCCAAACGTAACGCTTGTCGGAATCATCAACGCCGATCTCGCCCTGCATCTGCCCGATTTCCGTGCCGGCGAACGCACATTTCAACTTCTGACCCAGGTAGCCGGACGGGCTGGTCGCGGCGAAACACCCGGAGAAGTTTTCGTGCAAACTTACACGCCGTTCAGTCCCTCGATCCAGTTTGCGCGCCACCACGATTTTGCCGGCTATTTCCAGCAGGAACTTGAGTTCCGCGAACGCTGCGATTTTCCGCCATTCAAACACGCGATCCTGATCACCGTGCGTTCTGCTCACGAAGGCCGGGCCAAACTTTCGGCCGAAACACTAAAACGCCGCCTAAGCGA
>DASXHS010000004.1:0-29615 GCA_036488345.1 Candidatus Udaeobacter sp.
TCGACATGCGCTCTTTTTGGTCCGCCCGATCGCCTGCCAATCGATGAAACGGCGCAGCCGCGTCCCATCAGTCCCTACGGCGAATCCAAACTCGCGTTTGAAAAAATGCTCCGCTGGTACGATGAAATTCACGGAGTAAAATTTGTTTGTCTGCGCTACTTCAACGCCTCCGGCGCAACCGAGAAATTCGGCGAGGACCATCGACCGGAGACGCATCTCATTCCTGCTGTGCTGCAGGTGGCGCTTGGTGAAAAGCCGAACGTCGAGATTTACGGAACCGACTACGACACGCCGGATGGAACTTGTATTCGCGATTACATTCACATCCTCGATCTCGCCAACGCACATATTCTTGCTCTCGGCGAAGCTGCCACCGGTTGTTACAATCTCGGCACGGGTGGCGGTTCGAGCGTTCGAGAAGTGATCGAATCGTGCCGCAAAATCACTGGCCGAGAAATCGAAACGATCGAAAAACCACGCCGGCCTGGCGACCCGCCCCGGCTCATCGCTTCGTCAAAGAGAATCAAGAAGGAACTCGGCTGGCAACCGCAATTCCAATCCCTCGACGCAATTGTCGAGAGCGCTTGGAAATGGCATCAGAAGTTTCCTCGCGGCTACGAAAATTAGATCGGGGAGTAGCGATGCTGTAGAGTCCGCTGTCCTCAGCGGAGTTCGCAAACGCGGCGAGGTAAGATTATGCGCTGAGGACAGCGCACACTACAGCAGCAGGCCAGCGAGAGCTGCTTCAACCGTCTCGATTTGAAGATCATCGAGTTTCCCGCCTGGCGCCCTGAGAACTTGCAAGTTCTCGTTCTTTGGCGCCCAAACATCTGGATTCGTCGGACCGAAGAGGAGAATGCAATTTGCGCCGACGGCCGCGGCCAGATGCGAAATTCCAGAGTCGTGCCCGATGAATATGGAACGCTCAATGACGGCGGCGAGGCGAGGCAGCGCAAGGTTCCTGGCGAGACGGACGCCGCGATTCGTCCATTCGCGTTGCAATTGGTCGGTCTGAGCTTCATCTGCCTCGCCTGAGATCACGAGCAGGCGTTTCAGGTCAGCGAAACGACCGTCTGGCGAAAATAAGCCAATCCACTTTTCCAGCGGCCAGTTCTTTTCGTGGCTGCCGCTTCCCGGATGTATTGACACGATCGGTTGCGACATGGACGCGAGAGATGCGTGGGCAAACTCCCGATCTTCTATTGAAGGAAAAATTCTCTCGGCAAGATCTGCAACGTTGATTCCCAGATTCTCGATCGGGCGCGCAAGCTGCCGGGCTGCGTGGCCAGCGTTTTCGACGACCCGTGCGGGTCCGCAAATGAGATTTTGGACGCCACATCGACGGAGATTTGTTTCGAAGATCCGATCAGGGTCGTAGAGATAACTGACGATCAAATCGAAGCTCGCGAAATACTCGGACAATTCCGCAGGCAATTCGGAATTGCGCGCGAAAAATCTGGCCAGCGGCCCGTATTCAATCGAATGCACGGCTTGCGCGTAGAATCGATTTTCTGCGAGCACTGCAACGTGCTTGTAGCCGAGAATCTCGATGTGCGCCTGAGGCCGTGCATCACGAAGCGCTTTGAGCGCAGGTAAAGTGAGAATGAAATCGCCGATCGCCCCGCCGCGGATCACCAAAATGCGGTTCATGCGATTTACTGTAGCGGCGCTCTCGGGACGCCGAAAATGCATTGGCGGCACTACAATCTGTGAAACGCCGATCCAAAAGCATGGGGTCCACTGCGTTGAACGGCCTCAAACCGTCGCGTCTGACACAGACGCCCTACAGACCTAGTATCGCGTAAATGTGAACCCGAGAATTACGCAGCCGTAAACCAGCACGATTGCATGCAGGCAGCGCCAGCGAACAACGCTGCGAGCGCTCCAATTAATTTGATCGCGAAGGACGTACGGAATCGCAACCCAGAACAAGCCCGCGATAATCAGCAAGTAAGCAAACACCGTCACGAGCAAGCGGCTCGTCTCGTAGCGCAAAAAGGCCGCATCAAGGAGCGGTTCGGCCACCAGCAAACAGAGAATCCCGAGAGCGCGTACCGCGAGGAATTCATCCACGAAAAACAGCGTGAGAACGTAACCGATTGGCAAAGCAATCAGGAGCGGACGACGGAAGCTGGCGAATTCACCCATTTGGATGGTGGCGACCAACCAGAAGGTCCAAGCCAGGCAAATGGTAAGCAGCACAATTCCGGCAACCCGGGAGCGTGGAAATTGTTTCACAGCTTGCGCGAAGTCCGGTTTCATCAGTCCAAGGACACCGACTACAATGAGAAAGGCGCCGGCGAGTATTCCTGCTGTATGCAAAGAGAGATGGTAAATCATACGTCGAACTACACTAATCGCGTGTGAGTTTGGATACGGTAACGCAAGTTTTCAACTTGCGATTGAACATGCGCTATTCCAGGAGAGGCATCCCGTAGAGGCTGAATCCGTTGGCGCGCTCAATTCGCACATTCAGAAGCTCCCCAATGACTTCCTCGCTTCCGGCTGTCGGCCGTCTTTTCGGTGCAGGCGGAAATACAACAATCTTGTTTGTGCGGGTTCGCCCCATCAGGCGCGCGCGATTTGTTTTGCTGGGGCCTTCGCAAAGCACTTCTACCTGGCTCCCAACCAGGCGTTCGAGAATCCGGTGATATGATTTGTTTACCACCTCAAGCAAATCTTGATTGCGCCGCTCCTTGACGTGTTCGTCGATTTGATCCGCCATTTTCGCGGCGGGAGTATCGCGCCGCGGTGAGTAGCGAAACACAAATGCGTTATCGAATTGGATTTCCTCGACCAAATCGCGTGTCTGCTTGTAATCCTCTTCTATTTCGCCAGGAAATCCGACGATTATATCAGTCGTAATCGCAATGCCGTCTCGCGCCCGCCGGATTCGCCGAACAAGATCGACGTATTTTTCTGCCGTGTAGGCACGGTGCATCGCTTTCAGGATTTTGTTCGAGCCTGATTGCAACGGCAGATGAACGTGCTCGGCAAGTTTTGGCAATCGCGAGATTGCGTCGATCAAGTCGTCGCGGAAACCGATAGGGTGGGGCGACGTGAAACGAAGTCGCTCAAGGCCTTCGACCTCGTGAACGGCTTCGAGCAACTGCACGAACGGGGACTTATTATCGACCTTCGGAAATTCGTGACGACCGTAAAGATTTACGATCTGTCCCAGTAACGTGATTTCTTTAACGCCGCGCGACACGAGATCGCGCACTTCGGCCACGACCTCGCCGATGGACCGGCTGCGTTCCGTGCCACGCGTCTGCGGCACGATGCAGAATGTGCAGTGCATGTTGCATCCTTGCATGATCGAGACAAAAGCCGTCGCCTGCCTGGGCGTTAGTTGCTGCTCGCGAATGGTCGATTGCGAACCAGCTTCTTCAGCCACGTCCACGATCGAAAACCGCAGATCATCCATCCGCCTTTCCATTGGGCGTTGCGCGTTGGACGCCTGCTCGCGATTTATCGGAGTTGGGCGTTCGGCGTTTTCTGAAATTCGATTTGTCTTCCGAGCCACAACCTCGTCGACGTAATCGGCCACGCGGTGAAACTTTTGTGTGCCAACGACAAGATCGACGTGCGGTAAACCTTTCAGCAGCGATGCGCCGCGCGCCTGGGCCATACAGCCGAGGAACCCGAAAACCATGTGCGGTCTTTCTTTGGCCAGCCGCCCGAGCATTCCCATCTTGCCAAGCGCTTTTTGATCAGCCATGTCGCGCACGCTGCATGTGTTTAGGAGGACAATGTCGGCTTCCGACTCGTGTCCGACCCACTCATAGCCGCGCGCCACGAGCGAATGCGCGACCTGCTCGGAGTCGCGCTCGTTCATCTGGCAGCCATAAGTTTTGATGAAGAATTTCGGCATGAAGGAGCCAAAACAATACATGGCGAGCAAAGATCGTCCAAGACACGGCACACGGTTTCTATCAGCGCTTCTCAGTTACATTGTCATGTTGAGCGCAAGCGAAACATCTCTGGATATTGCTTCTTCTGCGGAATCAAAAATGATCTGAGATTCTCGCTTCCCTCAGAATGACAATGGGCCGTTTTTTCTCGCCGGTGGATTGGTAATCCATAGTCATCCAGCGTTATCAGGTTCGTGACAATTCGTGCGATTCGTGACTTAAATCTCAACATGTCTCAAACGAACAATGATCCTCCGGCGGTCGGAATTATCGGTGGCAGCGGTCTATACCAAATGGAGGAGTTGCGCGATACGACCGAACACAAAATTGACACACCGTTTGGACCGCCGTCGGACCTGCTCGTCGGTGGAAAACTAGGTGAGCGTCAGGTTTACTTTTTGCCCCGACATGGCCGCGGCCATCGGATTCTGCCGCATGAAATAAATTACCGCGCCAACATTTACGCGCTGCGCTCGTTGAAGGTCCGCTGGATCATTTCGGTGGCGGCGGTCGGCAGCCTGCAGGAAAAATACGCGCCGCGAGATGTGGTCTTACCGTCGCAGTTTTTCGATCGCACCAGCCAACGGGCGGCGCATACATTTTTCGGCGAAGGCATCGCGGCGCACGTTGGATTCGCCGAACCGATCAGCGCGAACCTTCGCAACCTGTTGGGTGAATCGTTAAGGTCACTGGGATACACCGTTCACAATGGCGGCACTTACGTGAACATGGACGGCCCTGCATTTTCGACGCGCGCGGAATCCGAATTCAATCACCGCAACGGGTTCGACGTGATCGCCATGACCAATCTTCCAGAGTCAAAGCTGGCTCGCGAGGCGGAGATCGCACTCGCGACCATGGCCATGATTACTGACTACGATTCCTGGAAAATCGAAGAGGAACCGGTCTCGGCTGAAATCGTTCTCAGTCATCTGCTCGCAAATGCAGAGACAGCGCGCAGAGTGATCGCAGACGTCGTCCCGCGAATTCCTAACGAGGCGAACTGGCCGGAACATTCCGCGTTGGACACAGCGCTGGTGACGGACCGGAACTTGTGGCCGCAGGCGACTATACAAAAGCTGAAACCGATTTTGGCGCGTTTCGTCGCCGAATAAGGTCGCCGTCTGTTTTCGTCTGGCTTGCGTCCATGGTAGGGCGCGTCCCTCCGCGCCGTGAATCGAGATCGGCGCGCATAGAACTGCGCGCCCTACCTTCGCGCCCGTGCGCAATTGAATTGCGCAACGATCCGATTGAGAATCACAAAATGAAAACGCGTTGCTTCGATCACATCGACTTGCGGGTGACAAACATGGAAACGGCGGGAAAGTTCTACGGCAAAATTCTGCCGCAGCTAGGGTTTGCTCACGAAAGTCCGGGCGACGATTATTACACGTTTTATGCTGGCGGTGGCGAACGGCCGTTGGAATTTTTCTGTTTAAGCGAGGACAAGGACCATCGTCCCAACGGCACGCGAATCGCGTTTTGGGCGGACACGCGCGAAGAAGTGGATCAGATTTCGAAACTCGTGCGCGACGCTGGCGGGAAAAACCTTGAAGGTCCCGAGGTTTGCGAGGACTACAGTCCGGGTTACTACGCTTTCTTTTTCGAGGACCTCGATGGCAACAAACTCGAAATTTGCTGTCGCGAGAAGCCGGTGTTTGCGGATTAACCTGCAGAGGCAGCCGGGGTGGCTGCGACCATCGCGATTTTGCAGACGACACGTCTGCCGCTACACTTGGGAAGTGGCCGATTTAAGAACGAAGAACCCGGCGCACCACGAACCTGCCATTTTGCAGGGCGCACGCCGTGTTCGATATCTCAAGCTGATCGCGCTTTTCAAAATCGGCAAAGGCACGCTGCTGTTGGTGGCAGGTGCTTCACTGCTTTTTCTGAACACGCGGGCTCGCTGGATGGATGCGTTGTCGAACTGGACCGCGGATGAAATCCTACTCGAGCACAGCCGCACCGTCGTCTGGCTGCTTCACAAACTCCAAGCCATTCTCGCAGACGGTGCAGTGCGGGCGACGGGTTTCCTGGCGTTATTTTATGCGGCAGTTCTTTTCACCGAAGGAATTGGCGTTTATATGCAGCAACGCTGGGCGGAGTTGCTCATGATTTTCGCGACCGCGAGTCTAATTCCAATTGAGCTCCGGCATCTCTGGCATCGGCCGGGTCTGGTCGGCGCGCTCATATTGCTGGCGAATTGTTTCATTGTCTGGTTCTTGTATCGGGTGCTCAAACCCGAGAAACCCGCCGCCGAAATCGCGCTTGAGCGCGAACTGGTCGAGACCGTTTAGTGCATTGATTTGTTGCGACCACCGACACACTCGGTACGGCAGCGAGCGTCGAATACTTTAGCAGGAACACGGGGATCTGCTGTCCATGCAAAGGCCGAATGTTGATGACGACCTGACTTTGCTGACGGACGTCGGCAAAACTGAAGCAATCGTCGTCGAGGTGATAGATAATCCGGCTACTGAAGAAGGAGTTTTGCTCAAGGTCATGACCCGCGGCCCGTTCGAGCAAGGGCAACAGGTGTGGATCGTTGATCGTGACCGATCAAAAGTCGGAGCGACCGTTGAGAAGGTTCTTAAGCAAACCATCGATAGCGAAGTGACACTCTCGACCGTGCTGCCAGCATAATTAAGTAAGGTGCGCGCACGTGTGTGTTTAGCGCCAAAGGCGCTCTCCGCTTCATTTCAGCCTGAGGCAACGCCCCGGGAAAATCGGTTTCCAAAACAAGCGCTGAAGGCGCGAATCAATTCGGCTGACCATAGGACGTTGCGGAGTGCCTGGCGGAAAATTCCGCCCTTCGCTCATTTCCAATATGGTCCTCAGGGACTGTAAAGCTCGCCGGCATTCCAGGACGAGGCGTTATAGAATACCTTCATCCCATCGGTGTAGCCTTTGAACAACGTGCGCGAAATATTCGGCTTGTTAGGGCCGTAAGCCGATTTAGGGACTGCGCTGGAAACGCCGAACCCGGCCTCGTCCCAATAGTTACCTGCGAAGCCGGTGTCGAAGAAATTACCGTTCGGTCCGCCGATTTGCACCGACTTGTTATTGCCCTTCCAATACTCGTCGCACCAATCGAAAATGAATCCGCCTACACACACCTGGTTGTCTTCGGCCATAAGATTGGTTTTGATCGTGTTCCATTGTGTATTGAGAAACCTGGCGACAGGCTGGGCGTCGTAATAAGGCTGACCCTGTCCCATGTCACTCGCGGATACCTCATCGAGATTTTTCAATGGGCTGATGCACTCGGTGCCGTAGGGACCGGGGGCCGGCCGGGTCGTGTGAGGCGTGCCCCATTCACCGAAAATCAGTGGTTTCTTGACTGCAAGCGAGTTTACCAGATCCAGGTATTGCGTAAAGACTGAATTGCCAGATCCGCCGAACTCGGGGCCGCGATAAACATTGATGGACCACGCGTCGAGGTGGCTGAGTTTGCCCGATTGTTCCCCGAGCTTAATCGCCGGCCAAGTGTTCGCAGGCGTGAAGTTGTCATTGGTGGCGGTCATCAGGAACGGATTCTGGCCCCGGCTAAGGCCGGCGCCGTGGGCGGCATCAATCAACTTCCCAAAGTTTGTCCAGAACTGAGGGTTTCCAGTTACGCCGTCGAAGATTTCATTCCCGACCATGTACCCGAAAACAGCCGGATGTCTGATGGTGCTCTTCACCAATTCGTCGTAATGCCGGATGTAATTGTTCAGGTCATCTCCCCCAGCCGCGATCCTGCCGCCTTGCGTGTAAGAGAACATCACCACGTAGATGGGTTTCGTTCCGCCATTGTAACAGTAATCGAGAAAATCCTTCCAGTTGCCGCCACTTCCCGGAGCTTTCCAATTGAGATCAGGGTCACCGGCATAAAGTTTGATAACGTTGATGCCCGCCTGGCGCATCTTGTCGATGTCGGGCTTCCAGACGTTGGCGTAAGCGGGAACAAAGTAGTCGCCGTACGGTGGACCATCGCCAGGAGCAACGCCGATTGGTACCGGTGAATAGTTCATCCCCTTTATGACAAACGGTTCTCCGTTGAGCGTAATCTGGAAAGTCGGGAAACCGTTGACTCTTTTTACCTTTACCTCTGCGCCGTCGGCGTCTGGCGTCGTAGCGACGGCGATCAGAGCAGCGATCGCGGCGATCGAACAACCAAATTTCAGATAACAAGTACGGATTTTTGCATGCGGAGGAATGAACATAAGGCCCGAAAGGAAACGCATCGGCTATTCCGCGTCAACAAAATAAATGTCATAAGCGCGTAAAAACGAATATTGCTGGTTTTATCGACATGATGCGCACAGAGAACTATAACCCTGGTTCATGCGCCAACGGCGATTTTCACGTTGTGGAAACCGATACCATTATCGGCGGAACGGGGCTGGTACGCTCACGCTATAGGCAGGTACACCGTGGACCGATGCGTGAACCTAACGACCGGGGAGACCCAGTGGCACCATAGCGGAGTCGAAGGATCCCGCGGAATTGCCTGAAGGTTTCGCCACGGGGTTCCTCGACTTCGCTCGGAATGACCCGTTATTGCGGGCCGCTGAGGTGAAGTGAAAACCAATCGCTTGCCAGTTTGGCCACTTGCTCCAGTGCACCCGGTTCCTCAAATAGGTGCGTTGCGTCGGGAATAATTTCCAGCGTCACTTCGCAGCGCATCTGGTCACGCGCCATTTCGTTCAGCTCGATTACAACGTCATCGTTGCCGCCGACGATAAGCAATGTCGGCGCTTCGACTTTTGGCAAGGCATCGCCAGCAAGATCAGGACGTCCGCCACGCGAAACGACGGCACCGACCTCCTGTGGAAGTTCCGCGGCTGCGACTAGCGCCGCACCGCCGCCTGTGCTTGAGCCGAAATATCCGATGCGCAGATCACGCGTTTCCTCCTGTTGCCGGGCCCACCTGGTCGCGTGCACAAGGCGGTTGGCCAGCAAATTGATGTTGAATCGGTGTTCACGAGTATGAATGTCGAGCGCTTCTTCTTCAGGCGTCAGTAAGTCAAAAAGTAAGGTCGCGAGACCGGCACCATTGAGTGTGCGCGCGACAAATTGATTACGTGGACTGTGCCTGCTGCTCCCGCTGCCGTGCGCAAACAGCACGAGTGCTGTCGCGTTCTGTGGAATGGTCAGGTTACCCGAGAGGACTGCGCGCCCAGCGGAAATTTGTACCTCAGTCATCTCTTCTTCTTTGTCTTACTCTTGCTCCTGCTCCTGCTCATCAAGGAGTGGCGATCTCTAGTCCGCCGTTTCAGTGGGGCGGATTGGAAACCGCCCCTCCTTGTTGCTCTTGTGCAGCTCGGGTCAGCAGCTCACGCACGTTCTCGTCGCTAGTCTGCGAAAAGTCGTCGTAATACTGGCCTACAGCTTGAAAGAACGGAGGCGTGCTTAGGCAGATGGTTTCATCGGCTTCTTTTGAAATCTCCTGGCAGGTGTCTGGCGGCCCCACCGGCACTGCCACGACGATTTTTGCGGTACCCCGCTGTTGCAACGCCTTCACCGCTGCGCGCATGGTCGCGCCAGTGGCCAATCCGTCATCAACCAGGATCACAATCTTGTCGCGCAACTCCGGCGCGGGGCGTCCTTCACGATAAATTTGTTCGCGCCTTTGAAGTTCGGCTGTTTCCTTGGCAGTGACCGCTTCAATTGCCGCTTCCGCATACGGAATTACGCGCACGACGTCTTGATTCAAAACGCGCACTCCGCCAGATGCGATCGCCCCAGCAGCCAGTTCTTCAAATCCAGGCACGCCAAGTTTGCGCACGATAAAAACGTCGAGTGGTGCGCGCAGGCGCTTCGCTACTTCATAAGCAACAGGCACGCCGCCTCGCGGCAGACCGAGCACAATTACATCGTCACGTCCTGCGTACTTTTCGAGCTTTTCCGCCAGCAACCGTCCGGCATCAGTTCGGTGTGCAAACGCTCGTTCCATGCGGCTGACCGCTTAATCCTTTCCGTTGCGATTTGACAGCTGACAGTTGGGGCAAATCCCCTTTCTTAGGATTACGCTTTTCGGTGCAGCTTCGCGCATCGCAGAGGAGGGCTGTTTGAACTGCATCCGTTGCGGTGCTTGGGTCACGCGTGCGGTGAATTAGGATTTTCGCGCATCATTCCGCCGATTGATATGACTTCGGCGATTGCGTGGCTACAAGTGTTTAAACCGCTGCTAGTTTTGGTCCGTAGGATTTCGGTTAGGCCAGGGCGGCGGCGACGGGAGATCGAAACGTTTTGTTTTCAACTCGTCATGCAATTCTTGAATGGCGCGATCGAGCTGCTGATCTTCGCCTTTGAATTCTTTTCCGGGATCATTATCGACGACAATATCAGGATCAACTCCGTGACCTTCCACGATCCATTGTTTGGCGTCCTTTGAATAAATGGCGAACTCCGGTTTGAAGAATTGTCCGCCGTCGACCAGCGGAAGCGATTCTCGAATGCCAGTCACGCCGCCCCAAGTCCGCTTGCCGATGAGTTTGCCGAGTCCAAGCGATTTAAATCGGAACGGGAAAATATCGCCATCGGAAGCGGAGAATTCGTTGATCAAAGTTACCATCGGACCTGTGAACGTTTGTGACGGGTCGGTTTGCGGCATGCCGTTGCGCGCGACGCCGATCATCACCAGCGCGCGCCGCAATCGCTCGATCACAAGCGGCGAGACAAAGCCGCCGCCGTTGCCGCGAACATCAACAATGAGCGCGTGTTTCCGGATTTGTGGAAAGTAGAGCTTGGTGAACTCGTTAAGGCCGGGCTGACCCATGTCGGGAATGTGTATGTAACCGACCTCGCCGCCTGTTTTCTTCGTCACGTAATCGATGTTCTTTTGCACCCAATCGATGTAATAAAGTGGCGCTTCATCGTCAGTCGGCACAACGGTGACATCACGCGCACCGGCGTCGGTCGGTTTGGAATTCACGCGCAGGATCACTTGTTTGCCGGCGGTGCCGATGAGCGCGTCGTAAAGGTTCGGCAAACTCGAGACCGGCGTGTTGTTGACTGCGAGAATGTAATCGCCGGGTTTTACGTTCACGCCAATGTCAGTAAGGGGTGAGCGCGTTTTCTTGTCCCAGTTTTCGCCTGGTAAAATGCGATCGATGCGATAGGCGTGGGAGGCCGGGTCACGGGAAAGTTCCGCGCCAAGCAGGCCCAATTTGATGCGCGGAGTGTCCGGCCGCTCGCCCCCGCCAATATATGCGTGGCCGATATTCAATTCACCAATCATTTCGCCTAACAAGTAGGTGAGATCGTTGCGATGATTCACGAATGGCAACAGCGCTGCGTATTTATCGCGCATTGCCTTCCAATCGATGCCGTCCATCGTTGGTGAGAAGAAGAAGTCCCGCATTTGCCGCCAGCACTCGAAGTAGATCTGGCGCCACTCCGCACGGCGATCCAGTTGTATGTCGAGTCCCTGGATCTTGTGCTCATGATCCTTCGTCTCGATTTTGTCTTTGGGGATGTCGATGATGGCGTAGTCCCTTTTGATCTTCACCAACATCTTTTTTCCGTCGAACGTGATCTGATAATTGTTGGCGTCGCCGAGCACGGTCTCCTTGCGGTCGTCGAGATTGTAAACGCAGAGGTGCGATTTTTTGTCTTTGTCCGAGAATGACTGTTCGTCGTCCTCGCCCACCTCATCGCCGGCTGTGCGGCGCAGATAAAAGATCCGATTATCATCCAGCATCCGGATGTCGCGATAGTTTCCCGGCGTGATTTCCAGACCGACGATCCGATTCTGGATTCCATCGGTATCAACTTTCACTACGACGGGTTTTTTCGCCTTTTCGTCCGGTTTTTTCTCGCCCGGACTTGCCTCCGGATTTTTCTCTTCGCCTTGCTTCGCTTTTTCTTTTTCCCGCTTCTCCGCAGCCTTGCCGACTTCATCGCTCTTCGGCGCGAGCGGATTCGCAGTGTCTTTCGCCAGGGTAACGAGATAAACGCGCTGCATGTCGCGATAGACGTTCGCGAATTCCTGATCGCCGAAAGTTGGTTTGAAATCGCGAGCAGAAGCGAGCAACAGATATTTTCCGTCATCGCTGAAGACCGGTTCGCCCGAGCCGTACCAACTGTCGGTCACTGCGGTCTGCTGTTTGTTCGCGAGCGAATACAGGTAAACGCGCGGCATGTCGTTTTCTTCGGGGCGCGCCCAGGTGATCCACTGACTGTCGGGCGACCAGTTATAACCCTGGATCTCGCCGAACTTGTCCTGGTCGACCTGGGTCACGGCTTTGGACGCAACATCCACATAGCGCAACCGCTGCAAGCGATCGCTCCAGAGTAGCTTTTTGCTGTCGGGCGACCATTTCGGCGCGTAGTAGTAAGTGTCGCCGCTATTCGTAATCTGTTGCGGCTCGCCTTTGCCGTCCTGCGAACGCACGTACAGTTCGTTCTCGCCGGTCGCGTCCGAGTTGTACGCAATCCATTTTCCGTCGGGCGACCAAACCGCATCGCGTTCGTGTGCTCCTGAAGTTTTGCTCAGATTGCGAGGCGTCCCGTTCTTCGCTGGGACGGAAAAGAGATCGCCGCGCGCAACGACGATCGTGCGTTCGCCGTCCGGCGCGAGGTTTACAGATTCAACATGCTTGGCCGCATCGACCAATCCGCCGCGCCCGCCGTCGAAGTCTTCTTTGATGTCGATCGGCACAGGCATGGCCTGGCCTGTGGCCAGATCATAACGCCAGATGTGACCGGCCTGCTCGAATACGATCGATTGTTTGCCCATCGACGGGAATTTGATGTCGAAGTCTGTGAAGTGCGTCAGCTGCTTTGTTTCCTTCGTTGCAAGATCCATAACGAAGAGATTCATCCGGTTGTCCCGGTCAGAAATGAAATAGAGCTTGTTGTCCGGTCCCCACATCGGACAGATGTCCTGCGCCGGATTGTTCGTTAGGTTTTCGGTGGCGCCGGTCTTAAAATCGTAAAGCCAAATGTCATCCGCCATGCCGCCGCGATAATGTTTCCATGTGCGGAATTCGCGGAAGATGCGGTTGAACGCCATCTTCGAATCGTCCGGCGAAAACGAAACGAATCCGCCGCGCGGCACCGGCAATTGTTGCGGCAATTCCGCATCCAGACCGACCGTAAACAGAGGGGCGACAAAATCGTCGAAGGATCTCATGCGCGAACGGAAGACGACGAGCGGCTTGGTGTTCTCCCATGCCATCACAATATTATTTGGTCCCATGCGATCCGAAACGTCGTCGCGGCCCAGTGTGGCCGAAGTCGTCAGGCGCTTCGGGACGCCGCCCTCGGCTGGCATGACGTAGACTTCTCTGTTGCCGTCATACTCCGAGGTAAAAGCGATTTGAGTGCCATCCGGCGAAAACCGTGAAAACGAAGTGTAACCCGGACCGCTTGTCAGGCGGCGGGCTGTGCCGCCGTCTTTGCCGACCGTGTACAATTGGCCGGCGTAACAGAAGACGATGTCCTGATCATTCGTGGTTGGAAAACGCAATAGGCGTGTCGTGTTCGGCAGGTTTTGCGCCGGGGCAATTGTCAACGAGCAAACGACGATCGTGATCGAGAGAGAAAAGAAGCGACAAAGCATGTTCATAAGTGACAGGAGCGAAGTGAGCAAAGTGCCGTTGAACACATCGGATGCAACAGCGATTTCATTCCCAGATTGGATGCAGTGCCGTGGCGATTTGGATTCAAAATGCGCCGGCAACACAGGGGTGCCGTTACGAGAATTTCGGGGCGCGCCAAGCCGGGAGCTCACGATACTCGGCGTAAGATCGTGCACGACGAGCTCCACGGCGGTAGACTGAACATTCGTTCATGGAATGGCTCAATGATCCGGATGCATGGATCGGACTGGTAACATTAACAGTTCTCGAACTCGTTCTGGGCATCGACAACATCGTTTTCATCTCGATCCTCTCGGGAAAACTTCCTGCACACGAACAAAAGAACGCGCGCCTTATCGGCCTCAGTTTGGCCATGCTCATGCGCATCCTGCTGCTGTTATCGATCACGTGGATCATGGGACTTACGCGTCCGCTGTTTACCGTTGCCGGTTTTGAAGTTACGGGCCGCGCGATCATTTTAGTCGCGGGCGGCTTGTTCCTTCTGGTGAAAAGCACGCATGAAATTCATGACCAGATGGAAGAGGATGTGCAGCGGGAAGCGCCCGTCGTGGCGTCATTCTTCGCCGTGCTCGCGCAAATTACTCTGCTCGACATCGTGTTCTCTCTGGACTCGGTGATCACCGCTGTCGGAATGGTCGATGAAATCGCCATCATGATCATCGCAGTCGTTCTGGCAGTGATTGTCATGATGGTCTTCGCTGGCCCCGTAAGCGGCTTTGTTGGACGTCATCCCACGATTAAAATGCTCGCGCTTAGCTTCCTCCTTCTTATCGGCATGAATCTCGTCGCCGAAGGTCTCGGATTTCACATTCCGAAGGGCTACACCTATTTCGCCATGGCGTTCGCGCTGTTCGTGGAAATGCTCAACTTTAAAAGGCGATCTCGAAAACCTGTGCCGCGCGCTCTACAAAGCCGGCGACTGCAGAAGGCGATCCATCGCATCGAAGTGCCGCATTGAATCTGTGGGGCTGCGCGCGCTTGATTGGATTTGCCCAGCTTGAAACGTGTTTGGAAGTCACTCGACTTATCCAGAGCTTTGAGGCTTCCAGTCGACAGCGTGCTCTTTCAAGTAGGCGTCCACGGCACTGCCTATGGTCGGATAGAAGTCGGCCGCACCGAAGCGATCGAATAGCTCGAAGCGTTTCAGCTTGTCCTTAACTGGATCCTTCATTTCGGCGAACCGCAGCTCGATGCCGGATTCGGTTAGGCTGTGCTCGAGCTCGGCAAGCATGTCAGCGGAAGTCACGTCGATGCTGGTGACGGGCTCGGCCGTGATGATAATTCGCCGCACCGGACTCGGCGATTCTGCAATGGCGTCAAGGACTCGCTGGTGAAAGAGCTCGGCGTTAGCGAAGAAGAGAGGCGCGTCCCAACGAAACAGCACCAGGCCGGGAATGCGACGCGCAGCAGGATAGCGCGCGATGTCGTGGTAGCCGCGAACACCATCAACTCGTCCGAGCACCGCGAAGTGCGGTCGCCAGCCATCCCAAAGGAACTCAATGACCGCGATGACTATCGCGATTCCGATGCCGGGAATCACGCCGAACACGGCAACGCCCACGAAACAGACAATCGACAGCCAGAATTCCCATTGCTGGATGCGGAAAATGCGTCGTAAGTCCGTGAATTCAAACAACCCAATGGCTGCGGCGATCACGACCGCGGCGAGCGCGCTGCTGGGTAAATCCTTTAGGAGGTTCGGTGCGCACAGCAAGAGGAGCGCTACTGCTACCGCACCCACCACTCCGGTGAGCTGCGTCTTCGCTCCGGCCGCTTCTGCGACCGGAGTGCGTGATGAGCTGCTGCTAATCGGGAATCCCTGAAAGATGCCGGCGGCGAGATTAGCCATGCCGAGGCCGATCATCTCCTGATTCGGATCGACCGGCGTGCGTATCTTGGCGGCGTACGTCCGCGACAAGACGCTCGTGTCCGCGAACGCCACCATCGCGACAGCGCAGCCACCGATTATGACGTCGTTGAGGTGAGCAAGACTAATGATCGGCAATGCAAACGACGGTAGCCCTTGGGGCAGCGGCCCGAGAACCTTCACGCCAGCGGTAGTATCGAGGTTCAGTATACCGACCACAATAGTCGCAGCGACGACCGCGAGCAGAAGACCCGGGATGCGTTTATAGGGCTTGAGCAATAGAATTGCCGCGAGCGTGCCGACGCCGACTGCGAATGACGTCCAGTTCACTTGTCCGCCGAGAACTCCTTCGGTGATGCGCACGAGGTCGCGCAACGGACCGGCGTTATCGATCGAGAACCCAAAGAGCTTCGGCAGCTGGCTGATCAGCACAGTGAGCGCGATGCCGTTCATGTAGCCGTAGCGGATCGGTTTCGAGAGAAGCTCCGTGACGAACCCGAGGCGCAGAATACCGATCAGCACGCATACCAGACCCGAAACCACCGCCATCATGCTCGCGAGGGTTACCGCGCGCATGGCGTCCCCACCCGAGAGAGGGAGCACAACCGCAAGAATCACAGGGGCGAGAGACGAATCCGGCCCGAGCACAAGAATGCGACTGGGACCAAAGAGCGCGTAGGCGAGCAAGGGCACGATCGTGGCATACAGCCCGTAGATTCCGGGAACGCCCGAAGCCAGGGCATAAGCGATACCGACCGGCACCAGCATGGTAGCCAGCACCAGACCAGCCATCACATCGTGCGGAAACCACGTGGCTTTGTAATCGCTCAGGATCTGTAGTCCCGGTAGCCAACTCTTCCAGCGACTCATAATGAGTGGTTCTTGTTCGCGATCATTCGAACGGGGCGTGTTGGATTTCAATCTTTTTAACGACCAACCGCCAATGATTCAGCAAAAAACTGGCGAAAGGAATGGGATTCGAACCCACGGTTAGATCGATCGCGCCCGACGAGCGGAAACCAACTGCCCGGCTTCTTTACTTGTGATCGCGCATGAGTGAATAGTTCGATCTCATCTACGTCACTGAGTTTCAAGGGAAGTGAAAACCGTCTGGCGCGTCTTTGTTTATCTAAAACGCTATCCGATCCTCGCGTTCGCGACGTTGGCTTGCGCCATCGTGGGCACGCTCATGATGATCGTTCCACCCGCGGCAACGAAATATATTCTCGACAACGTCATCAACGGTCACCACCCAGAACGTTTGGTTCCACTGCTTATTCTCGTGGCCTTCGCCATGGTGGTTCAACGAGGCTTGGATTATCTCCGGCTGTTGCTCAACAACACCTTCGAGCAAAGAGTCATTTTCGATCTACGCCGCGATCTGTATTCGCACATTCAAACTCTGCCACTTCGCTGGTTTGATAATCGGCCGACCGGCGATCTAATGACGCGGATTCTGGAGGACGTGAGCTCAGTCGAGCGTGTCCTTATCGACGGCATTGAGAAAGGCACGGTGGCGATATTGCAGATCGTGGTGGTGGTGGCGGGAATGTTTTACCTCAGCACAAAACTGGCGTTGGTCGCGCTCGCGCCGGTGCCGTTCCTGGCTGGCGGCGCGCTTTGGTATACGCTCACGGCCCACCGGCGATATCGGCAGCACCGCCGCGCCGCTTCGTCGATGAATTCGCTCCTGCACGACAATCTCGCCGGCATTCGTCAGATCAAAAGTTTTGTGCGCGAGCCAGAGGAGGATCGTCGCTTCAATAAAGAGAGTGATGAGTTGCGGCGCGCCACCTTCGTCGTCACGCGCGTGTGGGCACTTTACCATTCTTCAATGTACTTATTCGGATCGCTCGGCGTGCTGCTGGTAGTGGCAGTGGGTGCGCGCGATATTTTATCCGGCGCTGTCCAGTTGGGGGATTTTGGCGCCTTTCTTGTGCTTGCGAGTTTTCTCTACGAGCCCGTCGGCAAACTGCATGAACTCAATCAACTGGTGCAGGCAGGGCGCGCCGCGGGCGAACGTGTCTTCGAAATTCTCGATTCAGAAGGCGAGCCGAAGGGTGGCGAAACGTTGGCTGATCCAGTGCGGGGCGAAATTGAATTCCGACATGTCAGTTTCAGCTATTCCGGCGAGCTGCCGACGCTGAGTGACATTTCATTCCACGCGCGCCCGGGTGAGACCATCGCGCTTGTCGGCACCACTGGCGCGGGAAAATCCACGATCATCAATCTACTCACGCGCTTCTACGAGTTCGATAGCGGCGAAATTTTGGTCGACGGAAATCCGATTCGTGGTGCCAACATTCGCGCATTGCGGCAACAGATCGGGATGGTGACGCAGGAATGCTTTTTATTTAACGGCACCATCCGGGAGAACCTGCAAATTGGGAAGCCTGATGCGACCGACGAAGAACTGCTGGAGGCAGCGGCGGTGGCAAACGCGCGTCCCTTCATTGATCGGCTGCCGCAGGGATTGAGCAACGTTGTGGGGGAGCGTGGAGTAAAATTGAGTGTGGGCGAAAAGCAGCGGCTTTCGATTGCGCGGGCACTCTTGAAGGATCCGCCAATTCTGATTTTGGATGAAGCGACGGCGAGCGTGGACACGACGACGGAGCGACTCATCCAGGAAGCGCTGGAGACTCTGATGTTCGACCGGACTTGCTTCGTAATCGCGCACCGACTTTCCACTGTCGTGCGCGCAGACCAGATTCTCGTGCTTGATCACGGCCGTGTGGTCGAGCGCGGAACTCACGAGCAACTGCTTGCGCTTGGTGGGAAATACGCGCGGTTGTCCGAACAAAGTTTGCTCGAAACGGCGGCAAGCGAGCCGACGACAAAGCGTACGCGTTTCCCTCAACGCGCGACGTTTCTCGCGGAAACTGCGCTTAAGGTCGCGAAGGTGCTCCGCGAATCGACATCCATCTGGCGGCGAGGGAAGCGGCGGTCAGTCGAGGCGCACCGGCGAGCGTAAAACTGGCGTTTGCTGCGCATAAGCGGGTGCAATTGTTGGCCTTTGTAGCCACCGAAGGCAAAGCTTCGGAAATCAGATTAACGCCGCGCTTGTCGCTGAGCTAACTTGCTTCCTAAATCTGCGTTCCGGCTTTTCAACGGCGATTTCACAATGGAAAACCGACGAAGCGCGGAAGGGGTGGGATTCGAACCCACGGTGGGTTTCCCCACGCTCGATTTCGAGTCGAGTGCCTTAAACCGGACTCAGCCACCCTTCCCTGAGGAAAGAAGAAAACGCCGAACCCGCCTACGCCAAAAGCTTCGGCGTGGCAAGCGTCGAACTCCGATAAATCGCGAGCAGGCATCCAACATCCAACTTCGAATGCAACTCTCTTAGAGATTCGGCGTTCAGCGTTGGACGTTCAGCGTTGTATTCAGCGTATCGCCTGGCTTGCCCCGACCCGTCTGGCAAACAGGACTTTTCGTCTCACGAGGCAAAAAAATGTTACAATTAAACGCTTGCCACGTCTGGCGAAGTTACTGCATCTTGTATGTCCACACGGACAGCCACGCTATTACTTGTTGTTGACCGGTATTCACAGGTTCTTGGCGCCGCTGTTCACCAGTATTCCCAGCTTATTCGAACCTCAACCCCTCTCTTACCGCCATGATCCAACTCAAACCCGGAATTCCGCCCGCGTCACTACATAAACCCACACACTCGGCCTCGCGTCGAAAAAACAGGATGGAAAGGAAGAAGAATGGCGGCCTGCGTTTCAAGCGTGTGTTCAGCGATGCTGCCGTCGCGCCATTCGATCAGATCGAATGGGAACGACGCACAGCGGAAATTACTGACGACGGCGGCAAGGTCATTTTCAAGCAGGAAAACATTGAGGTCCCGAAGAATTGGAGTCCTCTCGCCACGAAAATTGCCGTGTCGAAGTATTTCTACGGCGACATAGCCAACGGCACCGATCCATATAAAGGCGGAAGAGAAACTTCGGTGCGGCAGTTAATTCATCGTGTCACGCGGACCATTACCGACTGCGGAATTAGGGATAGTTATTTCGCAGATGCGGAAGCTGCCGAAACTTTTTATGATGAGCTGACCTGGCTGTGCTTGAACCAGCACGCCGCCTTCAATTCGCCGGTTTGGTTCAACGTTGGGTTGTATCATCAATACGGCATAGGCAAAGGCGCGGGTGCTGGGAATTATTTTTACAATCGCGAGACGGGCAAAGCGGAACGCGCAGCGTCGCAATATGAGTACCCGCAGGGCAGCGCCTGCTTCATCCAGAACGTGGGTGACACGATGGAGGACATCATGCGCCTGGCGACCAGCGAAGCGATGTTATTCAAGTACGGCAGCGGCACTGGCACGGATCTGTCATCGCTCCGATCGACACGGGAAAAATTGAGCGGCGGCGGTAAACCGAGCGGGCCGCTCTCGTTTCTGAAAGTTTACGACCAGATCGCGAATGTGGTGAAGAGCGGCGGAAAAACACGGCGCGCCGCCAAAATGAACACGCTCAAGGATTGGCATCCGGACATCGAAGAATTCATCGACGCCAAACAGAAGGAAGAAAAAAAAGCGTGGGCGCTGATCGAGCACGGTTACGATGGCAGTTACAACGGCGACGCTTATGGCTCAGTCATGTATCAGAATGAAAACGTCAGCGTCCGGGTAAGCGACGAATTCATGGATGCGGCGTTGGAGGGCCGCGAATGGTGGACGCGCCGCGTTACCGATGGGAAACCGTGCGAGAAAAAGAATGCGCGCGGGCTACTACGCAAGATCGCCGAGGGCACATGGATTTGCGGCGATCCTGGCATGCAATTCGATACTACGATCCACAAGTGGCACACCTGCAAAGGGACTGACCGGCAAAACTCTACAAATCCCTGCAGCGAATATCTGTTCCTCGATAACACCGCCTGCAATCTCGCGTCGCTGAATTTAATGAAGTTCAAAACCGCTGACGGGGATTTCGATGTCGAGCGATTCAAAGCGGCGGTGCGAATTTTTATCACCGCACAGGAACTCATCGTCGATAACGCCAGTTACCCCATCAAGGAAATCGCGGAGAACTCACACATTTTCCGAACGCTGGGACTTGGTTACGCAAATCTGGGCTCGCTGATAATGAGCTACGGCTACGGCTACGACAGCGTTGAAGGCCGGGCGCTCTGCGGCGCGATCACGTCGATCATGACCGGGGAAGCCTACGCGCAGAGCGCGCGCATGGCGCGGACGATGGGCCCGTTTCCCGGATATCGTGATTCACGTGCGACCGGCGTGGCGAAACCTGTAGCGAAGGACAATGTCGCTCCGATGCTGGAAGTGATCGAACTGCATCGCTGCGCAGTGCACCAAATCCCGGACGCAAAAGAGTTCGCGTATTTGAAACAGGAAGCCGCAAGCACGTGGGACCAGGCGGCGAACGTTGGAAACCGCTACGGTTATCGTAACGCACAGGTAACAGTGCTCGCGCCAACGGGTACGATTAGCTTTCTGATGGATTGCGACACCACCGGGATCGAACCGGACATTGCGCTGGTGAAATACAAGCTTCTCGCCGGCGGTGGCATGCTCAAAATCGTTAACCAAACGATCAAGCCCGCGCTGGAGAAACTCGGTTACGGATCCGATGAGATCGAGCGCGTCGTCGCGCATATCGACGCGCACGACACAATCGAAGACGCGATCGATGCCGACGGCACCAGGATTTCATCCGGACTAAAACCGCAGCATTTGCCGATCTTCGATTGCGCGTTCAAGCCATTCAAAGGCGAGCGTTCACTGCATTACCTAGCACACCTGAAAATGATGGCGGCTGCGCAGCCATTCCTCAGCGGGGCGATTTCCAAAACGGTCAATCTGCCGGAGTCAGCCAGCGTGGAAGACATCATGAACACGTACATCGAAGGCTGGCGGCTCGGGCTGAAATCTGTCGCGATTTATCGCGAAGGCTCGAAGCGCTCCGCGCCTCTAAACACGCGCAAAACTAAAGACATGGGAACTGTAGCCGCTGGTGCTGAGGGTAGCGGACCGGCTGGAGTCGAAAGCCGCATCCTCGAACTGGAACAGGAACTGGCGACACTCCGAAGACAGCTCGATCAACCCGTGCGGCATCGCATGCCGGACACCCGGACTTCTTTGACACACAAGTTCGAGATCGCCGGACACGAAGGCTACATAACCGTCGGCTTGTACGAGGATGGCCAACCGGGCGAGCTTTTCATCACCATGTCGAAGGAGGGGAGCACGATCGGCGGTTTGATGGACACCGTCGGCACGCTCACTTCGATTGCACTTCAGTACGGCGTTCCGCTTGAGAGTCTCGTGAAAAAATTCGCCTACCAGCGATTCGAACCCAGCGGGTTCACGAAAAATTCGGACATTCGCCATGCGACCAGCATCACCGATTATGTGTTCCGCTGGCTCGCGTGCCAATTCATCAAAGGTTACAAGGAAGCGACCGCGCCGAATCGCGCGCAACCCGATCTACCGCTCAAAGAAATTCCCGACATCGAGAAGAAAGCACTAAATCGGCCGGTTACTGATCTCGCGCGCACCGGCGACAAGGAAGTGATCGACGTCATCACCGGTCATCCGTCCAATCATGGAAACGGTGGGAAGTCTGCCACAGGAAATGGCAATGGCGCTGGTTCATCTGACCGCGTAACGGTAGCGCTCGGCAGCATCTTCATGGGCATCACCTGTTCCGTCTGCGGCAGCGATAAAGTCATTCGGGCTGGCGCCTGCGGCGTCTGCACCGAATGCGGTACGAGCCAAGGCTGTAGCTGAGGACGAACCTCGGTCCATCCACTGCAACATCAAATTTCGCGCTTTGGATCTGCAAAGCGTAGATGCACCTGATTGGACATGCGAGCACGCACGGCTAGAATTCGTCGCCCGCTTTTCAATTGAATGAACAAACTCGACGCGCAACGACAGCAAGAGATTCAACAAGCTGAGGAACTGCTCTTTGCAGGGCCTCAAACGCTGGGGTTTGCGAAAGGACTTTTCCAGGGGCATTTCGTGTCGGATTGGGTGATGCCGTATCCGCGCATCCCGGAAGCACAACAGGGCGAGCTGGATCAAGTTCTTACTGAACTTCGCAAATTTTTGAATGCGGATCTGGATGCTGCGGAAATCGATCGGCAGGCGGATATTCCGCGGAGCGTGATCGATGGGTTGGGACGTATCGGCGTGCTGGGCCTGACGGCACCGAAGGAATACGGCGGTCACGGGTTCTCGCAGATGGCCAACTGCAGAGTGCTCGAAGAAATCGGACGACGTTGCGCGTCCACATCGGTTTTCGTGAACGCGCATCACTCCATCGGTATCCGCGCGTTGCTGTTGTTTGGCACGCACGAACAAAAGCAGAAATGGCTTCCTAATTTGGTAACTGGCGAGCAACTCGGCGCGTTCGCGCTCACCGAGAGGGAAGCCGGATCGGACGCGGCAAACGTGCAGATGCAAGCGCGTCCCAGCGAGGACGGTTTGCATTTCATCTTGAACGGCGAAAAACGTTACATCACGAATGCTGCAATTGCGCACGAGCTCACGGTGATGGCGCGCACTCCGGTGCCCGGCACGGACAAAACCGCAGTCACCGCATTTCTCGTAACACCGGACATGCCCGGTTTCGAAATGCTAGAAGACCGAATGCCGAAAACGGGAATCAAAGGCACTGCCACAGGACGGTTTGCATTGCGCGACGTCAAAGTGCCAAAAGAAAATGTTCTCGGCCCGATAGGCAAAGGTTTGAAGGTCGCGCTGACAGTGCTCGATTTTGGACGGACAACATTCGGCGCGTGTTGCACCGGCGCAGCCAAAACCTGTTTGGAATTAGCTGTCGCGCACGCCAACACCCGCAGGCAATTCAACAAAACGCTGGGTGAATTCGAGCTGGTGAAAAAGAAAATCGCCCGAATCGCGGCTGACGCTTATGCCATGGAAGCGATGACCACGGTCACGGCGGCGTTCATCGACCGCGGCCTCGAGGATTACATGCTTGAGACCGCGATGTTGAAAGTGTTCACGACCGAGCGGCTTTGGGAATGCATCAACGACGTGTTCCAGATTTACGGGGGCTCGGCGTACTTCACCGATCTGCCGCTGGAGAGAATGTTGCGCGATGCGCGGATCAACCAAATCGGCGAGGGGGCCAATGAAGTGCTCACATCGTTCATAGCGCTGGTCGGGATGCGCGGGCCGGGAATGGAGTTCAAAGAAATTTACGACACGATGATGAAGCCGTCGCGCGATGGAATGACTAAAGCGTGGACAGCCGGAAAGAACCGATTCACCGCAACGGTTCGCGTGCCCGACGTGCCCGTGCAGAGTGAACAGCTTCGCGCGGACGCGCGACAACTCGGCCGTTTGATCCGGCATTTTAATTTTGCCGTTAATCGCGCGTTGATCACGTATCGAGAGCCGATTCTGGACATGCAGCTTGTCCAGGAACGGATTGCGAATGCAGCCATGGATCTTTTTGCTTCGACGTGTGTGCTGAGCCGCATCGATGGCGAGATTCAATTCGCAGGCCGAAATGGAAATTCAGTATCGCCGGACCACTCGGCAGCAGATTTGTTTTTGCGTCAATCGTTCCGCCGGATTCGCGGTTTTCTGGCCGGGCTGACGGATAATGACGACAAGGCAGTGATCGCGGCAGCAAAATCTTGCCTAACGAGCCGTAGCGCAACGACAGCCCCGTAAACCTTTTCGTTAATCGCTTTTAATCCTGCCGCGCGCTTCAGCTGAATCTGCAGCGATGGATTGGCGGAAAAAATAATCTTCCCTTCGCGCTGCTGTGCCGGCAGCACGCAATCACCCGCGAGCAGCGTCGGACGTCTTAGAATCCGCCCGGACGCTTACCGTAAATGTCCATCGCGAGGGCAGTCGTCGGAATTGCAGAGAGACGGTCGCATCGCTGCGGAATGCGCGAGCCACCCGCTACCACGTAACAAATTTTCTTTGTTTCCTTGGCAGGCAGTGGCTGCGATGGCAGCGCTACTACATTCTTGCCTCGATCATCAGCGAATGCTGATGCGCAGAATGCAAGGGCGAAGATCCCTATTACAAATCGGACCGACCAGCCGCACCCGCGACTCAGTCTGGTTCCTTTTCCCATGCTAAGATTTTGGTCCCATTAAGAAGTTAAGCAAGCTTATTCCCGACCCACTTCGTATTTTTAAGCCAGCCTACTTCCTTTACCTCGGCGAGGAATGCTTTCAGTCAGTCCAAAGAAAATGTTCGAGCCGGATATTGTTCAGACGCGCTTTTGCTTCTTCGCTACGGCCGCCTCCGGCTGCGACGAGCTTATCATAGATCGCGATGGCGGATTCCCACTTCGAATCTTCCTCCAACAATCGCGCTGCATTGAATCCGGCTTTGTAATACCAGAACAACTCGCGGCGCTCACCTGGGCGCGACTCGTCCTCAAGAATCGTATAGAACGTCGCCAACGCGCCGGCTCGATCGCCTTTTTTCTCAAGGCATAATCCTTTCTTAAACAGCGCCTGGCTACGCCAATGAATTGACCCCTCCTTGTCAGCAGCCAATTGGTCGTATGCCTCAATCGCGCGTTGATAACTACTCGGGTCCGCTGCGCCACCCTCGAAGAAAATGTCGCCCTTACCGCAGAGCGCCTCGCGTTTTTCCGATGCGCCGGCCTCACTCTTCAATACCTCATCATACAAGGCGAGAGCGTCCTTAGGTTTCCCAAGTTTGCGCTCAATCACCGCTTGTTCGTTGCGCGCAACCCAGCGCATCGCGCCGTTCTTCTGCACGACTTGATCGAATAAAACCAATGCTCGATCCAGGGTATGCTCGCTCATGCTCAACATGGCTGACTCTGCCGCGAAAAAGAGCGCTTTCTCTGCGAGCGAGTCATTCGGATTCTGTTGCGCGATAATTTCAAACTGCGTCTGCGCATTTGCGAAATCCTGTCGACGATAATAAAGCTCCGCCAATTTCATTCGAACTTCTCGAGCGAATTGCGACTGGCCATGCTGCTCCAGAAATCGCTTTCCGAGCTCAATGACTTTCGATTCGTTTCCGCCCTCTGCTTCTTCTACCCAGATGCGGAGATAATCGGCGCGTTCGGCGGCAGCAGCGGTTGGTCTGGATTCAACCGCGTGGTCCAAGTCTTTTCGCGCTTCATCCAAACGTGGCCGTGATGAATGAAACGCCAACTCGGCCATACCCACCCAAGCCTCCGACACACGCGGATTCTTTGGAAAATCGCGAATGAATCGCTGCAAAGATGCCGCAGCTTTTTTGTCGCCTTTGGCAGCCTGCATTAAACCTTCCTCCAATTGCAAATCAGCGCGCGATTGTTCGTCGCCGCCTTGTTTTTCCAGTTGGTCGTAATCGGCGATGAAATGAGAGTGATTGCCGACCTGCAACCAGCCGCTGGATGCATTAAACAGCGCGGCTTTCGCCCAGCGCGAATCGCGTTGCGCGATTTGTTCGAAGGAAGCTGTTGCGGTCTCGAAGCGCCTCGCCGAATACTGCGCTTGCGCAGATAAGAAATCGATCCGGGTTAACAATGTCGGGTCGGGCCGCAACAGACGCGCATCCTCCAGGATTGCTATCGCTTCATCAAAGCGGCCGTCGTTTATTTCAAATTCGGCGAACTCGACGAGAGCAGGGGCAATGGTCGGCGTTTTGATTTCCGTCTGTCGCAGATCTGTGAACAATTGGCGTGCCCGCTCCCAGCGGCCCGCGCGAATCTCCAGCCGCGCAAGATACCAGCGCGCGAATGTTCGCCGCGGCTGTTCCGGCCTGCGCACCCACTTTTCCAGTTCGTTGCGCGACGGTGGGTGTTCGGCTCGATACAGCTCGTCAAGCTTCGCGAATATCATCGCGAGATCAGGGTCTGCGTGGTTACGATCGATAAAACGCTCGAGGACATCGTCTCCGGTCTCCGGCGTTTTAAGCTGCAAATGCGCTTCAGCGATGCCAACGAGCGCAACGAGCAGAATGGGATGAGGCGTTCCTTCCGGTCTTTTTAGAATCGCCTCAAACATTTCGATGGCTCGTTCAGGCCGGTGCGAAATCAGTTCGAGATCCCCGCGCAACACACGCCGCTCACGCCGCTCTGCAACGGAAACCGGTTGCAACTGCTCCAAAATTCGGCGTGCGTCGGGACCGCTCCCTAATTCGATGTGCAGCTCCGCCACTCGCAGCTGCGCTCGCGTACCCCATTCCTTGTCATGGGCCAGCAGCATAAATTTCGTCAAAGCCTCCTGGCGTTTTCCTAATGCGCGCAACGTATCTGCCGCGCCAAAAACAGCTGCCCTCTGAAATGGCGAACTGTCGTCAGCCAATTCCTCGTAAAGCGGCAGCGCATCGGCCCACCGGTGCAGGCTGGCCAGCGCCTGGGCACGCCAGAATTTTGCCCACGGCAAGTCGCATAACCTCGCGTCGGTTAAGAGAATCAGAGTGGCCACCGATTCCTTTGCGGCCACCTGCGCTTCCGCAAGTTTTTCTGCGACCGCGCGCCATTGTGGTTCTGGTAAATTTTGATTTAGGAGCGACTGCAACCGCACGACGGCGACTTCCGGCACGCCTTCTGAAAGCGGCGTACCAGCCTCGGCTATTTCAGCCGAGAAATCCGCACGAGCGACTGGGCTGAGTACCGCGACCAGACATATGAGGCCCAAGTGTAGGACGTGTCTCATCTTCTCTCCAGCATTGTGCGTAAGTATTGCCCGGTATGGCTAGCCGGAATGGTGGTGACCTTCTCAGGCGGACCCGAGCCGACCACCTCGCCGCCTTGTTCGCCTCCTTCAGGACCCAAATCGATGATCCAATCAGCGCACTTGATCATCTCAAGATTGTGTTCAATCACCACGATGGTGTTCCCCGCGTTGCGGAGCTTCATCAACACTTCCAGTAATTTTTCAATATCGGCGAAATGCAAGCCGGTCGTCGGTTCATCGAGAATGTAAACAGTGCGACCGGTGGCTTTCTTGGCAAGCTCTGTGGCAAGTTTCACGCGTTGCGCTTCGCCGCCGGAAAGAGTCGTTCCGGCCTGGCCGAGTCGGAGATAGCCCAAGCCAACGTCGAGCAACGAATTAAGCTTTTCCGCGACGGTCGGCACATTGCGGAAGAATCGCGCGGCTTCGTCCACCGTTAGATCGAGCACATCTGCAATATTCTTGCCTTTGTAGGTGATCTCGAGCGTCTCGCGGTTGTAGCGTTTGCCCCGGCAAACCTCGCATTCGACGTAAACGTCGGGAAGGAAATGCATCTCGATTTTGATCAAGCCGCCGCCCTCGCAATTCTCGCAACGACCGCCTTTCACATTGAAACTGAACCGACCTGCGTCATAACCCCGGATCCTCGCTGCGGGCAATTGCGCGAATAGTTCGCGTATCGGAGTGAACGCGCCGGTGTATGTGACCGGATTCGACCGCGGCGTTCGTCCGATCGGGCTTTGGTCGATCACAACTACCTTGTCGATCTGTTCCAGACCGCGAATCGATTTGTGAACGCCGGGCTTATCTTTCGAATTATAGAAATGCCGGAAAAGAGCGCGCCGCAAAATGTCGTCCACCAAAGTCGATTTGCCGCTGCCGGAAACACCAGTCACACATGTTAGGCATCCGAGAGGAAATGAGACATCGATTGTTTTCAGGTTGTTTTCACTTGCGCCTTTGACTGTAAGCCAGCCATCGGGCCGCGGCTGAGCGCGCTGTCTAGGAATCGCAATGCGTGCGCGTCCGGAAAGATAATCGCCAGTCAAAGAATTTTTCGCCCGCGCGATGTCATCAAGAGTTCCCTCTGCCACGATCTCGCCGCCACGCGGTCCTGCGCCCGGACCAAGATCAAGAATGTGGTCGGCAGCCCGAATCGTTTCTTCATCGTGTTCGACGACGATGACGGAATTCCCAAGATCGCGCAGTTTCCGAAGCGTTCCGAGTAAGCGCGAATTGTCACGTTGATGCAAACCGATGCTGGGTTCATCGAGAATGTAGAGAACGCCAGCCAGACCGGAGCCGATCTGCGTCGCGAGCCGTATCCGTTGCGCTTCGCCGCCGGAAAGCGTGCCGCTCTCGCGATTCAATGTGAGATAGCCGAGTCCGACCTCGACGAGAAATTGCAGGCGCGAACGAATCTCGCGGACAACGTCTGTTACGATAGTCTGCTGCTGCTCGGTCAGATCGAGACCGCCTATGAATCGCAGCGCGTCTTCCACGTTTTGCTGGCTGAACTGATGGATGTTCAATTCGCGGTGCAGCTTGCCCGCCGTAGCCTCGGCAGAGGCGGGTCGGGCCTTGATTGTGACACCAAGGATTTCCGGTTTGAGCCTTGCGCCGCCGCAGATCTTGCATGTCTCGCGAGTCATGAATGCTCGGATACGATTCCGTGTAAATTCACTCTCGGTTTGCTCATAAAGCCGCTGCATTTGCGGCACGAGACCTTCGAACGGTTTTGTGGTTTTCTTCTCACCCTTGCCGCCAAACTGCATTGCAATCGGATCGCCGTTCGTACCGAAGTAAAGCGCAGCTTTGAATGTTTCAGGCAAATCGGCGAACGGCAGGTCTTCGTTCACGTTGAAGTGTTTGATTAGCGCGTCCTGCAGGTGGCGATAATAGACTCGCATGCGTTTTGTGCCGCGACGCCAGGGTGTGATTGCTCCTTCGGCCAGCGTTTTGGTTTGGTCGGAGATCATTAACTCCGGATCGACCACCAACTGTGTTCCCAGACCGTGACAAGCTGGGCAGGCGCCGAGGTGGCTATTAAAAGAAAAATGTCTGGGCGTTAGCTCGCCTAAGTTGAATCCGGTTTCAGCATTCCCGTAATCCGTGGAGTAACCGCATTCTGACCACTCTTCCGATTCGGCGTTAGAAGTTGGGCGTTGGGCAGCCTGCCCCGTTTCTGCTTTTAGGGGGTTGGGCGTTTTCGATGTTTGGGACAAAACAACAATGCGATTGCCGCCCCATTTAAGAGCTGTTTCGATTGAGTCTGTCAGCCGCACACGAATGCCATCGCGGACGACCAGCCGATCGACAACCGCTTCAATCGTGTGCCGCTCGCCTTTCTTCAGCCGGATCGGCTCAGTGCGATCCAGTTCCACCATTTGGCCGTCGATGCGCGCACGGACGAATCCTTCACGCCTGAGTTTTTCCAGCACGTCCCTGAACTCACCGGGCTGATTCTCAATCAACGGCGCCAGCACAACGATTTTGGCGCCCGGCTCGTAGGCGAGAACCTGATCGACGATTTGCTGAGGCGTTTGACGGCTGAGCGGCCGGCCGGTGAGGGGATCGTGCGGT
>DASXHS010000048.1:0-2884 GCA_036488345.1 Candidatus Udaeobacter sp.
CGGATGTCCAAGACCGCCGCGTTGGTAGGCGTGTTCGGGACAGTCCAGAGAAAGGATGTATTCCTTGGGTCGAGCCACGCGATCCACACGGGAAACGTAATGCCACCGTCTAACGACAGCCAGGCCTCACTCTCGCATCCCGGCAAGGGAATGTTCGGAAGCGTGTGCTTCCATTCTACCATGATTTTCTGTCCGGCGTAGAGAACTTGTCCCGCCACTGGCGAAAGCAACTGGGCAGAATACTTGTTTGAGTCGGCCTGCGCAGTCAGTTGCAGAGCGCAGACAGTCATTATTGCGAATAACGTGGAGAGAAATCCGCGAGTTTTCATTTTGTTAATCCTTTCGTTTTGTTAAGAGAGAGTTCCGAACACAACTGAAATTGTGTCAAAGGATTTACAGTTACTTTTTTGTCATCTGCTCCGAAACCGGGATGATGGCGTACTGCGTTGACCTCTATTTCCGTTGAGCCGGGAATATCAGCGTCACCGTCGTGCCGCGAGCGGGTTCGCTTTGAATCGTCGCTGTGCCGCCGTGGAGATCGACAATTGATTTTACAAGCGCCAAACCGAGCCCTGCTCCGTCGGAGCTGCGCGATGGCTCAGCACGGTAAAAACGATCAAAGACGCGCGGCAAATGTTCTGCAGTTATTCCGCAGCCAGTATCGCTGATAGCGACTTCAAAATCAGCCTCGTGTTGGCAAAGCGCGATTTGAATTGAACCCTTCTCGGGAGTGAAGCGCAGTGCGTTATCGAGCAGATTTCCAACGGCGCGTTCGAACAGATCCGGATCAGCATAAATTTGTCCGTTACCTTTGCAGGTGATTGTCACGTGATGATCGTCCGCGACGGTTTGATAAAACTCTGCGATTTTCTCAATTTCTGAGCGTGCATCGAACTGCTTCCGTGTGATCGGTTCACGCGCCGCATCCACGCGCGCGACAAAAAGCAAATTATCCACGATCCTGGAAAGCCGCTCGCATTCGGCGACGGTGGATTCGACCGTCTCGCGATAATCAGCTGCAGTGCGATCTCGCGTGAGGGCAACCTGCGCTTCGCCCAGCATATTGGCGATCGGCGTTCGTAATTCGTGCGCGAGATCGGCGGAAAATTGCGAGAGCCGCGTGAACGAATCGTCGAGGCGTTCAAGCATTTGGTCGAAAGCGATTGCGAGCGGTTGCAGTTCGCGGGGCCATCCTGTGGAACCGATGCGTTGCTTCAATTGGTCTGGTCCGATTCGGCGGAGTGATTCCGTCATTTCTCGAAGGGGCCGCAACCCGCGACGGGTGACGATGATCGCAATCAAAGCAGAGGCCACAATGCCGCCGAAGAGAACTGCGATGGATAAGAGAGCGAAATTTCTTTCAACTTGCTCGTCACTTGAGCGGTCTTGCGCCAACTGAAGTGTGTAAGCTTTGCCAGCGGGATGCTCGTTGAAGGCCACCAGGGAGAAAAGCTTCCCTGAGCTGCGATAATCCTTGCGACTGCGAATGGCTTCTGTCGGTTCTCGCCCTGCTGGAAAAATCTGTGTTGGAATCAATCGATCCATTTGCGGTGTTTCGGCGATAGCGTGGCCTTCCGAGTCGAGAATTCTGATCCAGTAAGGGGTGTGCTGACCGGCGCGGTGCGCCGTGACCTCTTCACCAAGGATGTCGGGTCCGTTCTCGCGGAGATCTGCGCTTAACGCGAACATTTTGTCGGCCAAAACTGAGTTGTCTTCCGCGACCGCGTGGCGCAGAACAATCGAGTAAAAGATGCCAAGTCCGCACGCGAGCAAAAGGTCTGCGGCCAGCGTAAACAGCAGAATTAGCTGGAATGCGATGGAGCGCTGTTTGTTCAAGGACGACAATGAAGAGGACTAGCGTCCTTTAAGAACGTAGCCGACGCCGCGAATCGTATGGATCAGCTTCGTCTTGAACGGGTCGTCCACTTTCGAACGCAACCGGCGGACAACTACATCGACAACGTTCGTGCTGGTCGTGAAACCGACATCCCAAACATGTTCTGCAATTTCGTCGCGCGACACGACGGCTCCCTCTGAACGAACCAGGTGCGCAAGCAGAAGGAATTCCTTTGGCGTGAGGTTGAGCGGAACTCCAGAGCGCGTCGCCTTGTGCCGCTCAACATCGAGTTCCAAATCCTCGATGCGCAAATGTTCCGGCTGCTGCTGGGGAGATCGCCGCAACACCGAACGGATGCGGGCGAGTAATTCCGAAAATGCGAACGGTTTGACCAAATAATCATCTGCACCAAGCTCAAGTCCTTTCACACGATCGCGGACACTGTCGCGAGCGGTAAGAAACAAAATGGGCGTACGGAGTCCATCGCGCCGCAGTTCCGCGACGACATCCCAGCCGTCCTTGTGCGGCAGCATGATGTCGACGATCAGAAGATCAAATTTGGTCGCACGTGCCTGTTCCAAGCCGGTTTCGCCATCAGGCGCAACATCGACGTCGAAGTCGGCTTCGCGTAATCCTTTGGCGAGAAAAGCCGCGGTTTTCTTTTCGTCCTCGATCACCAAAATGCGCATAGGGCTCATGGCCTATACGAGCATACGGCTCATGCGTCAGATCGGCGTCGTAAGGGCGGGACGGCGATCAGCAGGCCAGCGATCAGAAATGTGAGTGCCGCTGAGAATAAACAATATCTGCAATACGCGTGCAGCAGAAAAGCCTGCACGTAGAGAAACCAAAGTGTCATCAAAAACATCGCGCCGGCAATCAGAGCAACAAACCTCGGCGCCCATGAATAGCCGAACGCTGCGAATGTGGCGAAGGTGAACAACGTGAAATAGGCAAGCGCTCCAAGCATGGCCACTGGAATTCCGCCCAGCTTGCCATACGAACTTCCCAACACTCGAAAACAATCTGGCGAACCTCCGCAGCTAA
>DASXHS010000135.1:0-9511 GCA_036488345.1 Candidatus Udaeobacter sp.
TTCGCGTCACGGCGCGCGGTCTCAAGACAATAAACAAGCAGGGCGCTTACAAGGCGCTGAAGAAAGCCCGCGCAATCTGAAATAGACGCCGAAGGCGTCTCACAGAGACGCGCCCTACAACAATTGCTTGGGTTCGCGCCAGGTAAGCTGAAGCGGCCAGAGTGTTGTTGTGGCGGTTATGTCTACCGTCGCGGCGCTTGCCGCGAGAGCCTCTGCAGGTTGCGGCCGCTTTGATTTCATCCGTGGTAGATCAAGTGAGCCGTCGTTGAACTCGATCAAGTAACCTTCGTTGATCAGCCAACGCAGATCGGACGCGAGCGCCAGTCTGCGCGGCTCGGCATCTTCGCTCGCCCCATTGCCCGTCAATGTTTCAAAAAGCTGTTTTCGATTAATTCCCTCTTTCGCCGAGACTGCTCCAAGTATCGCGTTCACCAACGGAGACACGCCGGCGTGCTCATGAACAAACGCCCGGACACGAATTGACGAAACGAACAACATGCCACGCCGATGACGAAAAATGTGCAGGCCGTTTTGCCGGAATCGGCTCGCTAGCTCCTGCATCATATTCGATGGAGAGCGGGTTTCGCGCACCCACGCCTCTTCGATCGTCCTGTTCAACATTCGGTCTGGCAAGCTTCGGCTCGACGTGCCGCCAACAGTCACGTCGTCCACGTTGCGGATGAGTGTCGGCAAATAGTGCGAATGAAAATGTCGTTCCGCTTCCACGGCAGACGAAAGCGTCACAGGTGTTTCTTCGCGCATCGTTGCGTAGGTGGTAACCTTTCTGGCTTCCTCTTTCCACCGCTCGACCACCGCGGGATCGCTTACGATCTCGATTTGCCGCTGATAATCGGCAAAGCTCATTCGCCGGCTGAAACGTTGCTCGTATAAGCTTCGCAACCGCGGCTGGTAAGCATGGTGATTGGTCGGGCCCAGAAGCGTGCCGCTCAACCGACATCTGGCGACATTCGAGAAATTTCCTTTTATCGGATCGCTTTCTACAACGTTGACCTGGTAAAAGTCGCGTTGGGCGAACCGGAACGCGTTTCGCTCCAGGAATTGCCGGTCCATGGAGATTCCGCCGTCCTCGCCAAGTTGAAAAAGCGGCACTTCGGCCTTTGCAGTGAGACGAACTTCATATCGCCCCGCTTTTTCGAGGAACAAACGGGCTAGAACAAACAACGAATACGCAACCGAGCCGGATTTGATCTGGGCGACGACATTTTCGAATACGTTCTGACGCGGGAGAAAACGAAGCGTTCCCTCGAACGGCTTTGGCGGAGGCTGCGCAGCGCGGTCGGGCGGACGGCGATCTTTGGTTCGATCGAAATCGCGACGCCTCGTGCCCTCCGCCTTGGGCGTTCTGCCAGGGCGCCTGTCGGGCTTGGATCCCGGTCGTTGAGTATGTCCACGTCGTTCGCGGGAGGGGAATGATCGATCCTTGTGTCTGCCAACGCGGTCGCGGCTGCGCACTTCACCAGGCGTCTCTTCTGCCGTGTAATGATCGTAATGATTCGTCGCACGAGGTTCTTTCACCCATTCAGGCAAAAACTTCAGATCAAGAAGATCGGCAGACTCGACGGGCGGAGCGCTCATCACGTCCATCTACTCGATGCAGAATGGAAGGCAACTTGAAGGTGTATTATCTGCAGATCCTCTGATCGCCCCGCGACTAGCCGCACCATCTTGTCATGTCGAGTGCAGTCGAGATCTCTATTTTTAAATGCCCGACTCGCTCAGAGGACGATCCAGAGATTCCTCGACTTCGCTAGGAATGAGACCATTTGCACTGTCCCGTTCTCCCGAAATTTGATTGACATCCTCTTTAATTCATTTACTTGCGATGCTGTGGCCGGGCTGTCCGGCAGCTGCCGGACTTACCTCCGTGCGACTAACACCAACCGAACAAATTTTATGGCGGAAAAATCGATCGAAGAGAAGGTCAAAGACATCATCGTCGAACAGCTCGGCGTGAACCCGGAACAGGTCACACCACAGGCATCTTTTATTGAGGATTTAGGGGCAGACTCGCTGGACATCGTCGAACTCGTGATGGCTTTTGAAGAAGAATTTGGGGTCGAAGTGCCGGACGAAGATGCGGAAAAACTGCAAACCGTCGGCGACGTCATCAAATACATCGAAGAGAAGTCGTCCAAGCAGCAGTAGAATCGCTTTCGAAACTTCAGGCGTGTCCGCGGCCAGCACGCCTTTACCAGATCGAGATCCCAAATCCCCCACGCGACCTCAATATCCGCAGCGGGCACACTGCAACGATCGATCGAGCCTGCTGTCGTGTCATGTTGAGCGAAGCGAAACATCTCGGATTGTGGCACTGGCCACTCGATCCAGAAGTGACCAGAGATTCTTCGCTCCGCTCAGAATGACATGTTTGAGACGGTTGCAGCTGTCGACAGTCTTCTTCGATAGAACAACCATGCCTGTCCAATGCCGCACGCTAACCGCATCCTAGTCTCGGAAGGCTCCGTCAGAGTTGTGCAGTTGCCCGAGTTGCAGAATTGCGACGCTTGGCAACGCGCGCTCCAGGATAAGTGCAAAGATTATCGTTACTACGAGATCGTGGAAGAAACGCTGGAGTGCGGTTTCGAGCATCATTATCTGCTGCTCGATGATGCCTCTGGCAACGTGCGCGCTGTTCAGCCGGTGTTCTTTGTCCGGCAAAATTTAGTGGAAGGCGTGCTGGGCAAGATCCGCTCCATTGTCGACGGAATCCGCAAGGTTTTTCCGCGCTTTCTCACCATGCGTGTGTTGATGGTTGGCTGCGGAGCCGGCACAGGCGAACTGGGAACATGCGATGAAAGAGACGAGCAATGGGTGGCAGATGCATTGCAGGCAAGTCTTGAGATCTACGCCAGGCGAAACAAAGCTTCTCTTGTCGTCTTTAAGGATTCCCCGAAGAACTATCGCTCAGCCCTGGAAACGTTGATCGCGAATGGTTACGCGCGCATTCCGAGCATGCCGATGACGCGGCTGGCGCTCCCGTATGCAAACTGGGAGGAATATTTCGGCACACTTAGTAAGGCGACTCGCAAGGATTTGCGCCGGAAGTTTCGCAAAGCTGGGCGCGCACCAAAGGTTGAAATGGAGGTGGTGAACGACATCACACCTGTGGTCGACGAAATCTATCCGCTGTATGTGGCCGTCCACGAGCGATCGCCGTTGAAGTTTGAGACGCTGACTAAAGATTATTTCCGTGCCGTTGCAGAGCGGATGCCGGACCGTGCGCGGTTTTTCATCTGGCGACAAAACGGCAAAATCGTGGCGTTCAGTTTCTGCCTCGTCTGCGGCGACGCGATCTATGACGAATGCATCGGGCTCGATTACAGCGTCGCGCTCGATTTGCACTTATACTTTTACACGCTGCGCGACATCATCTCATGGTCGCTGCAACAAGGCTTGAAGTATTACTACAGCAATCCGCTCAATTATGAGCCGAAGCTGCATCTGGACTGCGAATTGGTCCCTCTCGACCTCTACATCATGCACACCAATCCGCTGCTGAATCCGATCTTTCGTCGCGTGATCAAATACCTCGGACCGACGAGGCACGATCCAGTTTTGCAGCGATTCCCAAACGCGCACGTGCTTTGAGAGCGCAGCGATCACATGGTAGGGGAGCAGTCCTCTGCACGCCGAAGGCCCGGCGCGCACGGAGTGACGCGCCCTACCAACCGTAATTCAAAATCTGTTGCGGTGCTTTGATCGCGCGCTAAAAAAGCGGATGCAAAATCGGCCATCCGGCTTTGGGAACCCGTGGTTGCAACTCGGCCTGAGCGTGGTGTGTGTTTTCGCTTCCGAACTCCTTTTGAAACGCGGTGCAAGCGAGGTCGCCGCGCCGGACGACGCGTTCTCCTGGACCGGAATCAATGGTTTGGCGTCGCCGCTGGTGTGGTGGGCGATTGTTCTCATCATTGCAAGCTTTATCAGTTGGCTTTACGTGCTTCGCTACATCCCGCTCAATATTGCTTATCCGCTCTCGCGCGTGGTCGATATTCTTGTTCCGCTGGGCTGCTGGATTTTTCTCGGCGAGCTAATTTCTACATTGCGTTGGTGTGGGATCGCGCTGGTTGTTTCCGGCTTGGCGTTGGTAGCAAAGCCGATCGCAAAAATGGAGGAACGCCTGTGAGTTTTCTCGCTTTCCTGTTCATCCTCATTTCGCTGGTCACCTTTGTGGCAGCGCAGCTGATCCTCAAGAAAGCGATGCAATTCTCGGCGACAAAGGGAATGCGCAACTCCTATTTCGTGTCGCGCGTTGCCATCGGTGTGGTTCTAATGACGGTTTCCTTTTTTCTGACGCTCGGCCTGCTACAGCGCTTCGATCTGAGTTATCTTTATCCATTCCAAGGGTTGAGCGTGATCTTTATCACGATTCTCGCCGCGGTTGTGTTGAAAGAAAAATTAAGCGCGCGGCTCGCCATCGGCGCGCTCCTGATCACCGCCGGAATCCTGCTCGTTTCAATGAGCTGACTGAGGATTGCGGAAGGACCGATATAATACGTGCCGATCCACGCGGTCCGCTCGACCTACAACGATCCAGCTAATAACGGCCAGAGCTTTTCCAGAGTCGCCAAATTTGTCGCGCGCGCTTTTTCCAGGTTTGGCGGCGCGAGCTTCGGCCGGTCGAACTCAGCAGCGAAACTTTGTTTCCAACGCGCATATTTCGGAGGCGAATAGGCGCCGCAGATGTCACCTGCAGTGATACGGGAAGATTCGTGCAATTTTCCAACCGCCCACTCAAGATCGGCGACTGTGAAGCAGCCGCTCTCCCAGTTGGTCACCGCCTCTTCGATACGCAGGCAATCGAGGTCGATCGTCACGTAGACATTTTCGCCGGCGAGACGTTTCGCAAATTCTTGAAAACGGTCGCGCCAATTATCACGCAGGATCGCGCCCTTCCGCTCTCGATCTTTCAAGGGGCGATCGTCCGCCCACGGATGCACTTCAAGAATTCCGGCGCGTTCCGCACCACGATTGCCGAAGATCCGATGGGGCCACCAACATTCGAAATTGCCGCAGCCCCAAACACTCGCGAGCCGTACATTTGGGAGTTCCAATGCGCGGTTCACCCATCCGCCACATGCCCACTTCGGCGGCCGCACATCCCAATCGGGATGATTATCGAACGAAACAAGGACGATCGGTCCGGCAACAGAACGCAATCGGAGCGCCGTCAGGTAGTGAAAGTCGCCGGAGCCGTAGAGCAGGAACGGAGCTGCGAGATCCCTCTCCCGCTCGCGAAAGAACTGTTCGGTCAGTCGCGGGGGCGCGGAAAAACGCAAGCGCGGGCCCCAGCGTCGCGCATCGGCTAGAGGCAGGCCCGCCGAGTCGTTTGGCCACGCGTCATCAAGATTGAGATGAAGCGCGCGATCTTTCAAGATCAGCGGTGCGCGGCCGGAAAAATCTCAGCATCGGCTGCCTTCGCCGTGCGGAGGTTTTGCTCGGCTTCCTCGTATCCAGGGTTGCGCCGCAGCGCTTCAGTGAACTGGACGGCGGCCTGAGAATTCTGGCCCTGAGCCAGGTACAGTCTGCCCAAATTGTTGTAGGCAACTGTTAATTCCGGGTCTGCCCGAAGCGCCGCCAGGTAACATCCTTCCGCCTCCTTTAGATTTCCTTTCGCAAAAAGTCCGTCCGCGAGACGAAGCTCGGCGCTTGGATACTTCGGCTTGAGTCGGAGAACTGTTCGAAGCTCGCTCACGTATTCGTCAATTTTACCCACCGCCAGAAGGAAAGCTGCGTAACTGTAGTGCGCATCAGCCGAGTTTGGTTTCAGACGGGTGCCAGCTTCGAAGTGAAACGCGGCATCATCGTTGCGTCCGATCCGTTGCAAGAGATTCGCGTACATCAGATGAAAATCGCCGTTGTTCGGTTGCAGCCGCAGCGCTGTTTCCATGTGTGGAACCGCTGGGTCGAATTTGGCTTGAGCGCTCAACGCAGCGCCAAGGTCCATGTGCGCTGCTGCGTACTTCGGGTCGAACCGGAGCGCGAGTTTGTACTGTTCGATGGCTTCATCTAGTTTGCCTTCCTTTTGCAATGCGGCGCCGTAGTCAAGATGTGGTTTTGCGGCGTCGGGCACATCCGCGACAACCCGTGCGGTCCGTTGCACGTCGGGAACGGCAAGATGCGTTTGCCAGAACCACAGCGCTCCAAGGGGCACCATGAACACGGCCACCCATTTCAACCCGTGCCATGCCCAACTGGGAAGCATACCGCCGAGCGATATATCAGCGGTTCCACCGGCAAGACCCAGCGATTGACGTGTCGAGCGCTCCCGAACTTTCCAGATAAATCCGTCATAATAAAAATGCAGCAGCGTCGAAGCGGTTACCACACCGGTGAGAATCCGTTTGACGGTATCCATTCCCAGATGCGCATTGATGAAGGAAACTGAGCCGTAGGCAAAGACGAGGCCGACATAAAGGCCAACTAGCGAGCCGCTCCTTCGGAACACGAATCGCATGAATCCGCCAATGTTGCTGTCCTTCTCGACGCGGTTGCGATTGTAAATCCAGACGAGCGACAGGTATTGCACGTCGTGAAACACCTCGAACAGCGCGATCCCGACGAGAATGTTTGAGACGAGATTATTGCAATACCACCAAAACGTGATGCTGGTCACCAGTAGTCCAAGTTTTACCGGATTTGGCCGATGCCCCGCGACCCAGGTCCGAATAAAATGCGCGGCGAACAAAACCGACACAAAAATGGCTGCGCCGAGAATCAAGTTTTGTCCGAGGTTTACCACCGACGGCGGAATAAACGGCCCGCCACACATGTAATAAGTATCCAGCGTGTCGCTCAGACGGTAAGGCGAAAGCGCCACCGCGGTGCCAAACCAGATCAGGCACATCGCGAAATCGAGCCGGCGCGTAAGCGTGTCGAACGTTCCGGTTTTGGCGTCGTAGATGCGGCAAAACCCGTAGGTCTGCATTAAGCCGTGCCAAACTCCCCAGAAGAAAACCACCAGGAGAATGCCTTTGAGGTCCCACCAGAAAAAAGCCACGCAGACTGCCATTAAAAACAGCGGCGCCAAAATGAAACGCCACTTAAAGCGTTCGAACAATGCTCGATCGCCGTAGGCGCGGATCATGCCTGGCAGGTGATGACCCATTGCACCGAAAGCAGCGACAAAGAGATAAATGTCCTGCGGACTCCACTTTGCCTGGGCTAGCGCGAACGCGGGTATTAGCAGCAGCGGTGTGCCAACGTACAACACCAAGTCCCGCCAGGAACTAAGTATCCAAAGCTTCCGCCTGGCAGCAGTCGCTGGCTCAGATGGAACCGTTTGCAGACGTGAAAACCCTTGAACCTGCTGCATGAATTCGGGGCCAAGTCTTCCCTAAAACAGCGGTGAAATCAATCCGCTTTGTGCCTCGACCGTTACGAGGCGGGACGAGCGTGCGCGCAACCGTGGGTTCACGCGCGAATGCTAAGTGACATGGCCAATCATGCCGGGACAAATCAAGCGAAGAGAAACGAGCGAAAACGCGATTTCTTTTGCATCGCCAGGGACGCGTTCCGGTGCTTTGCGCAGCGCTCATCCAGTGTGCTCGGCAGCGCATGGGCATTTTGTGGTGCTGTACTTGTAATTGTTGTTTGGCTTGTCACCGGACCGACGTTTCATTTTTCGGACACCTGGCAATTGATCATCAACACCGCCACGACAGTCATCACCTTTCTCATGGTGTTTTTGATTCAGAACACGCAGAACCGCGACGCCAAAGCGATGCACCTCAAGTTGGACGAACTAATTCGCGCCGTGAAAGGCGCGCGCAATCAACTTGTCGATTTGGAGAACCTCTCTGACGACGAGCTCAAGAATCTGGAGGTACAGTTTCAAGGATTGCGAAAAGAAGCTGAAAACAGCCGACCACATTCGGATAACGGCCACCCCGCGATTATTTAGGCCGATTTATCGCTGCGGATTGCAAAGTTACGGCCCTCGCATCTAATCTCTCGCGCATGACGTCAGTGTGGGAGCTGGCGAACGCGCAGTTGCGTGATCTCGCCGTTTACGAACCCGGGAAACCGATCGAGGAAACGGCGCGCGAACTAGGCGTCGATCCGGGCACAATCGTTAAGCTGGCATCGAATGAAAACCCGCTTGGCCCTTCTCCCAAAGCGCTACAGGCGATGCGCACCGCGCTCGGGAATGCGCATCTTTATCCTGACGGCAGCGGATTTTACCTGCGCAAAGCGCTCGCCGCGAACCTTAGTGTAGCGCCTGAAAACGTAATTCTCGGCAATGGATCAAACGAAGTGATCGAATTCCTCGGTCACGCCTTTCTAAATCCGGGCGATGACGTGATTACGTGTCAGTACGCCTTTATCGTCTACAAACTACTCGCGACCGCTTTCGGCGTGCGCACGATTGAAACGCCAAGTCCAGATTACCAGCAGAACCTCAATGCAATGTTGGATGCGATCACCGCAAAAACACGAATCATTTTCATTCCAAACCCAAACAATCCCACAGGCACACTGATCTCGGAGCGCGCGATCGACAGTTTCATGTCGCGAGTGCCGGACAGCATCGTTGTCGTTTTTGACGAGGCATATTTCGAATTCCTCGACGATCCGCCCGACACACTTCGATTTATTCGCGATGACCGAAACGTCGTTGTACTCCGTACGTTCTCGAAAATTCACGGTCTTGCCGGGGTCCGCATCGGCTACGCTATCGCGCCGCCTGCTATAACCGAAGTACTTCACAAGACGAGACAGCCATTCAATGTGAACAGCGTTGCACACGCCGGTGCGATCGCGGCGTTGGATGATGAAGCGCACCTGCGCGAAACCAAGCGGGTCATAGACGAAGGTCGCGCTTATTTACAGGAACAACTTGCCGAAATGCAGGTTCCCTTCGTGCCAGCCGTTGCAAATTTTCTCATGGCAAACGTCGGCGACGGTTGTGCGGTGTTCCAGAAGTTGCTGCAACGGAAAATCATTGTGCGCCCACTCAAAGGCTATGGCTTGCCTGAATGGATCCGCATTTCTGTGGGCACGATGGAAGAAAATCGGCAGTTGATTGCGGCACTGCGCGATATCATGCGTTCGCCCTAGAGCGGACCGAAATCTCTGCACTATTTGGCAACCGAAGCGGTTGCCCTACAATTTGAGTCCAAACGCATGACCGCTTCTGACACAGTCGCCGCGATCTCGACGCCGCCTGGTGAAGGCGCCATTGCGCTCGTACGGATTTCGGGATCGAACGCTATTCAGATAGCGGACAGGATGTTTCGGGGAAAAGAACAACCGTCGAAATTCGCGTCACACGTTCAGCATCTCGGCGAAATTTTCAGCGCAGAAAACCAGTTGATCGATCAAGTCGTTCTTTCAGTCCACTGTGCACCGACTAGTTACACCGGCGAAGATCTCGTCGAGATCAGTTGTCACGGCGGCACCCTCGTTTCCGCAAAAGTTCTCGAAGCGTGTCTGCGTGCAGGCGCCACCGCAGCGCGTCCAGGTGAATTCACCGAGCGCGCATTTCTCAACG